>DCTG01000023.1:225-12752 GCA_002329245.1 Clostridiales bacterium UBA1446
GCTTATGACCTGCGAGGATGTCGTCGCGACGGGGCGGTATCCCTATACTGGCCTGCTCGGCATCCTGTCGGAGGAGGACCGCACCCAGGTCCGCGCCGCGATGGAACTGGTGAACGCGTGGGATCTCCGAGACAGGGATTTTACGGAAATCAGCGACGGGCAGCGGCAGCGCGTCCTGCTCGCGCGCGCGATCTGCCAGGAGCCGCAGATTATCGTGCTCGACGAACCCACCTCGTATTTGGACGTGCGCTACGCGCTCGAGCTGCTCGGCATATTGAGAAGCATGGCGGAGGAGCGCGGGATTACGGTCATCATGTCGCTCCACGAGCTGAATATGGCGCAGAAGGTTTCGGACCTGGTGATGTGCGTGAAGGGCGAATACATCACGCATTTCGGAACCCCGCGTGAAATCTTTCAAAGAGAGCTGATCGGTGAGCTCTATGAATTATCGAACGGGAGCTACAACCCTCTGTTCGGAAGCTTCGAGATGGAGCGTCCGAAGGGGGAGCCGAGGGTTTTCGTCATCGCCGGGGGAGGAACCGGAATTGCCGAGTACAGGACGCTTCAAAGAAAAAGGATACCGTTTGCAACCGGTATCCTGCATGAAAACGACATAGACTATCAAATCGCGTACGACCTGGCAAGCGAGGTCTTTTCTGAAAAGAGCTTTGAGCGGATCGGTGAGGAAGTTTTTCAAAGAGCGCTGGCGCGCTTATACGCCTGCGGCACGGTGATTAACTGTCTGAAAAGCTATGGCGAAATCAATGAAAAAAACAAGCGGTTGTATGAAATGGCCGTTGCCGCGGGGCTGACGGTCGTGGAAAGCGCCGAAGGATTGTGACTTCCGTAGGCCCGTCGCATTCATACTCCGGGAAAGTTTGTAACCGGACGAAAACGCAATCCTGTGNNCTGTGCAGCTTTGGGCTGCCGCGCGGAGGATTTACCGAATCCAAAGCGCGGCGGTCTTAATATTTTCTTAATTCTATGAGCGAATATGTTTAAAATCCCCTTTTCATCTTGCAAATTGTTCCCATATGAGATAAATTGTATCCTAATCATTTCTTTTTCTCGGCACCCTGGAATTGGGGAAAGGAGGGATATTCCGTTGATTTTGGCGATGATAACCGAACTGAGCGACAAGGATGACAGGGCGTTTCTGCTCGCGCTCTATGAAAACTATTACGCTCTCGTGCGGAAAACGATCTATAAGATCTTACGCGACGCAAAAGAGATTGACGACCTGACCAACGACGTTTTTATCAAACTGATCGAAAAAGTTTCTCTGCTTCGCGGCTTTGACTGTTGCAGAACCGCCGCGTACGTTGTCTATACATCCAGAAACGTCGCCATCAACTTTATCAAACGCAGGGACGTTCAGAACAAACATATCTATTACGGCGAAGAGTCCGACATGGCCGAAGAATTTGCCGATCCGGCTGAAAGCTTGGAGACAAAAATTGCGCGTCAGGACGAGATCGAATATCTGNNGCGGCGTGATTGAAAAGCTGCCCCAGAGACAAAAGGATATTCTTTATTTTAAATATTTGCTGGAACTGCCGGACGAACAGATTGCGGAAAGTCTCGGCATCTCGCCGGACAGCGTGCGGCAGTATCTGACCCGGGCAAGGAGAGCGGCAAGAGCGCTTGCGGAAAAGGAGAAGAACAGCCATGCCGGATCGTTCGGATCAGCTGCGGGACAAACTGTTTGAGGAATATGAAGACTGCCTGTTCAGGCTGGTCATATTTGAGGCGGCGAAACGGGAAGGCCGCCTGCTGTGGGAAGAAAAGGAAAGCCTGAAAGGCGCGGAAAACCTTCCGGCCGAAGCCGAGGTCAGAAAATTTGAAAAGCGGGTTTCAGTCCTACTGAAAAAGCGCGCCTTCGCCGGCCGAAAACACGCCTTCCATAAAACGGCCGGTCATGCGGCGGCCGCCGCGCTGATTGTAATGCTGACCTTTTCACTCGCCGTGGGAAGCGTCAGCGCGTTTCGCGTCCGGGTTTTGAACTTCTTAATCAGCGGGGAGGAAAAATACACTTCCTTTCAGCTGCGGGAGGAGGAAAACGCCGCCGGCGGAAAGCTCACCATTGACCGGCCCGGCGAATATGTCCCCTCCTATGTGCCGGAAGGATTCGAAATCAAGGATTTCGCCGAAACCGAAAGCATAAAAAGAATCCATTATGAAAATGCCGACGGCCGGGTTCTCCTCTATTCGGAGTATTCCTCCTCCTGCAATGTGGCGGTTGATTCGGAAAACGCGTCCCGGATTGAGACGATCGAGATAAACGGGAACGCCGGGACTCTGATCGTGAAATCCCCCATGGCGTCCGTCGTCTGGGAAATGGAAGGACGGCTGTTTTTGGTCCACGGCGAACTAGAGGCCGACGAGGTATTGCAATTTGCGCGGGGCGTAAAGCTCGCCGAATGAACGGATCCTTCGCGCCCCATCAGTATTTCTCCCCCTCCAGCCGCCGCCTCCGCCGTGCCGGGGGCGGCGGCTATCCCCAAATTTTATTTTTCCGGCAAAGCGCTTGCATATAGTATCCGGGCCCCGAAAGGATTGGCCCGGATTTCTTATCGTGAGGCATGATTTCCTGTCCCAAATCCCTGCTCAATCTTGTCTTACTATGTTAGAGGATATAAGTATCGGGTCGGGTGAAACTGCGTGACGGAAACGGAACAGAAAAACCAGGTCGAATCTCTTTACAGCGCGGCCGTAAAGGAACTTTACGGTCTTGCGTTTTATACGGTGTTGGATATAAAAGCGGCCGAGGCGCTGACCGCCGGCGCGTTCTCAGATACGTTCCGTATCCTTTCCGACAAAGCCGATTTGGAAGCCTTCCGCATAAAAGCGGCGAGTTGCTTGTACCGGTCAATGAAAAGAACGAGCAAAAACCCCGGATACGCATCCGGCGATTCGCCGGCTCATCAACGGCGGGAAAACCAACTTGATCTTCCCGGGGAAAAAAGGAACCGGACGGTTGTATTCCTGTCGAAACTCAGCCTATGCGAAAGGTTTCTGCTCCTGCTTTTTTGCAGCGACAGGTTTTCGTCCGTTCAGATTTCTCAAATTCTGTGCCTGCTGCGTTTTCTGGTGCAAAAAAAGCTGCGCGGAATCCTGCAAAAGGCGGCCTTTCCCGGTCCGAGCGGTCCGAGTTTCCCGATATAAAGCGCTTCTTGCCGTCCGGGGATCGGCGGCGCGGGCCTTCTTTGTTTCAATGGAAAACCGCCTTCTCCGTTCCGCCTTTCCGGAAGTAACAAATGCGGATTTGTGTCATATCATGTAGAAGAAAGGGCATAGATTCATAAATGCCAAGTCATGTGCAAGTGCAGAGCTCTTTTATGATGAAATATCCTTCAAATTTTTCATTTAAGGTGAGTGCTATGACTTATCACGCAAACGCGGCTTTTGTTGGCGGAATTGGGCGGCCGAAAAGAGTCGTTCAGTTAAACGCCTCAACGGGAGGAGCGGGACCGCTTCCGATTATAACAACTTTGCTGGCAAATCCGATTAATGTTGTTGATGTCACCATTGATACCGGCGGTATGAACGACCCGGCCGTTCTGTTGGATTTTTCAAGCATTATCAGCTTGCCTGTCGGGATTTCGGTAACCCTGAACTTTGAACTGACAAGAAGCTTTAACGGTGGCTCGCCGGTCAATGTCGGCTCCACCTACACGTTCTCCACGCTTGTTAACGTTCTGGAGGCCGAGGCCTTCGGATTCCAGTATTTTGACAGCAACTTAGCTCCCGGCTTATACACCTATTCCGTCCAGCTCTCAACCAACTCCATCATCGACGTTACGCCCGGATTGACTGTTAACAACGCGACCTTAAGCGCCTTGGCGGTTGATAATAATCCTGCATAAAAGCGCGGGTACAATAATTAAGCTTTTTCTAGCCCCGAATACGCATGGATGTTCGGGGTTAGATTTTTTTCGCAGGCGGTTTATTCGGTAAAATTAAATTCGCAGGGAAGACCGAAAACTCGGGCTTCCCTGCGAATCAAATTTCTTAAATTACCAACACTCTGCCGTCGGTATGATTGCATGAATGGAACGAGCGGATGCGTCAATAAAACTACTCTTTGGAAAGGCGTCGGGAGGAAAATAATTCAAAATGGAGTTTGCTTTGCAGGGTTCCGACAATGCCTTTTGGCAGGAGCAGAATAACGGCAATGGCAATGACGCCGAGAATCACGTTGCTGTATCCGGCGTAGTTGGCGAGGAAGTTAAAGAGCGCAACATAGACGATAGCGCCGATTACAGGTCCGGCAATGGTTCCGATTCCGCCGATGATAACCGAGACCACCAAGGCGATGGTCCACTCGGAGCTGAAGCCGCCGTTGGGATAAATGGTGATTTTAAAGAGATAGAACATTGCGCTTGCCACGCCGGTTACAAAGCCGCTGATCATAAAGCAGATCATTCTGGTGCGGAAGATATTGACGCCTGCGCCGGCCGCCGCGTCGAGATCATTGCGCATGGCGGTCAGGCCAAGGCCTGTTTTGGAGTTCATGAGAAAATAAACAAGCAGGATGGAAAAGACGCAAAGGGAAAGGCACATGAGGTACTGCGTGCTCGCTGTCGGATACGGTTTGAGTTTGATTGACATGCCGCCCCCGTAGTTGACGAGCTTCCACCCGGTAAAAATGATTTTCACCATTTCGGCGAAAACCCAGGTGGAAATGGCAAAGTACATGCCCCGCATCTTAAGCAGAAGCAGAGAAAGGCAAAAGGCCAGCATCGCGGAGATTACGCCGCCCACTAAAAAGCCAACCCAGAACGGGAGTCCGTATGTGGTGCAGACCACGGCAATCGCGTAACCGGACACGCCGATAAAGAGCTGCTGGCCTAAGGAGATCATGCCTGCATAACCTGCCATGAGGTTCCACATTTCCGCCATGGCGATATAGAGGAAAATGTTGATGCCGATACGCATGGCGTTTCCCGTACCCATTCCGGTAAAGGGCAATAGATACAAAATGGCTATCACGCATATAAGAAGCCCCAACTTAATGAGCCTTGGCTTGTTCTGTCGGATCGAAAAATTCTTCAACTCGTTTTACCTCCTCCCAAACCGGCCCCGGCTCATCTGGAGAACAGGCCCTTCGGCCTGATGATGAGCATGAGGATCAATATGATATATCCGGCTAGCATCTGATACGTGATGCCGAACAATACCGTCCCTAAGGAACGGGCAAGCCCGAAAATCACGCCGCCGACAAAGGTGCCGGGAATACTGCCCATCCCTCCGATTACGACCACGCCGAATGCGATTAAAAGGTATTCCTGGCCGGTGGTGGGATAAAAATTGAAGGTTGTGCCAACGAGGATGCCCGAGATTGCCGCGGTGGCCATGGCGATGCCCATCGCGATGGCATAGGTCTGTTTAACGCTGATTCCCATCAGAGCGGCGGCATCGTTGTCGTCGCTTACGGCACGAATTGACCTGCCTAAATGGGTGCGGTTCAAAAAGGCGCTGAGCGCAATAATAATGATAACGCAAAAGATGAAGTTGAGCAGGTAAAGGATGGGAACGCTCAGATGATCCGTGATCCGGATGCTTGCCGTCCGGTAACCAACCTTAAGCATCTGGGGGTTGGCAGAAAAGATCAGCAGCATCAGGTTTTGAAGAATAATGGAAATCCCGAACGTCATCAGAAGCGAGGGTTCTTCGCCCGCATCCGTTCCGATCACCCGGTTTATAAGGCCCCGCTGCATCAGATAGCCCGCGCCGAACATGATGGGCGCCACAATCAGTATGGTAACCAGAGGATTCATTCCCCAGTGTTGTGTCATCACGGCGCTTAAGTAGGCGGCAAGAATCAAGAGTTCTCCATGAGCAAGGTTTGTCAGTTTTACAATGCCAAAAATCATGCTCATGCCGATTCCGCAGAGAGCAAAAACACCGCCGAGCAAAACGCCCTGCAAGATCGCTTGTGCCATTTTAACTTCCCCCCTTATTTAATCGGCCTTTCAAATACCGAAATAGGCGTTTTTGATTTCTTCATCGCTTAGCTCCTTGGACCGGCCGGAAAGAACCACGGATCCTTTGAGCATGATGTAGCTGAATTGGCTGGTTTTTTTGCTGCGCACGACGTCCTGTTCCACCAGAACGATACTCATGCCCTCCTGGTTAATCTGGCGGATCCTCGCATAGATGTCCTTAATAATGGTGGGGGCAAGTCCAAGAGAGATTTCATCAAACAGAATCAGTTCCGGATTGGCCATCAAAGCCCTGCCGATTGCCACCATCTGGCGCTGGCCTCCGGAAAGGTTCCCCGAGAGTTCCTTCCGTTTTTGTTTCAGAACCGGAAACAGCTCATAAACCTTCTCAAGCGAGCTTTTTGCGTTCGCGCGGGCGCGCTTGGGAAAAGCTCCGGTAAGCAAGTTGTCCTCTACGCTCATACGGACAAAGCAGCGGCTGCCTTGGGGCACAAGGGAAAGTCCCCGTTCTACCACTTTGCTGGAGGGCATGCCCGTAATATCCTCGCCTTTGAACAGAATCCTTCCGCCGCTGGGGCTATGGATTCCGGCGATCGCGTCCATCAGCGTGGATTTTCCCGCGCCATTGGATCCGATGAGCGATACGATGGATTTTTCGGGCACTGCGAGCGAAGCGTTGCGGACGGCCACAAATGCTCCGTATTTGACCTCGACCTTCTCGACGCTCAGAATAGGTTCACTCATCGTCGTCCTCCTCCGCTCCCAGATAGACTTCCTGGACCTGCTGAGAGTTCATAATCTCAAGCGGTTCCCCGGTTACCAAATTTGTCCCGGTGCACATACACATCAACCGATTTGTGGATTTTACCATCGTTTCAATTACATGTTCAATCCAGATAATGGTCTGGCCGCCCGATCGAAGCTGCGCGACCAAATCCATGACTTCATGGACTTCAGCCTCGGTAAGTCCTGCGGCCACTTCGTCAAGCAGCAGCAGGGTGGGTTCGGAGCCTAACGCCCGTGCAATCTCCAGCCGTTTGAGATCAAGCAGGGTAAGCGTCCCTGCCACCGTCTCGCGCTTATCATATAAGCCGGTCAAACGCAACGCGTTTAATGCGATGGGTCTGGCGGCGTGTTCCGAATGCTTTCCGCCATATACGGCGGAAACTAGAACGTTTTCAAATACCGTCATGCTGACAAACGGCCGTGGAATCTGATAGGTTCGGCCAATACCCATGCGGCATCGCTCGTTCGGGCTGCGTTTTGTGATGTCCACGCCGTTGAAAATAATTTCCCCTTTGGTCGGAATGATATGTCCTAACAAAGCGTTGAACATTGTGGTTTTTCCGCAGCCGTTTGGTCCGATTACACCGAATACTTCTCCTGGATAGACCTCAAAGTTGAGGTCGGAGAGGATTTTGACGCGC
Organism: Clostridiales bacterium UBA1446; assembly: GCA_002329245.1. Classification (GTDB taxonomy): domain Bacteria; phylum Bacillota; class Clostridia; order Oscillospirales; family Oscillospiraceae; genus UBA1446. Next base: position 7,598 of record DCTG01000023.1, read on the forward strand.
CCGTACCCGGCGTCTACGTGTTTGAACTGGAGTAAAGCTTCCATTCTGTTATGATCCTCCATTTCTCCGGCCATACCTGTATTGCCCGTCAGCGCGGGCTGTGTTAAGACCCCAATACCCCGAAAAGCCGGAGTTGCACTCCGGCGCTTCGGGGTATTGGGGAACCGGAAATCCGGTCCCCAATACATACGGTTTTGCTTGGCTGAATGCGGTTATTTCATCCAGGCAAAGCCGGAAGTTTTGATTTCTGCGGTGGTCGAAATACCGTTGCTGGGATCGCCGTTGCTGACAATTTCCTGCTTCAGGCTTCCGTCCGGCTGGAGAACCCACTGGGCTCCAACGCAGGGCAGCGGGCAGCCGTTGTCGTCCTGATACACGACATGACCCATAACGGTATTGAGATCCGTAGCGGCAATCGCTGCGCGAATGGTCTCCGGCTCCAAGTTGGACGCGCGGTTGAGTGCGTCGATCATGACTTCCCAGGAAGCAAAGTTGGCGGCCTGCGGCNNTGCAGTCAACTCCCATTTCCTCGGCGTACTTAGCGGCAAATTCCTGGTTTGTGATGCCGACGACCTCCGATTTATAGGGGAAGGATTCATGCCACCAACCTTCAAGGCAGATGCCGTCCATAAGTTCGGCGCCTACGGCAAGAGCCTGGGATTCCAGCATGTAGGCTTTACCGACCACGACGATTTTCGGCTGATAACCCATCTGCTGGCACTGTACCCAGAAGGCGGCGAACTCAGGATTGGTCATGGTGCCGAAAATGACCTCGATGTTATTGTCCTTATACTGCTGGATCAGGTTGCTGTAATCGGTGGTGCCTGCGGTGTAGAGGCCGGGATCTAGGCAGCTCCAGCCGTCTTTTTCAAGCTCGGACCTGTACTGGGGGCTGAGCACCGTGCCGTCCGTATCGTTGGCAAAGATCAGGCCGATGGTGGCGTTGGGTTCGCCGGCGACATAACCGGCCGCTTTCCAGATGGAGGAGTAAGCTGCAACATAGGTCGGGCTGTCGGTGTGCGCAAGAAACGCCCATTCATAGGGGCCGTTTGCCAGCCAGGGGCCCAAGGGGCAGTCAAAGGCAATGCAGGGCACGCCATAGGAATCCGCAACCGCGGAAATGGGAACCACCAGGTCGGGCGTATGACGGGCAAGAATCACATTGACGCCGTCTTCCGTGATTGCCTTGGCGGTCAGTTCGGAAGCCTTGGTAACGGAGCTTTCATTGTCGTAGATTACCACTTCGACCGGCAGCTTCTTATCATAATCTTCAAAGTAGATTCCGCCAAGGGTGTTGTTGATGTAGTCGGTGAAAAAGTCTTCCGTCCAGGGAGTGCCTTCGCCCATGGCGGCCAAAACGCCGGTGGAACAGTTGATCACGCCGACCTTGATGACAGACGGGACATCGCCGGAAGCATTACTTCCCCCGGCGGCGCCGCTGGGATTGCCGCCTGTTCCGGAAGAGCCACAGGCTGCCAGAACAAATGACATCGCGATCGCAAGGATAAATGCAAGTGTTTTTCTCTTCATGCTGCTTTCCTCCTGTTTATTGGTTTAATATCGACTCGCGGCTGGCCGCGATACGAAACATGAAAGAGGACCTTCGCCCTAACAGTATTTGTCGTAGATAAGGGAAAGGAGCCGCTCGGCGCTTTGCGCATTGATTTCAACCGGGCAGTTGAAACGGAGAGGACTGTTCAACACATACGGAATTCCATTCTTCACAATGACGTCCCGTTCAAATCCCATTTCGGAAAACGTCTTTATGCCGACCTCCCGCATCAGGGCGCGGCAGGCGTCTGCCGTTTTGACTCCGATTTCTTCCGGGCTTTCGGAGCCGTTGAACACAACGCCTAAGGCTGTCCCGACTAATTTTACTTTATCGGGAACAGCGGACGCGACCAGCTCCTGAACCCCGGGCGTGGCCCAAGCGCAGTTGAGACCGTGGGGGGTATGATAGCTGGCGGCGATCGAGTCTGCAGCGCCGTGGCCAATTTGCACATCGGTGGAGGCGAAGGCAATGCCTGCCCAGTTTGCGGCAAGACTCAGTTCCGAGCGGGCCTTCAGATCCGACCCGTTCTTGCAGGCTATGGGCAGATATTTGCCAATCCGCTCGATNNGCACTTCGGCGTAAGGATTCCAGTTGACCGCCGTAATGGCTTCGGATGCGTGCGCCAGGGCGTCAAGGCCGGAGTTCGCGGTCACATGGGGAGGAGCCGTAATACAAAGAGATGGATCCACCACGGCTAATGTGCTGTCAGTAAAAATCGGCACCTTAATATTGTTTTTTGTGTCGGTGACGATAGACATCTGGGTAACCTCGCTCCCGGTGCCGGCGGATGTCGGGACAAGAATCGTCCGAACGCCGCTTTTCACCGTGAAGGGAGGGCCGTTCAAGTTCATGTAATTGTTGATCGGGGGAGGATTCCCCTGCAGGACAGCGATTGCTTTCGCCGTATCCATGCTCGAGCCGCCGCCGACGCCAATCACGCAGTCGACGCCCGCTTTTCTTGCGATCTCGCCTGCTTCGTCCATCAGATAATCGGGAGGATCCGGCAGTACGCGATCAAATACGATATAGTCAATTCCGGCGGATTTGAGACTGTCTTCGGCTTTTTTGCTTATGCCGGCCATTTTCACACCGTCATCAAAAACGCACATAGCTTTCTTGCAGCCCATTTCCGCAAGTTTCTGGCCAAGCGCCTGAAGCGCTCCTTCCCCAAACATAACCGGAGTGCGCTGCATGTACTCTTTTATCATGAATATCCTCTCCTTTAAGTTTTAATCATAAGGCTAAGGCAGAGCAGAATCTCAGACCGAATGGTCGCTTCCATAAATTGAGCGCAAGCAAAACAGGTATTTCTTCCATAACTATCTTATCTAAGTTTGAGACATTACAAAAGCGAATTATCCGAATGCCACTCATTCAAAACTGTAATGATGGAAACGGGTAAATTGTGAATGAATTAACGTACTTATTTTCTGTCAGTCTTTTGATTGCAAGGAAATTAAGAATCCTCGCTTCATGGCCCGAAAAACAAAATAACATTCCGGTAAAACAAAAAAATCATACCGGAATGTTATAGCTCAAAATCAGATGCCCGGGAGAAAAACGGCTTGCAGATTTTATATAAGATGGAAGATATTTTCCGAGGAAAAGGTTTTTTTAATGACCTCTAAGAATTTATGGGTTGCCGACGAGCACTTTGAAAGAGACAGCATCGCAACGCCAAGCGTGCGCACGGCGTCTTCTTCCAACAGGTATCTCGCTTCGATGTTGGCCGAAAAGTCGCGCAGAATCAACTCGGGGATAATGCTTAAACCCAGACCTTCCTTGACCAGAGATATGGTTACGTAATCCACCGGCGAAGAATACACTTTTGGAAATGGAAAGCCGTGACGTGTAAACAGTTCCCAAACATGGCTGCGGGAGCTCTCTCCGGGAATAATAAACGGTTCTCCCACTATTTCGGAAAGCGAGAGGATGGGCTTGGCGGCAAGCGGATGTCCCTTTGGCAGCACGACCATGAGACGTTCTTCATACAAAGGGAGGGACTCAAGATTTTCTTTCGTCGGGAGAGACAGAAAACCGAGATCCAGNNTATACTTTCAATTTGCTCATAGTTGCCGTCAACAAGATAGATTTGAATATCGGGGTATTTTTGATTAAACTCCTTGATAATCCTTGGCATCCAACGAACCATGGGATAGATTCCCGCGGCGACGCGGATGGTCCCGTGATAAAGGCCCAACAGGCCGCCGACTGTCTGAAGGATGTTGTCTTCGGAAGATATCAAATCCTTTATCATCGGCATAATCTCTAACGCGGCGGAGGTCGGTATAACTTTTCGGTTATCACGAATGAAAAGCGGTAACCCGAATTCATTCTCCATATTCTGGATTATATGGCTGACTCCGGACTGCGTATACCCGAGCTTGTCCGCCGTCAGAGTAAAACTGCCTGTTTCCATAACAGAAAGTAGAACGCGATACTTTATGGTATCCATGATAGATTATTTGCCTTCCTTTTCTGCTTTGCGCTCCCGGATAATTCTTTCCACCGCGTCAGCGATAATAGGAATCGCGGGGTTGCCGTTATCCCTTCTCCAAAAATAACCGACCGGCCGGGTGTAATCCAACGGCATAGAGAAAAAATGCCGGTTTGACGTATTCCTGGACCATTCGTCAAAAATGCAGTATCCATGCCCGCTCTGCACGGTCATCACTACGGAATCGTGGTTCGATTTCAGTATGAATTTCGGCTCAAATCCGTGAGATTCGCAAATTTTCCGAATCGTTCGGCATGGTTCCGGGTGCGTGGGAGAATAAATAACAATACAATCCTCGTCTTTAAAATCCGAAAGCTTTACATCGGGCTTTCCCGCCAACGGGTGTTTCGCCGAACATAGGAGGGTTCGCTGAATCTCGCATAAAAACCGGGAAGCAATTTTATTTTCCATATCCTTGGGTACCATATGATAAAAACAGATCGTTGCGTCAATGCTCGGGTCCATAATCGCCGAGGCGATTTCAAATTTTCCCCGGCTTTCGATCTCAAGATTCAGTTCGGGAAAATCCTTATGAAGGGATTGCACCAGAGGCGCCATAAAAAACAGATCCCAGTCTATAAAAAAGGCAAGTCTCGCAGTTAAGCTGCCTTTCCCTTTTGAGGCATGCTTCATTTGCGCAAGCCGCCTCGTATTCTCTAAATCCTGATTGATTCGACGAAAGCAATCATAAAACAGCTTGCCGCTTTCACTCAAGACGGTGCAATTGTTGTTTCGCTCAAATAAAGTAACGCCAAGCTCATTTTCAAGCGCGGTTATTTGCTTGCTGATAGCAGGCTGGCTGACATTCTGATCTATGGCCGCCTGCGTATAACTTCCAGTCTCAGCAACAGAAAAGAAATATTTGATCTGAAGCTCATTCATAGGGTTCCTCCAAGCCTGAAAACACGAAAAAGCTGCGGAATACATATAAAGGGGCGCAGAATCATCTGCATAAAAATTATACTGTAATTCCGCCATGATTTCAACCGCACTTCTCTTGGCATTCTTCGGATAGAAATAATCGGAAAACCGCTCTGGTTTCGCCTTCGGGACCATAGCGGGGGGAGCATATGGGAACAAACCGGCAGCCGTGGATATACCTGAAG
>DCTG01000023.1:12796-18457 GCA_002329245.1 Clostridiales bacterium UBA1446
GGATTCTCCGCTCCAGCCATAACAGCCAAAAGCCGCCGCCTTTTTGCCCTTGAACCGGAGTTCTTTCATGAGTTGAAGAAATCCCGCTATCGAATGCAGAATGCTGTTTGAAATCGTCGGAGAACCGATCACAACCGTTTTTGACTTAAACACCTCGCAAATCAGATCGTTTGCATCGCTCTTGGCAAGATTACAGACCTTAACGACCGTATCCTTGTCGACCAATCGGATTCCTTCCGCTATTTTTTCGGCAAGCAGCTTCGTTCCGTTCCACATCGTGTCATAGATAATGGTGATTTGATTTTCCTGGTAATCGTCCGACCAGCGGGCGTACCGTTCGATAATCTGCGCCGGGTTATCTCTCCAGATGACTCCATGGCTTGTCGCGATCATTTCGATCGGAAGGTTCAACGCGGCAATTTCGTTTAACTTCTTTTTCAGAATAGAACTGAAGGGGGTTAGGATATTCGCGTAGTATTTCAGCGATTCGCAGAAAAGCTCGCATTGGTCAACCAAGTCGTTAAACAGGCCCTCGTTGGCTAAATGCTGTCCGAACGCGTCGTTGCTGAAGAGAATATTGTCCCCCGTCAAATATGTGGCCATGCTGTCCGGCCAATGCAGCATCGGCATTTCCACGAATATGAGTTCCTTGCCATTCCCGATAGCAATTCTGTCCCCGGTTTTGACAACGTGAAAATTCCAGTCCTGATGATACTGCCCTTTGAGTGATTTCACCGCGTTTGCGGTACAATAGACAGGCTTGTCCGGAATGCGTCTGAGTAAGGCGGGCAAGGCGCCGCTGTGGTCGACCTCCCCGTGATTGGCAACAATGAAATCAATTTTGTTCAAATCAATTTCACCGGCTAAGTTGGCGACGAACTCCTCTGCAAAGGGGGCCCAGACCGTGTCGATTAAAACGGTTTTTTCTTCTTGAATCAAATAGGAATTATACGTGGAGCCTTTATGGGTAGAATACTCGTCGCCGTGAAATTTCCGCAGTTCCCAGTCAACCTTGCCAACCCAGTGCACGTTGTTTTTAACTGTTTTTTTCATCCGAAACATACTCCTTTCCGCCAAAGGCGTTCGATGCCGGTCTTATGCGTTCTTTCTCTTCGCAGTTGCTGTTTTCCGGGGGTCGGGTGCCTGCAGGACCAATAGCGCGCTTCCTGCCAACAATACAATTGAAAGAATGAGTACGCTGTGATAGGAACCGGTAAGATCAAACAGAATACCCGGAATCCACGAGCCGAGCGCGCCGCCGATCTGGTGGCTGACGGAGATAAAACCGATAATCGTCCCGACGGAGTATTGGTCAAATAAACTGGCCGCCAAGGAGCTGGTGGGGGCGATGGAAGCCATTTCGGTTGCTCCGTAAACCACGGCAAAAGGAATCAGAAGCCAGGGGCTTTGGATGAGAAGCAGAAACAGGAAGGTAATTGCTCTTACGGAATAGATTATCCCCAGTTGCCTGCTTCGGTGAAAATGGTCTGACAAATGACCCGTTACGATTGTTCCGACGATATTGAGAGCCGCAATGACGCTGAAGGTGAGGGCTGCGATGGCTGTGCCGAATCCCCGGCCCTGTGTAAACGGGATTAAATGCGTGGTGATGAAACCCACGTCGGTAAACCCGCATATGAAATACGGAACCGCCAGTTGCCAGAATGCCGGAATCTTCATGACGCCAAAGACGGTTGTTTCCGCGCGCGGGCTAGTGTTTCGCTCCTTCTCCGAGGGATCCCGGCGCTCTGCGGAAGAAGCCCCATAGGGCTCCAGCCCGAAATCTTCCGGCTTTGACCGAACGAACAGGATCGTCAAGGGAACCACGACGGCGCAGATAACCAGCCCGATTACGGCCATGGAGGTTCTCCAGCCGTACCGCTCGATCAGAAACAGGGAAGAGGGGACGACAATCAGTTGTCCGACCGCCATTCCGGATACGGCAAGACCTAACGCAAACCCCTGTTTGGCTTTAAACCATTTGGTAATTACGGCTGCGGCGATTACATTGGAGCAGCCTGCCACGCCCAAAGAAAAGCCGATCCCATAAATGAGAAACAGCTGCCAGAGCCGGGTGGCCAGTGAGCTGAGCAACAGACAAGAGCCGACAAGAATAATGCTGACGGACGGCACGATACGTCCGCCAAACTGATCGTTGAGTTTTCCGGCGAGCGGCTGCGCCACGGCGAATACGATAAAGCTCAGCGTCGATATGGAGGTAACAGCCGTCCTGCTGATGTTAAAATCAGTTTCCCAGGGGGTGATAAAGGCTCCAAAGGAAGTTCTCGCTCCGAATGAGGTGAGAAGCCCCAAAAAGAGGATGACCAATATCACCCACGCATAGGAAAACGGGAGCCTGTTTAAAAGGGATTTTATCATGCCCAACCCTCGTTTCGATTATATAGTCGCTGTTTTCGATTTTTTCCCAAAGATTAATAGAATCATATCATAGAAAAAGCGAATAGGGAAGCATGCATGATTCAAGACGTGCCCCGCTAAACTTTGCTGCGGATTCGTATAGGGAATTAGTAATACAAAAATAAATTGATGAAAAGCATATTAAGAAGGTAAGGCGTTCCGCCTGATTTCTCGGGTTTCATCACTCCTGTATGGCTTATAATAAAACCGGGCGGTTTCCCACTTGGTCCCAGGGGAAACCGCCCGGCCTTTTTTTGTCTTACCGTAGAGCTGGTCAAGGTTTGGTCAATTCTCAAGCTGATTTGTGAGCAAGCCCGAGATTCCGAGTCAAAACAGCGCAGGCAGTATGGATTCTATGCCTTACTTTACGTTTTCAATGTAGTTTGTGAACATCGTTGCGATTTCGGCTCTGGTTGCTTTGCCATCGGGATTCAGTGTTTTGTCTGCATTACCCTGAATGACTCCTGTCTTGACTGCCCAGGCAAATGCTAACTTTGCGTAGTCATCAATCTTATCGCTGTCAGAGTAAGTAGACAGAACGTCTTCCATGGTGATCACGGGAGAGCCTGCATATCTGTAAAGGATAGCTACGAGCTGCTCTCTTGTAACGGAAGTATTCGGTGCGTACTTGCCTTCTCCGACACCGTTTACGAAGCCGTTCCGGCTTGCCCAGATTACTGCTTTCTCGTAATAAGCTCCGCTTTGAACATCAGAGAAGGTGACCGTTAAAGGAACCTCCGGCTGACTTGCCAGTCTGTACAGCATGGTGACGACCATTCCGCGAGTTGCACTTTCGCTGGGTGAGAATGCCGTATCGGATGTGCCGTTCATAATGCCAAGGCTATACATCTTAGCCACGCTGTTATAGAACCAGTTGCCTTCCGCAACGTCTTTGAAGGGGAAATTTGCTACTACATACTTAGAGAAGTGTGTAGTTTTGAATGTTACCCTGCCATCCTGATATTCGCAAGCCATCGGCACTAAATCACCACTGTCTGTCAGGAACCAAACGACCAGATTGGATGTATCTTCTTTTTCTGCCGGCGTATAAGGAATGCTTATTGTTGCTGTGCCATTGAGCTGTGAAATTTGCTTTCCATTCGAAGTGATGGTCAGGTCAATAACAGGTCTGTCACCAACAAGCTTCTGCTGATCTGCCGGTAACCTGCTCTTATCGACCTTAGTGACCGCAAGGACCACCGTATCTCCGGTTGCATGCGCCGCCGTGGTGTTGAGTGCATCCTTGTCAAGAGTCACGCTGCCAACAGGAGATTCCACTGTCATGGTTGCATTTTCACTGCTCTTTACCAGTTCCTCAATGGCAGGAACAGGAATACCGACTGCCACAGTTCTAGACTTGTCGGGTGCTCCAACTGTCACTGTCACGCTTGCCTTGTTTTCTTCTTTGCCTTCTTCAATGGCGTCCTTTACGAACTTGCCCATGATGTTTTCAGAGAGCGCTACAGATGTCATATTTCCTGTAGTGGTTACCTTCACACCATTAGGATTCGCAGTAGTGCCGGATGTCGTGGTGATTTTCACATTGACAGGGTTAGTTGTTTCTGTTGTATCCCACATGATGATTGAAAATGTTATTGTGGCGCTGCTGCCTTCATAGTTTCCAATACCCGTTACGGTAACCGTTGCCGTTCCCGCGTCTGTATTGTCGCTGTAGCTAACCGTGTAATCGGTGTCCTTTATGAGGGTAATCGTGTCGTCCTTTACAACAACCGTCGGGGTATGAGGTGTGCCGTTATAGGTTACCGAGGGTATTTCGTCAACTGAAAAAACGATTACCTTTGGTGAAACTGCAACAGTAACGTCAATATTGTTAATGGTGTTGTAGTTCGTTGTATCTGACGGTGTGTAGATAACAGGGAAGCTGTTGGTTCCGACGCTGCCAACGGCGGCTGTCGGAGCTGTCCATGAAAATCCTGTCGGCAGAGCGACATCAGAAAGTATCTGACCGTATGTTGCCGTAAGCCCTGTCGGGACTGTGTAAGAAGGGTCGGCCTTTTCCATTCCGGGATCGATATCTGCTATGGTTCCCGTGAAGTTGCCGGTTGCCGTAAAGGTGGTTCTTTCACCGACATTTGTGACGGGGCTCCATGTACCGGTTATGGTAAAGCTGTCCTTTGTCACGGTGGCGGACGGTGTTTGAGCCGTACCGTCATACGTTAAGGCTTCAAACGTACCAACCGAGGCGCCTGCAATATCTAGCCGGTCGATTGTAAACGTTATTGTACCGCTGCTGCCTTCATAGTTAGCAATACCCGTTACGGTAACCGTCGCCGTTCCCACGTCTGTATTGTCGCTGTAGCTAACCGTGTAATCGGTGTCCTTTGTGAGGGTAATCGTGCCGTCCTTTGCAACGACTGTCGGAGTATGAGCTGTGCCGTTATAGGTTGCCGGCGGAATACTGTCTATCGAGAAAGCAATTACCTTCGGTGAAATTGTAAACGTTGTTGTGCCGCTGCTGCCTTCATAGTTAGCAATACCCGTTACGGTAACCGTTGCCGTTCCCGCGTTTGTATTGTCGCTGTAGCTAACCGTGTAATCGGTTTCCTGGGTGAGGGGAATCGTGCCGTCCTTGACAACAACCGTCGGGGTAAGGGGTGTGCCGTTATAGGTTGCCGCGGGTATGTCATCCACAGTGAATTCGATCACTTTTGGTGCAACTGCAACAGTAACGTCAATATTGTTGATTATGTTGTAGTTCGCTGTATCTGACGGTGTGTAGCTGACGGTGAAGCTGTTCGTTCCGACGCTGCCAACGGCGTCTGTCGGAGTTGTCCACGAAAATCTTTCCGGTAGAGCGACATCAGAAAGTATCTGACCGTATGTTGCCGTAAGCCCTGTCGGGACTGTGTAAGAAGGGTCGGCCTTTGCCATTCCGGGATCAATCTCTATGCTTCCCGTGAAGTTTCCGGTTGCCGTAAATGTGGTTGTCTGTCCGACATTCGTGACGGGGCTCCATGTGCCGGTTACGGGAAGGCTGTTCTTTGTCACGGAAGCGGACGGTGTCTGAGCCGTACCGGTATAAACCAAGGCTTCAAACGTACCGACCGAGGCGCCTGTAATATCTAGCCGGTCGATTGTAAACGTTGTTGTGCCGCTGTTGCCGGCATAGTTTCCGATGCCCGTTACGGTAACCGTCGCCGTTCCCGCGTCTGTATTGTTGCTGTAGCTTACCGTGTAATCGATGCCCTGCGTGAGGGTAATCGTGCCGTCCTTGACAACAAC
>DCTG01000034.1 GCA_002329245.1 Clostridiales bacterium UBA1446
TTATATGAAGATCCTGTCCCTGGCCCCTGAAGTCATATAGGGAGGGTACGGAGAATATGGCAAGCATGAATGTACGAAAAGACGATACCGTTGTGGTATTGTCCGGCAAAAACAAAGGAAAACAGGGCAAGGTGCTCGAGACGGACCCGAAAGCCGGGAAGGTCATCGTGCAGGGCGTCAACATTGTAACGCAGCACCGCAAGCCGAACAGAAAGGCTTCGAAGTCGGACCGCGGCGGCATTACGAAGAAGGAAGCCCCCATTTACGCATGCAAGGTCATGCGCGTATGCCCCAAATGCAGCCAGCCTACGCGCCCCGCGAGCAAAATCCTGCCCGACGGAGAAAAGGTGCGCGTGTGCAAGCGTTGCGGCGCGGAAATTTAACGGAGGGGAGCATTGACAATGCCAAGACTGAAAACAAAGTATCAGCAAGAGATCGCTCCTGCTCTTATGCAGAAGTTTGGATACAAAAGCCCGATGCAGATTCCCCGTCTTGAAAAGATCGTGGTCAACGTAGGCTGCGGCGAGGCGCGGGACAACGCGAAGGTGCTCGAAGCGGTGGTCAGGGACCTCACCGCAATCACCGGCCAGCGCGCGGTCGTCACCAAGGCGAAAAAGTCCGTCGCCAACTTCAAGGTGCGCGAGGGCATGAGCATCGGCGCTAAAGTGACGCTCCGGGGCGACCGGATGTGGGAGTTTTTGGACCGCCTGCTGAACGTTGCTCTTCCCCGCGTGCGCGACTTCCGCGGGATCAACCCCAACGCGTTTGACGGCCGCGGAAACTATGCGCTCGGCGTGAAAGAGCAGCTCATTTTCCCCGAAATCGAATACGACAAGATCGACAAGATTCGCGGCATGAACATTGTAATCTGCACGACCGCGAAAACCGACGAAGAGGCGAAGGAACTGCTGACCCAAATCGGCGCTCCTTTTGTCCGCAGCTAAGGGGAGGATAAAAATGGCGAAGAAGTCCATGATTTTAAAGCAGCAAAGGCCGGCCAAATATTCCAGCAGGCGCTACAACCGCTGCAAGCTCTGCGGACGTCCGCATGCCTATCTGCGCGATTACGGCATCTGCCGTATCTGTTTCCGGGAACTGGCCTATAAGGGAGAAATCCCCGGCGTTAAAAAAGCGTCCTGGTAAAATTCATCAGACGGCCGAAGTCAGGGAAGGACAGCCGAAAAGTGGCCATACCCCTGATACCCGCCGCCTTCACAGGCGAAAGCCTGTAACCTTTTAAAGGAGGTTTTGTCATGCAGATTACAGACCCCATTGCGGATATGCTCACACGCATCCGCAACGCGAATTCGGCAAAACACGACACCGTTGACATTCCCGCTTCGAAGATGAAGAAGGCCATTGCGGAAATTTTGCTCGAAGAGGGTTATATCAGAAACTATCAGCTCATTGACGACGGAACGCAGGGCGTCATCCGGATTACCCTGAAATACAACCAGGGCAAGGAAAAGGTGATTACCGGTCTGCGGCGCGTTTCCAAACCCGGACTGCGCGTTTACGTCGGCGCGGAAGAGCTTCCCAGCGTCCTGCGGGGCTTGGGCATTGCCATTATTTCTACATCCAAGGGCGTCATGACCGACNNCACGTCGGCGGCGAGGTCCTTGCGTTTGTGTGGTAGGGGGTTCGAAGATGTCGAGAATAGGCAGAATGCCGATCGCCGTTCCCGCGGGAGTTCAGGTTACCATTACTCCGGAAAACGAAGTGACGGTGAAAGGACCTAAGGGCACCCTGACCCAGAAGCTGCATCCCAATATGATTCTGGAACAGGAAAACGGCGTGATTCATGTAAAGCGTCCCAACGACCTGAAGGAAAACCGCAGCCTGCACGGACTGACGCGCACGCTGCTGAACAATATGGTGGTTGGCGTGACGCAGGGGTTCAAAAAGGAACTCGAAGTAAACGGCGTGGGCTACCGCGCGCAGAAGCAGGGAAACCAGATCGTGATGAATTTGGGCTATTCCCATCAGGTGATCATGGACGAAGTGCCCGGGATTACCTTGGATGTTCCGGCTCCGAACAGAATTGTGGTAAACGGCTGCGACAAGCAGCAGGTCGGACAGTTCGCGGCCGAGATTCGCAAGTGCCGTCCGCCCGAGCCCTACTNNCTACAAGGGAAAGGGAATCAAGTATGCGGACGAAGTGATTCGCCGCAAAGTCGGCAAGACCGGCGTGAAGAAGTAAAGGAGGTGTGCCGAGATGATAAACAGACCAGATACCAGAGCTCAGCGGAAAAAGCGGCATAAAAGAGTGCGCGCAACTGTTTTCGGCACGCCCGAAAGACCGCGCCTGAACGTATTTCGCAGCGAAACCAATATTTATGCCCAGATTATTGACGACGTGAACGGTAGCACCCTCGCTGCCGCATCCTCCTTGGACAAGGATTTTGACGGAAAGGGCGGAAACTGTGAGGCGGCCAAGAAGGTCGGCATCATGGTGGCCGAACGTGCCAGAGCGAAAGGGATCGAAACCGTAGTCTTCGACCGCGGCGGATACCTGTATCACGGTCGGGTTAAGGCTCTGGCCGAAGGAGCCCGCGAGGGCGGCCTTGTATTTTAGTCGGGAGGAGAACGCAAATGGCTAGATTTGAAAGAGAACCCAGCGAATTTACGGAAAAGGTCGTCTCGCTTAACCGTGTATCGAAGACCGTAAAGGGCGGACGTATTTTCAAATTTTCCGCGCTTGTCGTTGTCGGAAACGAAAAAGGCAAGGTCGGCTTCGGTTTGGGTAAAGCTTCCGAGGTGCCCGAGGCGATTCGCAAGGGCATTGAAGACGCGAAGAAGAATATGGTGCAGATCTGCCTCTCGGGCACCACGATCCCCCATGAGGTCATCGGCNNCAAGCCCGCCGCTCCCGGTACCGGTGTTATCGCGGGCGGACCCGTGCGTGCCGTTTTGGAGGCGGCCGGCATCAAGGACATCCGGACAAAGTGCCTGCGCTCCAATAATCCGCAGAATGTCGTTACAGCTACCATGGTGGGACTGAAGTCCCTGCGCGGCGTTGAGGAAGTGGCCCGCATCCGCGGCAAACGCCCCGAAGAAATCCAAGGGTAGGAGGGAAAGGCATGTCAAATCTGAAGGTGAAGTTGGTCAAGAGCCTGAGCGGCAGGAAGGAAAAGCACATTCTGACCGCCCATTCGCTCGGCCTTAAGAAGATTGGAGACGTTACGGTTCAGCCGGACAATCCTCAAACCCGCGGAAAGCTATCCAAAATCAGCTATCTTCTGCAGGTAAGCGAGGAAGCTTAAAGAATTTATCCAGGCGTAGGCGGGTTGGGTTCAACTCTCCTCGCCTTGAGGAGGACAGACGATATGAAATTGCACGAGCTTGTACCCGCCGAGGGTTCTGTCCGGGAAGGCAAGCGCAAAGGCCGCGGAGCAGGCACCGGAAACGGCAAAACGGCAGGCCGCGGACATAAAGGCCAGAAGGCGCGCAGCGGCGGCGGCGTCCGCATCGGATTTGAAGGCGGTCAGATGCCTTTGGCCAGGCGTCTGCCGAAGCGCGGGTTTAATAACATCTTTGCAAAGCCCCTGGATGAAGTGAATCTTTCTTCTTTGGAGAAAAAATTTCAGGACGGAGACACGGTGGACGCGCAGGCGCTCTTAGACCGGGGCGTTCTGGCCAAATGCACGTACGGCGTCAAGGTGTTGGGCAACGGCACGCTGACCCGGAAGCTGACGGTTCGCGCAGCGGCTTTTTCCGCGTCCGCTAAGGAAAAGATTGAAGCGGCTGGCGGAAAGGCTGAGGTGGTTTAATTGATCCAAACCATACGCGATGCTTGGAAGATCCCTGAGCTGAGACAGAAGATCCTGTTTACGCTGATAGCTCTTCTGGCTTACCGGCTGGGCAACGCCGTGCCGGTTCCCTATGTGGATTTGGATGCGTTAGGCGCTTATTTCAGCCAGCTGCAGAACACGGTTTTGGGTCTCTATAACGTGATGTCCGGCGGGGCTTTGTCCACGGCGACGGTGTTCGCGCTGTCCATTCAGCCCTATATCAACGCCTCCATCATCATCCAGCTTCTTACGATCGCCATTCCCGCTCTGGAACGGCTGCAGAAGGAAGGCGGCGAAGAGGGACGTAAGAAGATCGCCTCCATCACCCGCTACACGACGGTCGGCATCGCGCTGGTACAGGGATTCGGTTACTATATGCTGATGCGCAACGGTTACGGCGGAACCGGAACGATGCTCACGGATACCGGTACCTGGGCCGCAATCGTGATCCTGATGACCTTTACGGCCGGCTCCGCCTTCCTGATGTGGTTGGGCGAGCAGATTACGGAGTTCGGAATCGGCAACGGCATCTCCATTATCCTGTTTGCGAGCATTATCTCGCGTCTGCCGTCGGCCGTGTCCAGCATTATAACGGGCATCACGAACTATTATACCCCCGTGGATCAGACGGGCTGGACACAGGCGAAGATCGACAACTACTTTCAGTTTTCACCCTTCGGCGTCGCCGGGATACTCGTCGGCGGCCTGGCACTGATCGTATTTATCGTATTCATCAGCAACTCGGAGCGGCGGCTTCCCGTCCAGTATGCAAAGCGTGTGGTCGGGCGTAAAATGTACGGCGGACAGAGCAGCCATCTTCCCATGAAGCTCAACATGTCCGGCGTTCTGCCCATCATTTTCGCGCAGTCGATCGCTTCCCTGCCGGCGACTGTGGCGGCCTTTCTGCCGCCTCCCGCGGAGGGGAGCTTCTGGAGCGGATTTCTCAACGCCATCGACACGGATTCCGCGTTGTATATGATCGGTTACTTTATCCTGATCATCGGGTTTAGCTATTTCTATTCCACAATCCAGTTCAACCCCATCGAGGTTTCCAACAATCTCAGGAAAAACGGCGGTTTCATTCCCGGTTTCCGGCCCGGCAAGCCTACGGCCGACTTTATCCGGAAGGTGCTCAACCGGATTACGCTCTTCGGGGCAATTTACTTGGGCATCATCGCCATCCTGCCGATTATCACAGGAAACATTATAGGGGTTTACCAGTTGGCCATCGGCGGCACGTCCGTCCTCATCGTGGTCGGCGTCGCGCTGGAAACGGTCAAAGCTATGGAGGCACAAATGCTGATGCGGCACTATAAAGGCTTCCTAGAAAAATAAGAAGGTGCATTTCAATGAATTTGATCTTGCTGGGTGCCCCCGGAGCAGGAAAGGGCACACAGGCAGAGATCCTGAGTCAGAAGTTGGGCGTTCCCGCTATTTCCACAGGAAACATTCTCAGGGCGGCCGTTCGGAATGGTACGCCGACGGGCCTGAAAGCAAAGGAGTATATGGATACGGGGCGCCTTGTACCGGATGAACTCATCATCAGCATCATCGCGGAACGGCTGGGTGAGCCGGATTGCGCAAACGGATTCATTTTGGACGGCGTTCCGCGCACCATCGCACAGGCGGACGCCTTGGAGGCGGCGGGGGTTAAAATTCATTCCGTTTTCCTGTTGGAGGTGCCCGACAAAGAGNNCTGACCGGGAGACGTACCTGCCCGAACTGCGGCGCAACCTACCACCAGGTGAACAACCCGCCGAAGCAGGAGGGGATCTGCGATAAGTGCGGCACCCCCCTGGTCCAGCGAAAAGACGACCTCCCGGAAACCGTTCAGTCAAGGCTTGCGGTCTACCATAAAGAGACCGCGCCGCTGGAAGACTATTATAAGGAGAAGGGAATCCTGTACATGATTGAGAACCAGCCGAGCATCGTGAAAACGGCGGAAGCAATTTTGGAAGCGCTGGGAATCAAGGCATGATCTTACTCAAATCCCCCAAGGAAATCGAGTCGATGCGCCGTGCAGGCAGTATTGCCGCGGCTGCCCGCGCACTCGCGGGAAAAATGGCGCTGCCGGGCGTTGAGACGCGTGAAATAGATAAAGCGGTTTCAGACTTTATTCGAAGCCGGGGAGCAGAACCCTCGTTTTACCGCTACAACGGCTATCCGGCCGGCGTGTGCATCTCCGTGAATCATGAGGTGATTCATGGAATTCCCGGCAAGCGCAGGCTTCGGGAAGGCGATATCGTCAGCATCGACGTCGGAGCCTGTTACGAAGGCTTTCACGGAGACTGCGCGGCGACCTTTGCCTGCGGCGCAATCTCCCCGGCGGCAAGGCGGCTCATCGATGTGACCGAGCAGAGCTTTTTCTCTGGAATCGCCAAGGCCAGGCCCGGATACCGTGTTTCCGATATTTCGCACGGGATACAATGCTATGTGGAGGAAAACGGTTTTTCGGTGGTGCGGGAGTATATTGGGCACGGCGTAGGAGCGAAGCTTCACGAGGAACCGGAAGTGCCGAATTTCGGCCCTCCCGGCCGCGGACCCCGGCTCATTCCCGGCATGACCCTCGCGGTTGAGCCCATGGTGAACGAGGGAACACACCGCATCCGGGTGCTCGAGGACGGCTGGACCGTCGTAACCGCGGACGGAGCGCTTTCCGCGCATTTTGAAAACACAATCCTGATTACCGACGGCGAGCCGGAAATCCTGACGGCTGTGTAACATGATGGAAATCAAAAAGACGCAGATCGTGCGCTCCTGCGCAGGCCATGACAAAGGGAAATATTTCTATGTCGCGGATACCGACGGGGAATACCTTCTTCTGGCCGACGGAAAAACAAGGAAACTCAAGACGCCGAAGCGTAAAAAACGAAAACACGTCGTTTATTGCGCGGAAAGCGGGGAGCCGGCCGCGGGAAAAAACCGGCGCGGCGAACCGCTCACCGACGGCGATATCCGCAAGACGCTTGGCGTGTTCCGCAGACAAATCGCTTCTGAAAGATAAAGGAGGGGGTTCTTTTTGGCAAAAGATAACGTCATAGAGCTGGAGGGCACCGTCCTGGAGGCGCTGCCCAATACCATGTTCCAGGTTGACATTGGAAACGGGCACACCATTCTGGCACATATCTCGGGAAAGCTCCGGATGAATTTTATCCGGATTCTGCCGGGAGACAAGGTTACGGTGCAGATGTCTCCGTATGATCTGACCAGAGGAAGGATCACATGGAGAAGCAAATAGACAAATCGAGGTATCGATTCACCCTTCGGGTGGAGTCACTCCGACATAAGGAGCCAGATCGGCAGGAGGTATTTTTATGAAAGTCAGGCCATCCGTAAAGCCCATGTGCGAGAAATGCAAAATTATTCGCCGCAAGGGTAAAGTAATGGTAATCTGTGTAAACCCCAAGCATAAGCAAAGACAAGGTTAAATTGGAGGTGCGAAACTAATATGGCTCGTATTGCCGGCATAGACCTGCCCAAGGAGAAGCGTGTAGAAATTGGCCTCACCTATATCTATGGGATAGGCAGAAAAAGCGCCAGCGACATTTTAGCGAAAACGGGTATTAACCCCGATACAAGGGTCAAGGATCTGACCGACGCGGAAGAAGCCGCCCTGCGCGAATGCATCCAACACAATTATATTGTGGAAGGCGACCTGCGCCGCAACGTGGCGATGGACATCAAGCGTCTGACTGAAATCGGATGCTACCGCGGAATCCGCCACAGAANNAGCAAGACGAATGCGAGGACCCGGAAGGGGCCGAAGCGCACCATTGCGAATAAGAAAAAGTAAGAGAGGAGATATGTGAATGGCAACCACCAAAACCGCTAAGCGGGTCGTCAGAAAGCGCCGCGAGCGTAAAAATATTGAGAAGGGCGCCGTGCATATCCGCTCTTCCTTCAATAATACCATGGTGACGGTTACCGATCCCAACGGAAACGCCATCTCCTGGGCTTCCGCCGGAGGCTTGGGTTTCCGCGGATCGAAGAAATCCACGCCCTATGCCGCGCAGACCGCCGCGGAAACCGCGGCAAAGGCCGCGATGGAGCACGGTCTTAAATCGGTCGAGGTCTTTGTAAAAGGACCGGGCGCCGGGCGTGAAGCCGCGATCCGTGCCCTTCAGTCAGTCGGCCTGGAGGTTACTTTGATCAAAGACGTCACCCCTATTCCGCATAACGGCTGCCGTCCTCCC
>DCTG01000186.1 GCA_002329245.1 Clostridiales bacterium UBA1446
GGCCAACGCCCGCGCGATGGACACCCGCTGCTGCTCTCCGCCGGAAAGCTGCGACGGAACGTTCTTCAGTTTATCGGAAAGTCCCACGCGCTCTAAGGCTTCGCGCGCGCGCCGGATACGCTCCTGCTTGGGAACTCCGCCGTAAATCATGGGCACTTCCACATTCTCCAACACGCTGAGCCTCGGGAGGAGATTGTATTGCTGAAAGATGAACCCGAGCATTTTATTGCGGATAACCGCCAGCCTGTTATCGTTGAGACTCCCGACATCCGTGCCGTCAAGCAGGTACTGCCCCCGCGTCGGTACATCCAAGCATCCGATAATGTTCATACAGGTGGACTTTCCGGACCCGGACCGCCCGACAATCGCGACAAACTCGCCTCTTTGAATCCGGAGGGAAACTCCATCCACGGCCCGTACGACGTTTTCACCCATATAGTAGACCTTATACAGGTCTTTAAATTCAATGAGAGGCTTCATCAGGGTCAGCCTCCTTGCCCGCCGCCCTCCGGAGGAGGCGGCGGCTCGCCCTCGGAGCCCGTGGTTACCGTGACGGTTCCGGGACCTCCGGCTCCGTACATACCCACCATCATACCGCCGGTGCCGGTACTGAGATAGGCAATGGTATCTCCTTCGCTTAGTCCGCCGGTGATTTCAATATACTCGTCGTTGTTGACGCCAAGAGTAACCTGCACGTATTCAAACCCTTCGGGTATGCCGCCGGTGGAAGGCGCGGCAGTCTCCCCGCCGGCGGCTTCTTCCGGATCCTTCTGGACCAAAACCCGGTTGCCCCGGCTGACCGCCTCCACCGGCACGGAAAGCACGTTTTTCACGTCTTCCACAACGATTTCGGCGTTTACGTTCATACCGGGCAGCAGCCCTTCCGTTTCGTCAATTCGTATGGTAACCGGATAGGCCGTTACGCCGTTATTCGTGGTGCCGTTGATATTGACCTTGGTCACAATTCCCGTATAAGTCTTCCCTCCCGCCGCGTCCGCGGTTATGGTTACCGTTTGGCCTACCTGCACCTTAGCGATGTCCAGTTCGTCCACATTCAGCTGCATGGTCAGGTAGGAAAGGTCATAAATTGTGCACAAAGAGGTTTTGGCGGAATTGGAATCGAGCTTGTCTCCCGCTTTGAAGTTTTTTTCTATAATGGTACCCGCGATAGGGGAAGTTATGGTGTAGTCCTGCATTGCCTCCAACCTGTTTTCCAGCGTATTCTGCGCGTCTTCCAAGCTCAGCTGCGCGCTTTTCAACTGCTGCTCCAGATCGCTGCTTTGCAGCTTCACCAACAGCTGCCCTTCCCGCACATACTCCCCCTCCTTCGAAGCAAGATACGAAACTTCGCCGGAAATCTCAGCCGTGATGTCCGTTTCGTCCTTGTAAGAGAAGGCGGCGCTCTTGCTGCAGGCGGTGTCTCCGACCTTAGCGGTCGCGTTGGTCGCGTCTGTGATAGCGCCCGGGTTCTTTACGTCGATGGTCACGTTCTTAACCAACATGCCCCCGGGGAGAACCTGCTCTACATTGCTGATTTTCGATATGGTGCCGGGCAGGGTTTCAAACGTGTCGTCAAGCGTCACAGTTGCGGCTTCCCCTATGTAAAAACTGTCCGCGTCCGAGGAGATGAAGGGCACCGTAAGGCACATCGTCGCGCTGTTGCGTATTTTCCCGATTTTCTGCCCCATATTCACCTTGTCGCCGGGTTCCACATCCAGTTCCATAACGGTTCCGGAGACAAGCGCCGTGACGTCTAAGTTGCTCAGGTCTTCCAGCAGTCTTTCGTAGCTGAGCCGGCTTTTTTCCAAACTCAGCTCGGCGCTCCGGACGTTGGTCTGCGCGTCGTCCGTATCAATCTGATATAAAACGGCCCCTTTTTCCACAACGTCTCCTTCTTCGAAGCCGTCGCTTAAAATTTCTCCGGACACCAATGAGGTGACCTCATAGGAATCAGCGGGCTTCAAGGTGCCGCTGCCGCTGAGCGAAACGGTGATATCCCTTTTTTCTGCCTTGGTAATTATGTACGCCGGCGCCGCGCTCATACCGGGTTTGGCCGAAAGGCATGCTCTCAGCCCAAAGCTTAGCGCGCAGATTAGGACGAGAATACAAGCAAAAAAGATAATTTTCTTTCGCTTCTTTTTCGGGGGAGCCGCAGCAAATTCCGGGGCGGGATCTCCCGTCTCTTTCTTTTTCCGTTGCAACAGCGTCTTCATGAAGCCACTTCCGTTTCAAGTTAAATTGTTCTAAAAACCATATTAAAAGTATTGCAGATATATGTACAAACTGTTAACGGAATATAAATAAAGTGAAAATTCTTCCAGAGAACCCGCCGTACACTACATATCTCCCGTTAAAATGCGGGGGCGGCATAACATGCCTCCCCCGCAAATCTCCAACGGCAACGTTTTTTCATCATAGAAAAACACTGGCTGTCTCGGACAGAAGAATCAACGCCTAGGTCCTCTTCCATTTAACGCCCTGCGGCGTGTCCTCCAATACGATGCCCTTTTCTTTCAGCAAATCGCGGATCCGGTCGGCTTCCGCAAAATTCTTGTTTTTCCGGGCCTCCTGCCTGACTTTGATCAGATCTTCGATCTCCCGGTCCAGATTCTCCTCCCGCCGCGCATACAGGAGCCCCAACACGTCGGTGATCTCCCGCACCATTTTCAGGCACTGCTGCGCCAATAGTCTTCCCGGACGGTTTTCCGGCGCCGTAGCCGCATTGACGGCCCGAACCAGCTCAAAGAGCACGCCGATTGCATCCGCAGTGTTAAAATCGTCTTCCATGGCGGCGATAAAACGCTCCCGGTAATCCCGGAATCCCGCTACAAAATCGGTTTCTTCGCTGTTTAATCCCCGATCCTCAGCATGTTCCGCCAAAAATTCAAGGTTTGAAACCGCGGTGTAGAGGCGGCTGAGCGCAGCCTGCGCCTGCTCCAAGGATTCGCGCGAATAATTGAGCGGGCTGCGGTAATGCGCGGACAGCATGAAAAACCGGATGGGTTCATACCCATAGGTTTCGGCCGCCTCACGCACGGTAAAAAAGTTGCCCAAAGACTTGGACATCTTCCGGTTGTCAATATCTAAAAAGGCGTTATGCATCCAATACCGGACAAAAGTCTGCCCGTTTGCGGCCTCGCTCTGGGCAATCTCGTTTTCGTGATGGGGAAAAATAAGATCCTGCCCGCCGCCGTGGATATCGATGGTCTTCCCCAAATAGCGGCCGGACATTGCGCTGCATTCAATATGCCAGCCGGGACGGCCCGGCCCCCACGGAGAATCCCAGCTCGGCTCGCCGGGCTTCGCGCCCTTCCAGAGCGCAAAATCCATGGGCGATTCCTTTTCTCCCTTAACCTCGATCCGGGCTCCGGCAAGCAGGTCCTCCAGCGGCTGGTGGGAAAGCTTCCCGTATTCTCCGAACTTCTCCGTTCGGTAATAAACGTCTCCGTTGAGCGGATAAGCGTATCCTTTATCCACCAATTTCCCGATCAAAGCAATAATTTCGTCCATGTTTTCCGTGGCCAACGGATGGATGTCCGCGTCAAGCACTCCTAACCCGTGCGCGTCGGTTCGATATTCTTCGATATAACGCGATGCAATTTCACTGTAGTCCACGCCTTCTTCGTTGGCCTTTTTAATGACCTTGTCGTCGATGTCCGTAAAATTCTGGACGTATGTGACGCGGTAGCCCCGATAGATGAGATACCGCCTGAAGACATCGAATACAATCATAGGCCGGGCGTTGCCGACATGAATATAATTATAAACTGTCGGGCCGCACACATACATCTTGACCTCTCCGGGCACGAGCGGCTGAAACTCCTCCTTTTGACGGGTCATGGAATTGTATATTTTCATATCTGATCTTCCTTTCCACTGGGACACTTCGATGCAAGGCTGCTCTCCCGAACTCTGCTTTCCAGTTCTTCGATTCTTCCGATCAATTGTTTCAGTTCCCGCTGCACCGGATCCTCCACATGAATCTGGTCCACTTCCGCGGCGAAATTGATCCGTTCGCCCGCAATTTTTACAATCTGAGCCGGGACACCGACCGCGGTGCTGTCGGGCGGAACCTCGCGCAGTACGACGGCGTTGGATGCGATGCGGGCATTGTCGCCCACGCGGAACGGCCCTAAAATCCGCGCCCCCGCACCGACCATCACGTTGTTCCCCAATGTGGGGTGGCGCTTTCCCTTATCTTTTCNNGCCGAGCGTGACCCCCTGGTACAGCAAAACGTCGTCGCCAATCTCCGCCGTTTCTCCGATTACGATACCGGAACCATGATCGATCACAAGCCTTCTGCCAATCTTGGCGCCCGGGTGGATTTCGATTCCCGTCCAGAACCGGCTCCATTGCGAGACCGCACGGGCCAGAAAGCGCAATCTCCTGCGATACAGAGAATGGGCAATCCGGTGGTAAATCAAGGCGTGTACGCCGGGATACAGCAGCAGCACCTCGAATTTGGACCGGGCAGCCGGATCACGTTTCTGATATGCTTCCAATAATTCCGCAAGCCCCAAACCTTTACCCTCCACGTTTTTCACAAACAAAAGCCGCCCCCTGCTTTCCGAAGAAAGGCAAGAGGCGGGAAAAACCCGCGGTTCCACTCCGCATTGTACTCAAGGGCGGATATCGGCGCCAACCCGGAGGATACTTTTCCTCTGCTCCCGGGCGCACTTCGCACCGTTTCCCCCAAAGCCGCTTTCAGCCGGCGGCGGCTTCTCTCTGCGGGGCTACTAAGATGTTACTCTTCCCGTTCACCGCATTTTCTTATTGGATATATAGTATCATCGGGCTTTTTGGGTGTCAAGTTTTCCAGTCCAACATATCCCGGTTTCTGATAAAATATTCGGTGCCCGACCATAGGGTTGTCAGCAAAATAAGCCCAACACAGAGCAGATTGATACTCAGCCCCGGGAAAATTGCAATCCCCGCAAGGTCCGTCAACATCACGCAGATCCCGATCATGGTAACCGCGGTTTTGACCTTTCCGGAAAAACCTGCGGCGATAACCCTGCCTCCTTTTGCCGATAAAAGGCGAAGCGCCGTAACGGCAAATTCCCGGGCGATCACCACAAGCAGAACCCAGGCGGGCATCTGTCCGTTCTGCACAAACCAAACCAGCGCCGCCATCACCAACAGCTTATCCGCCAGCGGATCCATAAATTTACCGAAATCCGTCACCTGTCCCCGGCTGCGCGCGAGTCTTCCGTCAAGCGCGTCGGTAACGCTGGCGAAAATGAAGACGGCAAGCGCAAAATACCGATGATACGGGAAACTGAGATACAGCAGCAACAAGAAAACAGGTATCATCAGAACACGAATCAGCGTCAGTTTATTCGGCGTGTTCATGATATTCTCCCTCCGTTCCCGCATAACGAATCTCTTCGGATAGGCATGCTCTTCCTACCGGCTCCCCATCCCGGGAGCCGGTTATCTTCACGGCCACAAACGTACCCGGGGTCACTTCTTCCGTTGCGGAAAACATAATCCGACCATCGACCTCCGGCGATTCGGCGTACGATCGTCCGAAATAGAATTCATCCGCTTCGCTCCGTCCCTCGCAGAGAACCTCGGCCGTCGTGCCGATGCGTCTTGCAAGATAGTCGTCCATCACGCGGGACTGAAGCTCCGTTATAAGTTCCGCCCGGTGTTCCGCTGTCTCCGGTTCCACCTGGGATTCCATCCGCGCAGCTTTTGTTCCTTCCTGTGGTGAAAAGACAAATACGCCTGCCCGCTCGATCTTTGCCTTCCGCAGAAAATCGCACAGCTCTTCGAATTCCGCCTTTCCTTCCCCGGGGAAGCCGCACATCAGGCTGGTACGCAGCACCAGCCCCGGGATTCGCTCACGGAGTACCCGGAAGAGAGAGATGAGCTCCGCTTTTCCGCCCCGGCGGTTCATGGCGCGCAGAATTTTGTCGCTCACATGCTGGATAGGGATATCAAGGTAGGGCAATATCTTCTCTTCCCGCACAATGGTATCAATGAGTTCCTCGTCGATTTCGTCCGGATAGAGATAGTGAAGCCGGATCCACCGGATCCCTTCCACTTTACAAAGAGCTTTCAGCAGCTCTACAAGACGGCGGCGTCCGTACAGGTCGATTCCGTAACGGGTTATGTCCTGCGCGACGACAATCAGCTCTTTGACGCCAAGCGCCGAAAGGCTTTCCGCCTCCGATACGAGGTCCTCCAGAGAGCGGCTCCGGTAAGGTCCCCGCAGGGATGGAATCACGCAATAGGAGCAGCGGTTGTCACAGCCTTCCGCGATTTTCAGATAGGCCGTCCAGCGCGGCGTGGAAAGCAGGCGGGGCCTCCCCTCCTCCGGCGCGCCTAGCTCCCCGAATAAAACGGGAACCCGCCCGGAAACCGCCTCGCCGACCGCTTTCACAATGTCCTGAAAACTGCCGCAGCCAATCAGCCCGTCCACCTCCGGCAGTTCCGTGAGGATTTCTTCCCGATACCGCTCGGCAAGGCAACCGGCGACCAATATCTTTTGAAGCCGTCCTTCCGCCTTCAGCGCCGCCAAGGCGAGAATCTGTTCAATGGCCTCGCTTTTCGCGCTGTCAATAAACCCGCAGGTGTTGAGAACCGCAATGTCGGCTCCATCCGCCTCCGGCGCGAGAAGATAGCCCGCTTCCGCGGCCAAAGCCGCCATCTGCTCCGTATTTACAAGGTTTTTTGCGCAACCTAACGAGATAAAGGCAACGGTATGCTCTGCCAAAGCAATTCCTCCAAGAGAGCCGGTATTTTATGTTCATTCTCTGCTTTCCCGATAACGGTGAACAGCGGCTTCAATGTCTTCCCAGGAATATCCCCGCCGGTACAACATGTCGGCCGCGCGTCTGAGATCCTTCCCGTCCGGATCCGTACCGCGCAGACGCCGCTCCAACAGGGCGTCGATACTGTCTTCCGGAGGCGGGGCTTCCGAAAGCGCCTGCTCCCGAATCTCTTTGTCGATTCCCCGGCGATAAAGCTCGTCGCGCAGCTTATTCTCTCCCCACCCGCGTTCGGAATACCGCCGCACCAACGCGGCGGCATACGCTTTATCGTCGAGAACGCCCAATTTCTCGAGGCGGTCGGCCGCCAGTTCCGCATCCGTAGGCGTCGATCCTTTTTCCCTAAGTTTCCGGATCAGGTCCCGCCGCGACAGTGCGCGCCGGGCGAGGATACCCGCGGCTCGCGCGAAAGTCAGCTCCGCTTCCGCTGCGGCTTTCAGCGCCGAAATCCGTTCCTCTTCCAGTTCGATACCGGAATACAATCCGAAGGAAAGAATTTCGCGCTCCGTGACCACGAGGG
Source organism: Clostridiales bacterium UBA1446 (assembly GCA_002329245.1). GTDB lineage: Bacteria > Bacillota > Clostridia > Oscillospirales > Oscillospiraceae > UBA1446. The sequence continues at coordinate 7,298 of DCTG01000186.1, forward strand.
TGCTTCCGTCTTCTATGCGGAGCAATACGCCGTCCTTACAGGGTGTAATCCGCTCAATCCGCATCTTCAAAATCGTCGGCGGATACGTCCACAGGACGGCCCGCCGCGCGAAGCGCCGCGCGGGACTGGCCGCTCATCAGTTTCACGGCGTTCTGGCGAATCGCGGCTTCCAGACGGTCTGCAGCATCCGGATTCTGCTTCAGATACTCCTTCGCAGCGTCCTTCCCCTGTCCCATCCGCACGTCTCCCATGTTATACCACGAACCGCTTTTCTGCACAAGGTCCAGCTTTGCGCCGAGGTCGATGAGTTCTCCTAACCGGGAGATACCCTCCCCGTACATAATATCGAATTCCGCTTCCCGGAAGGGAGGAGCAACCTTGTTTTTTACGATCTTGGCCCGCGTACGGTTGCCTACCATCTCTCCGCCGACCTTCAGCGTTTCTATTCTGCGAACGTCGATACGGACGCTTGCGTAAAACTTCAGCGCCCGTCCGCCGGTTGTCACCTCGGGATTGCCGTAGGTGATGCCGACCTTTTCCCGAAGCTGGTTGATGAAAATCACAACGCACTTTGTCTTCGAAATGGATCCGGCCAATTTGCGCAGGGCCTGGCTCATAAGGCGCGCCTGGAGTCCAACGTAAGAATCTCCCATCTCGCCCTCGATTTCTGCGCGGGGAACCAGGGCCGCCACGGAGTCCACAACAATCACGTCGACCGCTCCGGAACGCACCAGCGCCTCGGTGATCTCCAGCGCCTGCTCCCCGGTATCCGGCTGTGAGATAAGCATGCTGTCGATATCCACCCCGAGCGCGCGGGCATAGGCGGGATCCAGCGCATGCTCGGCGTCAATGAACGCCGCTTCCCCCCCGTTTTTCTGCGCTTGTGCTACGATGTGCAGCGCCAGCGTTGTCTTGCCGGAAGACTCCGGTCCATAAATCTCCACAATTCTGCCCTTGGGGACGCCGCCGATCCCTAACGCCAGGTCGAGCGCTAAGGAACCGGTTTGGATGGCTTCCACCTCATGCTCCGTGGTCTCCCCTAACCGCATGATGGATCCTTTACCGTAGGCGCGTTCGATTTGTGCCATTGCAGTTTCCAATGCCTTCCGCTTGTCACTTGCCGGCGAAGCCGGCTCCACCGTCATTTTGCGTTTTTCCGCAGCCATACCGTTTTCCTCCATTTGGGGGCCACAGTGCAACCTGTCCGCCCGGTTAATTTTGTTCTCTTAGCAGGCTTTCTTTGCGAGGATTTCCTAAACCTTCGCTGTTTTATTCAATCTTTCCTTGCGGCACGGATGACACGTTCAATTCCCTGGGTGTCCGCCAGACTTAAAATCTCCGTGTAGCCGCTCTCCGACAGCAGACTTCGGACACTTTCCGCCTGACGGATGCCGACTTCAAAAAGCAGGGTTCCCCCACGGCGCAGCGCCTGCCGCCATTTCGGAATGATAGCCCGGTAGAATAACAGGCCGTCCGGGCCTCCGTCCAATGCCGGACGCGGCTCATACAACCGCACGGAAGGATCCAGTTTTTCAATCTCTCCGCTTGGGATATAGGGAGGATTGCAAACAATCACATCAAAATCCCCCAGCGCCGGTGACGGCGCTTTTAAAGCGTCGGCCTGCACGCAGAGAACGCGGGAAGTGAGCTCATTGCGCCTCACGTTCTGACGGCAGATACGCAGCGCTGCCTCCGAATAGTCGGCTAACACGACGCGGCATTTCGGCGCGTTTACGGCTGCCGCGATGCCAACACAGCCGCTGCCCGCGCAGAGGTCTAAAATCCTCGCCCCTTCGCCGGCCGCACGCGCAAGCGCGATAGCCTGCTCCGCAAGAAGCTCCGTGTCCGCCCTGGGAATCAGCACATCTTTGGAGATATCCAAACCGATTCCATAAAATTCCCATTCCCCGACAATATATGCTACCGGTTCGCCGCGCAGCCGCCGCTCGGCGAGGGCACGAATCTGCTCTTCCGTCTCCGCCGAGGTATACAGATTGAAGTCCCGCAGCAGCTCTTCCTGGCTCTTACCCGTCGCGAAGCAGATGAGAATCCGCGCTTCCAAGGAAGCCGCTGCGGTACCCGCACGAATCAGCACCCGGCGGATATCCAAGAATAAATCGTTATATGTGGCCGCCATCCAGTCACCGCCCAAAACCCACGCCGTAATCCGCGCATGCATCCCAAAGAATGGAAATCACCATTCGTCTTCGCCCTTTTCTTCCGGAAGCACAAGCTTCAGCGCGCGGATTCCGGTTTCGATCATCGTATCGTCCGGTTCGTTGGTGGTATAATTCTGCAACCATAGCCCCGGAGCCGTTAAGATGCGGCTGAGCGTGTTGTCGTGCCGCCCCACCCAACGGTTGATTTCATAACTGATTCCGACGACCAGCGGCAGGAGGACAAGCCGGACGAGCATGCGCATCCAGCCGTTCGACCATTGTACCGTCGAAAACACAAGGATCGAAATGATCATGACGACAAAAAGAAAGCTGGTCCCGCACCGGGGATGATGCCGGGGCATTTCCCGGACATTTTCCACCGTAAGCTCTAAATTCCGTTCATAGCAGAAGATGGCCTTATGTTCCGCGCCATGGTAGGAAAAGATCCGTTTGATGTCCTTCATCCGGGACATCAAAATGAGATAGGCCAGAAAGAGAACGATTCGGATGACTCCCTCGATGAGATTGCCCGAAAACGCGGAGCTGTAAGCCGGCACCAAAAAACCGGCGATCAACGTAGGCAGAAGAATGAAAAGTCCGACGGAAAAGCCTATTCCAAGCACGACCGCAAAGGCGATAAAGAACTTCGTCAGTCTTTCGCTCCCAAACTTCCGTTCCAGCCAAAGATCGAACTTTGAGGGCGCCTCCTCCTCTTCCGGAAAGAATTCCGCGGAAAAGCTGAGCGCCTTGATACCGCTGACCATGGAATCAAGAAAGGTGACGGCACCCCTGATAATCGGCCAGCCAAGGATTGGGTAGCGTTCTTTGATCAGTTTAATTTCTTCTTCTTTGATCACCTGACCGTCAGGCGCATTTACGACAATCGCCTGCTTTTTGGGCCCGCGCATGAGAATACCTTCTATCAAGGCCTGTCCGCCGATAATCGTGCGGAAGGCGGTATCCATATTCTTTTCTTTTTTTATCTCCACTCTTATAACTCCCAAATTAATTCGAAATGGTTCGTTCCCCTTTTGCTGAGGCTTCCGTCAATTGCGCATGGGCAAAACAATGGTAACCAGCGTCCCTCCACCCTGGGCATTGGAGATATGCAGCCGGCCGTTGTGGCGGGTGACGATATCTTCGCAGACCGCAAGGCCGATTCCGCTGCCGCGGGCTTTCGTACTGCCCTTATAAAACATCAGTTTTACCTGCGGAAGATCTTCTTCGGGAATTCCGGGCCCATAGTCACGGATTCGTATCACCACATTGTTTTCCTGACTCCCGATGGAAACGTCGATTCTGCCTCCGGACCCGCCGTGCTTTGCTGCGTTGTCGAACAGATTGGAAAACACCTGTTTGAGCCGTTCCGGGTCACCGGGTATCTCGGGAATTTCCTCCCCGCTGTCTTCGTAATGCAGTTCTATCCCTTTTTTCCGGAAGAATTCCTGATACGTATAGACGGACTCCTCAAGCTCCGCCCGGATATCCATCGGTTCTATCTGAAGGGTAAAATGGCCGCTCTCAAGACGGGAAAACTCTAAAAGCTCTTCCACCATCTTGGTCAGCCGTCGGGATTCGCTCAGAATGATGTTCAGGCCCTTTTTTACCTCTTCCTCATCCTTCAGCTCTCCGCTGGCGAGCGTTTCACTCCAGCCGTTGATCGCCGTCAGGGGCGTGCGCAGCTCGTGAGAGACGGAGGAGAGAAACTCCGATTTCAGCTTTTCCGATTGCCTGATTTTCATAGACATATCGTTGATGGTATCCGTCAGCACGCCGATTTCGTCGTCAAACTTTTTTTCAATTTTCACACCGTAGCTGCCCGCCGCGATGCGCTGAGCCGCCCGGGTCAGATCGGCGACCGGGTCGACGATGGAATGGATGAAATAGAGATTGGAAAAATAGACCATGGCTACAATTCCGGTGCCGACGAGAATTGCGCTGACCACGGACAGGGCAATGTGCCGGTCCACCGTCCTCAGGCTGGTCACATACCGGATCACGCCGACCACCTGACCGTTAAGCACGGCCGGGCTGGAAACCGCCATGATGTGCTCCCGTGTTTCCGGGTCTCGTCCCGTCCAGGTTCTCATTCTTCCGGTGGAAATTGCGTCGGAGATGTCCGGAGTATCGATCGTGGTTCCGGCCGCCAGGCCGTAAGAAGAAAACTGAATCCGCCCGTAGGCGCTGATGAACTGAAGCTCCAGCTTGTCCTTATCCGGGAAACTGGATGTAAAATAGGAGGCGTTCCGGAGATATTCCTCGCGCGTGTCGTATTTGCTGAAAAAGCTCGTCGCCGTCTGCGCTTTCGCATTCAGCGACGCGGTCATGCTGGAATAAAAATAATTGAAAAGGACAAGGGAAAACGTACAGACGGCAAGAAGGATAATAAGCAGCACCGCCGAAATGCTGTTAAACATCCATCTTCTTCGTATTCCAGTTAATTTAACCCGGAAAAGCCTCAATCATTTCACCGCCTGTCATCGGTCCGGCACAGAAGAATCAACCGCTAAAAGCCCCACTTGTACCCATAGCCCCACAGTGTGGTAATATAGGTCGGATTCGTGGGATCATCCTCAATCTTGATACGCAGACGACGGATGTTGACGTCCACAATTTTGAGTTCTCCAAAATAGTCCCTTCCCCATACGGAATCCAAAATGTCTTCCCGCGACAGAGCTTTGCCCGGATTATCCATGAAGAGCTTCATGATAGCATACTCGACCTGCGTGAGCTTAATCCGGCGCCCGTTCTTCTCCAGTGTGCGGTTACGGGTGTTGAGCAGGAAAGGCGGCTGGCGGATTTCTCCGGAATCCTCTTCCGGATCGCCGCCCACACGCCGGTAAAGCGCGTCAATCCGGGCTGTCAGCTCAGCCGGAGAAAAGGGCTTTGTCACATAGTCGTCCGCGCCCGTCATAAGACCGGTCACCTTGTCCATTTCCTGCGTACGCGCCGTCAGCATGATGATCCCCATCTTGGGATCGGAGGCGCGGATCCGGCGGCACACTTCGAATCCGTCCATATCCGGCAGCATGATATCTAAGAGGGCTACCTTGACATCAGGATTGAGGCGCAGCTGATTAAGGGCTTCCTGCCCCGTTTCCGCTTCAATGACTTCATAGCCGGCCCGTTTCAGGTTGATGACCACAAAGCTGCGGATACTCGATTCGTCTTCCAATATCAGTACTTTTTTCATCGTCCTGCCTCCCCCTTTGAATCACCGGAAGCCAAGCAAGCGGTGTATCCGGAATTTTCCTATTCGTTGCTCCATTCCGTCACGATCATGTGGAAACGGGAAATCAGGTCTTCCTGTTCCAGGATCGGTTTGTCCTTGGATTCGGGCTCATGGAAAACAGCGGCATAAATTACGTCCGACTGGGCTCTGAGCACAAACCGGTTTCCTAGTTTCGACCGATCCGCACGGTTGGCCCCCGTCAGTTGCAGAATTGTCAAAAAGTCTTCCGTCTTACTCGGTTCGTGCAAAGTCGCAAAGACAAGCGTACGCTCTCCGCTGACCGGGTCACGCCGGCACACCGTCAGCTTTCCGAGCCACTGCTCGGGC
>DCTG01000176.1 GCA_002329245.1 Clostridiales bacterium UBA1446
CGCAGGGTCGCCCCGGTTTCTACGATGTCGACAATCCCGTCGGCCAGGCCGAGTATCGGCGCCAGTTCGACGGATCCCTCGATTTTGATGATGGAGACGTCCATCCCCTTCTTTTCAAAAAATGCGCGGGTTACCTCGGGGTATTTGCTCGCCACCCGTCTTGTCTTGTACGTACCGTAAAAATCTTCGCCTTCCCTGACGGCNNCGAACCGGCATTTTCCGAATCCGAGGTCCAATACCTCGTAAAGGCTTCTTCCCCGCTCCATGATCGTGTCCTTGCCCACGACGCCGAGGTCGCACACCCCGTGCTCGACATAGGTGATGACGTCCGGCGCTTTGACGAGCACCGCGTCAAGCGGGTAATCGGGGATGCCGAGCAGAAGCCTGCGTCCGGGTTTCCGGATGGACGATACATCCATCCCCATCCGCTCGAAGAGCAGGGCGGCATCCTCCTGCAGCCGCCCCTTCGTCAGGGCAATTTTCAGCCTGCTCACAGCCGCACCGTCCTCTCCGTTTCGTTTTCCAGCACTAAAACGGCCCGGCAGCCGAGCTCCTTAGCAAGCGCCACGGTTTCCTCCGGCGTTTCGCAGGAAGAGAGCTCGCANNGGTTCCAGGCTCCATCTCCTCCAGCCGCCGGATAGCCCGTCCGAGCTGCCCGTCCCCGTAGTGGATGAGAAGCGAAAGCGGCGGCGATACCGCCGGAGGAAGACAGTTTGTCACCGCGTCAACGTCCACGGCAAACCCAGTCGCGGGCGCTGGCCGCCCGAAGCAGGCCGTCAGCGTATCGTAGCGTCCGCCCGAAAGGACGGCGTCGCCCGCCCCTTCCGCATAGCCCCGGAACACGAGCCCGGTATAGTACTCCAATCTGTGGACAAGCCCCAGGTCGAACCGGATATGTTCGTCATAGCCCGCCGCCTTCAGTTCCTCCCAGACGCCGGATAGATACTCTACGGTTTCGAGCTCCCCCGCGCCGGCGCCCAAACTGCGGGCTTCGTCCAAGACCTCCGCGCCGCCGAAGAGATAGGAAAGCTTGTAAAGGGCTTTCCCCGCGGCGCTGTTCCGGTACGGCTCCAACAAATCTCCGAGTCCGGCGAAGTTTTTTTCCTCAATTTTTTTGCGCATGCGCTCGAGCGTCTCACCGTCCGCGCCGAGCTGTTTCGCCAGCGCGCGGAAAAAACCGGCGTGGCCGATTTCGACGTGAAAATTTTTTAGCCCGCAGATGCGAAGCGCGTCCACCGCCAGCGCAATCATCTCCACGTCCGCCTTCCGGCCTTTGGCCCCGATCAGCTCCACGCCGCACTGGNNTCGAGCGGAAGACCGCCTGGCTGTAAAAAAGACGCTTCGGAAGCGGCATGGAACCCAAGCGCGTCGCCGCCAACCGGGCAATCGGCGCGGTGCTGTCCGGCCGCATGACAAGGATTTTCCCGCTGCGGTCAATGCTCTTGAGCATGCTCTCCTGCGGCAGGGGATTGCCGGAGAGCACAAATAAATCGTAATACTCCATGGCGGGAGTCATGACCTCGCCGTACCCGCGCCTGCGGAAGAGTCCGGTGAGCTTCGCCTCCGTTGCGCGCCGGTCGAGGCATTCCGCAAGCAGGCGGTCCCTCGTTCCTTCCGGCGTGCCGATTCCCGTATTCATGCGGAATCCCCTTTCTGCTTTAACACTTTATCACGCTAATGTGCTGATATTACCACAGGGGGCTTCGGTTGTCAAGGGAAAAAAGTGAGGGGAAAGTGTTATAAGTATTTTCGTCCCCGCCAGCAGGCGGAAAGGGACGGAGAAACAGCGGCACGCTGAGGGCAACGGGCCCTGCGCGCGCGGAGACCACGCAGGTGTTTATGTAGTTTCGGATTTGCAGATTCACCCTCAGTCGACTCCGCCGACATCTCCCCTCAAAGAGGCGACTTTTTCTGTTTTCTCTGATTGTCTGTCAAACTGCCAGATGAAGATTTATTGCCAAAATACCCGCTGGAAATTTAAAACGGCAGGTATAGCCCGGTGGTTCTACAGCCGGTAAGTATGATCCAGCGGTCCGGGGCCTTTTCCCAAATCGAGCATGGCCTTGAGGGCGCCGGTCAGATAGTCCTTTGCGCTTTGGATGCTCTCCCGGAGCGTTTTTCCGCCGGCAAGGCCGCAGGCGATCGCGGAGGAGAGCGTGCATCCGGTGCCGTGCGTATTGGGGTTATCCACATACTCGGACCGCAGCCAGGCAAGTCTTCCGTTTTCATACAGAAGGTCGGTCGCCCCGCCNNNNCGGCGAGCCACTCCGCCGCCCGGATCATGCCGTCCTCGTCTTTGACGGCAAAGCCGCAGAGCAGTTCCGTCTCCGGGATATTCGGCGTGATAACCGTGCCGAGGGGCAGAAGCTTCTCTATAAGCGTTTTAACCGCCTCTTCGGAAATCAGCCTGCATCCGCTGGTGGAGACCATGACCGGATCGACGACGATGTTTTTGGCGCCGTACCGCCGGAGCCTTTCCGCAATCGTCTCGATGATCTCCCCGCGCGAGACCATGCCGATCTTAACGGCGTCGGGGAAAATGTCGGTAAAGACACAGTCGAGCTGCTGTCCGACAAATTCCGGCGTCGCGTCCAGGATGGCGCGAACGCTGGTGGTGTTCTGCGCCGTCAGCGCCGTGATGACGCTCATTCCGTACATCTTGTGGACGGCAATTGTTTTGATATCCGCCTGGATTCCCGCTCCGCCGCTGGAGTCGGAGCCCGCTATCGTCAGTATCTTTTTCATTCAAGTATATCCTCCATTTCCGCAAAGGAGCGGATATAACGGTCCGCGACAGCCCGGATTGCTTCTCCCCTGTCGGTATAGGGGTCGTACACGCCGACCACGGGGAAGCCCGCCGCCTTTGCGGTGATTGCCGCGTAAAGCGCGTCTTCAAACACCCAGGTGGCGGGTTTCGGCGTATTCAGGAAGCGGTGCGCGGCGTGATAGATATCCGGCTCGTCCTTCCCGCGTCCGATTTGGCCGCAGGTGAAGATTTCCCCGAAATACGAAAGCAGTCCGCTGCGGGAAAGCGCCGCTTCCGCGAGGGGACGGTCCGTGGCCGTGGCGACGCACAGTTTCACATTTCGCTTTTTCAGCTTCTCGAGAAATTCCGGAACCCCCTTCTTCGGCAGCACCTTTTCCGTGTAAAACCGCCGCATGATGGCGTTCACCCCGTCCACAATCTCGTCGACGCTCTCCGTAAGTCCGTATTCTTTCCGGTAGTAACAGGCCGCCTGGGCAAGGCTCAGGTTCCTGAATCTCCGATTCAGGTCCTCGCGCGGCTCCAGTCCCCGGCTGCGCAGGTACGCTTCGCCGACGGTAGTCCAGGCGGACATCGAATCGAGCAGCGTGCCGTCCAAATCCAAAATCGCGCCCTCTATGTTCATACGCACACCACCGCTTCCGCCAGGCGGCGAAGCCGGCGGCATTCTTCTTCTATGTCTTCGCTTCCAAAGATGGCGGAAACCAAGGCGATCCCTTGCACGCCCGTGCCGGAAAGCAGCGGGAGGTTGCTTTTCCCGATGCCGCCGATGGCGACGACCGGAACGGATACCGCCCGGCAGATTTTTTGAAGCTCGGCAAGCGAAACCCTTTCGGCGTCCGGCTTGGTGGCGGTGGAAAACACCGCGCCGACGCCGAGATAATCGGCGCCGTTTTTCTCCGCGCAAAGCGCCTGCTCCACGGTTTGCACCGAGACGCCAAGGATGAGCTTTTCTCCCGCCAAGGCGCGAACCCGCTCAATCGGCATATCCTCCTGACCGACATGGACGCCGTCCGCTTTGCACGCGAGGGCAACTTTGACGCTGTCGTTGATGATGAGCGGGACACGGTACTTTTGGCAGAGTTGTTTCATCTGGAGCGCTTCCTCTAAAAACGCGGCCTCTTGGATCTCCTTTTCCCGAAGCTGGATACAGGTTGCGCCCCCTTTGAGGGCGGACTCCACCTGCCCGCACAGGGTTTGCCGGCCGACCCACGCGCGGTCGGTCACCGCGTAGAGCAGCAGGGATTTTCTATCGAATTTCATACTTCGCCCCCTTGTCGAGAGCTTCCCCCCGCAGGCGGCAGACCGCGTCTATCAGATAGTTCCGGTAGGAAGCGTTCCCGTCCTTCTCCTCCATGCGGGCAAAGGCTATCTCCCCGCAGAGCCCCATCGCGCAAAGGGCGGCGGCGGACGCCTCGAGCGGACGATCCGGGTTTGCGGCGACATACGCGGCAGTCAAAGCCGAGAGCTGGCAGCCCGTCCCGGTAACCTTGCTCATCATCGGATGGCCGTTCCGGACGCAATAAGCCCGGCTATGATCCGCGGCAATGTCAATGGGGCCGGTAATTGCGATAATCGCGCCGGTTTTTTCCGAAAGCTTCTTTGCAAACGACACGGCGCCGTCCAATGTTTCGTCCGTCACGGTATCGGCAACGTCGGCGTCGACGCCGCGGGTTGTGCCCGTACCCGTCGCCAGCGCTTTGATTTCAGAGATATTGCCGCGGATAACGGTGAATTTCACTTCTTCCAGCAGGCGGCGCGCCGTTTGCGTGCGCAGGTTTGACGCGCCCGCTCCCACCGGGTCGAGAACGGCGGGACGCCCGAGGGCGTTTGCTTTTTTCCCGGCGGCAAACATGGAAGGGATGGTATTTTGATTGAGCGTGCCGATATTGACGCAAAGCCCGCTGCAGAGGGAAGCAATCTCTTCCGCTTCCTCGATCTCGTCCGCCATGATAGGGGACGCACCGCAGGCAAGCAGGAGATTGGCGCAGTCGTTCACCGTCACATAGTTTGTGATGGCGTGAATCAGCGGTTTCTTTCTCCGTACGTTTTCCAGCAGCTCTTTGAACATTTTGCTCTCCTCCCAACTATTGTTCCCGGGATGATCCGCAGCAAAAAGCGGAGAGGGCCTCATGGGCGCTCTCCGCATCAAAGCAAGTTTTCCTTACTCCCTACGGTGGCATTACCCACATCAGGTTTAAGGGTCGAAGTTGGATTACTTCCTCTCAGCCTGCGCTACAAGCTCCCCTGAAAACAATTTTCTAGTTTATTGATCATTTTATTCCATCGCGTCCGTTCTGTCAATTCACGGTTTCCCGATTCGGCGGGATTCCTCGTAAATCCAAACGAACGGAAGGCGCTCATTCCATCGGCTGGGCGCAGTCCTGCTTTTCCCCCCGCAGGATTTCAAGCCCGTGGCCGAGCGCAGGCAGCACGGACAAAAGGTTTTCCTTGGCCGCCTTGGGGCTCCCGGGCAGGTTGATGATGAGCGAACCGCCCCGTATCCCCGCCGTCGCGCGGGAGAGCATGGCGCGGTTCGTAATTTTCATGCTCTCCGCCCGCATGGCCTCCGCGATACCGGGGGCCATCCGCTGGCATACCGCCCTGGTCGCTTCGGGCGTAACGTCCCGGGGGGAAAATCCGGTTCCTCCCGTGGTCAAAATCAGCGGGATATCGAGACCGTCGGACACCCGGATGAGTTCCGCCTCGATCATCGGCATATCGTCCGGTACAAGGGAGGTATAGCAAACCTCATATCCCGCTTCGGTCAGAAGCCGGACCAATAACGGGCCGCCCGTGTCCTCGCGCAGGCCGATATATCCCTTGTCGCTGACGGTGATTACCGCCGCTTTCCACATACAGATCACTCTCTTTCGCCGCCGGAGGCGGCCCCGNNGTAATTTTCCCGGCAGCAAGCCGGGCGTGTTTTATTCCCCCCAAAGGCGGGAGCAGCGCACTTATACCCGGTATGCGTCGATCAGCGAACCCGCAGGCAGCGGCGGGCTGCCTGCCGGGATCTCCCCGATCAGGTCGCAGCCGACCAGTGAGGAAATGACGCCGTTTCCCTGCCCTTCCATCGCGAGAAACCCCGCCGTGCCCTCCGTAACGACAAGACGGCCGCGAAGAAAACGCCGCTGGGGACTGTTTTTGGGAAAGTCGCTCAGGGTACGGACACGAAGCTTTTCGGGCAGCACCTCCCGGCGGCCGGCGAGGCGGCGCACAAAGGGCATGCCCTGAATCAAAAGACTGACGACGGCCGCCGCGGGGTTCCCGGAAAGGCCTAGGATCAGCTTGCCGCGGTACACGGCTGCAAGACCGGAACCGCCCGGCTTCATCAGCGTCTTCCAGTATAAAATCTCCGCTCCCAGGTGTTTTGCGGCGGAGAGTACGAGGTCGTAGTCTCCAACGGAGACGCCGCCGGTGGTGACGACCATGTCGGCGGTCTTTATCGCTTCCTCAATGTGCGCCGCGATATCCTCCGTCCGGTCCTTCGCCGTGCCGCCGTCGATCACGACCGCGCCCCTCTCCTCCAAATAAGCCCGGAGCGTATAGCAGCTGCTGTTCCGGATTTTCCCGGGGCGAAGGGGTTCATGTGCGTAGAGCAGTTCGTCCCCGGTATTGACAATCGCGACGACGGGCTTGCGGAACACGGGGACATTGCAAATGCCAAGCCCCGCGAGAAGACCCGCGACGGGCGGGGTCACCACTGTTCCAGCTTCGGCAATCCGGTCCCCGATCCGCACGTCTTCTCCCGCGCCTACGATGTTTTTCCCGGGTTGCAAGGGAGCAAACAAGGTGACCGTCTCCGTTGTAAACTCCGTCTCCTCATATTTGATTGTCGTATCCGCGCCGACCGGCACCGGGGCGCCCGTCAGAATCTTCGCCGCAAATCCGGGTTTTATCTCAAACTCGGGCGCCTTTCCTGCGGGAATCTCTTCGGTAATAGAAAGCGTGACGGGGTTCTCCCGCGAGGCGCTTTTCGTATCCTCCGCGCGAAGGGCATACCCGTCAAAAGGGGAGCGGGCAAACGGAGGAATCTGTTCCGGCGCGAACATGTCCCGCGCCAGAACGCGCCCGTTCGCGTGCTCCACGGGCACCGTTTCCCCCTCCGGCGAGACGGGGATCGAAAGCAGAAGGCTGCGCGCCTCCTCCACCGATATCCCCTGTTTCAGCTTTTCAATATCCTTACTCATACGTTTCCTCTCTCAGACCATGTGTTGATTCAGTATTTCCGTCGGTAAAAAAATAAAGCAGCCGNNAACAGGCTGCCAAGGGACGCACGCCGCAAAAATGAAGCGTTACGGTTACCTTCTTTTTTCCTTTCCCATACGAGAGGGTGGGGCCGTTTCCAGCCTAAACCCCGCGAACCGCCGGAGCGGTTCAGGCCTGACGGTCATGAGCGGCGCTTTTAGACCACAGGCTCGGAAAATAATTCAATTTTCATCCATGCGCAAACAATTTTCATCCATGCGCAAACATCGGTTTCATCTTAACAGCGCCGAATTCCCCTGTCAAGTCAAATTTTGGAAATGCCGCAGCAGCAGGGACGGCATCGCGTCGCGGTTTTCCTCCTTCACCGTTAAAACCTTTACCTTCGGATGGCTTACGATCCGCTCGGTCCAGCCGCCCGCGCGTAGGCGGACGACGCCGAGCACCGGCGTATCGCCGTCAAGACACCGGATTACCTCCTCCTGAAAGCGGCGCGCCTCGCGCTCGAGATACCCGCACTCGTCCATGACGATCAGTCCGCC
>DCTG01000085.1:0-580 GCA_002329245.1 Clostridiales bacterium UBA1446
GGAGGAAAAGATGAGAGAAAAGGATTTCGCCTTTTCCGTAACGATTACGGAAAAGGCGCGCGAAGAGATGGACGACCGCATGATTATGATTGAGGATATCTATGCCGTGATGCAGGACTACCATGAGAACGGAAACGCGGTGATTGAGAACGAGACGGGGCTTTCCATCGTATGCCGGCGGATTGGAAACGTCACCTTCTGGGTGAGGTTTNNGGGGCATACAGCCACCGCATGACCGTAAAGTGAGGCGGAAGTATGGCAGAGAAGAAAAACAATTATACCGTGGATCCGGGGGGCAGATTTACCTGCAAAAAATGCGGCGTTCTGCTGGTGAAGGGGTCGGCCACCTTCAGCTATCTCGACAACGCCTTCCCCGTCGAACTGCCCGTCTGTCCGGGCTGCGGATTTATATACGTGCCGGAGGATCTGGCGCGCGGCAAGGTCTTAGACGTGGAAAGAGAGCTTGAGGACAAATAATCTCTCAACCGCGCAAAGCGCGCGAGGTTTCCAAAAAACACTTTAGGCCCAACGCTGCGCGGACATGATTTCCCGCGCCTTTGGACATACTGTGATATACTTA
>DCTG01000085.1:595-9508 GCA_002329245.1 Clostridiales bacterium UBA1446
AGAGGGGCTTTAATAACTACTACTTTATAATACAAGGGGCAGACTATGAAAGCAATAATCGACAGAGAAGGCTGCATTTCCTGCGGACTATGCGCCAGCACCTGCCCGGCAGTATTTCAGATGGGAGACGACGGACTTGCGGAAGTTATCGTGGATGAAATCCCGGACGAAGAGAAAGACTGCGCCATCGAAGCACAGGAGGGATGTCCGGTTTCCGTGATTCATGTCGAATCATAGCGCGCGGCAGAGCCGTTTCAAGACCCCGGAAAAGCTCCCATATAAGACAAAGCCGAGCCCTCGTTTTTGGGGGACTCGGCTTTCCTCTGGCAAATGGAGCAGGTTTCGCGCAAACACCCCGGGATAAGGCATGGAAATTCAAAGAGCGGCGATACGGAACCGGCGCAGCAAACGGACGCTTGCGGCGCTTCCCTCGGATATGTATAATAGTATTCCGGGGACAAACAAATTGGGTTTTCCGGCGGCAAAAACCAAAATGCGGATGAATCCGGTCAGGCCCGCAGCGACTGTACAAAAAGCCCCATGAAAAGATCCATTCTCTCCTGATAAAAGGAACCGACCGAAATGCCTGAGGCCTCACAGATGTCGTTGATGGTAAGCTCGTCAAACGGAGTTTCGTTCATCAATCCAATTGCCGCCTCGATGATTTCGGCACGGCGTTTGATCTGCTTTTTCTTTACCTTCGACATGGCATTTCTCCTCGGAAAAAAAGATTTTTTCCATAATAACGGATATTTTATTGTTTGTAAAGCAATATATGCGCTTCGCGGCGATCTCCTTCGTTTTCCAAGGCAGCCCGTGTTTTGCGGCCTTGACAAACGGGAGGAGAATACTATAATCAGAGCTTAATATAGATTTAATTCTATTATTGGAGGTATTTTATGAACTCGGAAAAGGCGTTGCACGGCGTGAAAGTCATCGAATTAGGCACCTTTATCGCGGTCCCCGCCTGCACCCGCTATCTGGCCGACAACGGCGCGGATGTGATCAAAATTGAGGCAAAGAGCGGCGACCCTGTCCGTTTTGCCGGCACACAGGAGGGAAGGCCCGACGATCCCTACGAAAACACGACCTACGATTTGGAAAACGCGAACAAGCGGGCTATGGTGCTCAATCTCAAGTCTCCGGAGGGCAAGAAAATCCTTTTCCAGCTACTGGAGAAAGCCGACATGTTTGTGACGAACTGGCGTCCTCAGGCGCTCCAAAAAGCCGGGCTGGACTATGAAACGCTGCACGAAAAATTTCCGCGGCTGGTATACGGCAGCTTTACGGGCTACGGCGAGACCGGTCCTGACAAGGACCTGCCGGGCTTCGACTTCACCGCCTTTTTTGCCCGCGGCGGATTCATGGGCTCCCTCTATCAGAAGGGCACCGTACCCATGAACCTCGTACCCGGGATCGGAGACCATACGGCCGGCCTCTTCCTCAGCGCCGGGCTGGTTACCGCCCTGTACAAGGCGGCTAAAACAGGAAAAGGCGACAAGGTTACCGTAAACCTGCTACACGCCTCCATCTTCGTGCAGGGGATCATGCTGCAGGCGGCGCAGTATCCCATGGGAAAGCGCTACCCCATCGACCGCCGCGATTCCAACAATCCCTTCAACTGCGCCTTCGAAACGAAGGACGGCCGCTTCCTGCAGCTGTCCATGCCGCCGTTCGACCAATTCTACCCCAAATTTATGCCGCTCATCGGCCGGGAGGATCTCGTCGGCGATGAACGCTATACGATGGACAATATGACGAAACACAACCGCAACGCCGAATTTCACGACATTCTCTCCGCCGCGATGAAGCAGAAGACCGCGGCAGAGTGGTCGAAGATTTTTGAGGAAAACGACATCCCGTTCGCGTTGGCGCAGGTTTGGGATGAAGTGCTTCAGGACAAACAGGCCTGGGCAACCAACGTGTTTTACTCGATGCATTACCCGAACGGCGCGGTGCGCACTCTCGTGCGGCAGCCGATCTTCCTGCAGGAACAGGGGCTTCCCGACTACAAGCAGTCTCCCCTGTTGGGCGAGCACAGCGAGGAAATTCTCCGGGAGCTCGGATACTCCGAGGAGGAACTGAAGGCGCTGCACGAAGCCGAGGTCTACAACACCTGGGACGACCTGAAAGGATTTCATAATGGCTGACACTGTTTTTACCATGGGCGTCGATATCGGTTCCACTACCTCCAAGTGCGTCATACTGAAAAACGGAACGCAGATGATCGCGCAGGCCGTCATACCTTCCGGAACGGGCACAAGCGGACCGGCGCGTTCCATCGCCGCGGCGTTGGAGGAGGCGGGGTTGCGGGAGGAACAGATCAGCCGTATCGCGGCGACCGGGTACGGCCGCAAAACGCTCTCGCTCGCCTCGCTGCAGATGAGCGAACTGAGCTGCCACGCCCGCGGCGCGCGCTTTCTCTTTCCGAACGCCCGCACCGTCATCGACATCGGAGGGCAGGACGCCAAAGCCCTTCAGCTCGACGAAAACGGAAACCTTTTGAATTTTGTGATGAATGACAAGTGCGCGGCGGGAACCGGCCGGTTTTTGGAGGTCATGGCCAAGGTGTTGGAAATCGACATTTCCGCGCTCGGCACGTGCGGCGCCCGCTCGCAGCACCCCGCGACCATCTCCTCCACCTGTACGGTCTTCGCCGAATCCGAGGTGATATCTCAGCTGAGCCAGAACGTGGAGATCTGCGACATCGTGGCGGGGATTCACCGTTCCGTCGCGGTAAAGGCGGCCGGTCTGGTGAGGCGGCTTCCCATCCTGCCCGACGTTGTAATGACCGGGGGAGTCGCCCGGAACAGCGGCGTGGTCAGCGCGCTGGAAGAGGAACTGAAAACGGATATTCTGACATCTCCCGATTCCCAGCTGGCGGGCGCCATCGGCGCAGCCCTTTTTGCGCTGGGAAAATAAACCCAAAGGAGTGACGTGATATGAGCGAAACGGAACGAAAGCCCGCGAAGATCATTCTGCGGGAGCTTGCCGACAAGGCAACCCAGGACGCCTGGGACGCCAAGGCGCGCGGAGAAAAAATCGGTTGGTGCGCCTCCAACTTTCCCCAGGAGATTACGACAACCATGGGAATCCCCGTGGTCTTCCCGGAGAATCAGGCGGCCGCCATCGCGGCGAAAGGCGGAGGGCTTCGCATGTGCGAGCATGCGGAAGGCTTGGGTTACTCGAGCGATCTGTGCTCGTATTCCCGCATCAATTTTGCCTTTGCCGACCTGAAAACCTGCGAGGAACTGAATATCCCGCAGCCCGATTTCCTGCTCTGCTGCAACAACATCTGCAACTGCATGATCAAATGGTATGAAAACCTCGCGCTGGAGCTCGATATCCCCCTGATTCTGATCGATATCCCCCACTTAGACGCCGACAAATGCGACGAGGATCGGATACGTTACATACGCGCTCAGTTCGACGACTGCATTCGGAGGCTCGAAGAGATTACGGGGAAGAAATTTGACGAGGCAAAATTCAGGGAAGTCATGGAGCAGTCCCAAAGAAGCTCCAAGGCCTGGCTGCGTGCCGTCGACTACATGAAATATACCCCTTCTCCCCTTTCCGGCTTCGACATTTTCAACCATATGGCCGTCGCCTGCGTCGCGCGCGGCACCGCCGAGGCGGCCGCCGCCTTTGAGCAGCTTGCGCAGGAGTACGACGAGGCGGTGAAAAACGGCACTTCCACCTTTAAGGCTAAGGAGGAGTTTCGCGTTCTGTTTGAGGGCATCGCCTGCTGGGCCAACCTCAGTTATACTTTCAAGACCTTGAAAAATCTCGGCATCAATGTGACCTCGACCATCTACGGCCCGGCCTTCAGCTTCCTCTACGACAATTTGGACGAGTTGATGGCGGCTTATTCTTACGTGCCCAACTGCAACTGCTTTGAAAAGGAGGTTGCCCTGCGGGTGAACGACGCCGTCAAGAACAAGGTGGAGGGCGCGATCATCCACATCAACNNCTACCGTAACCTTTGACGGCGACCAGGCCGATCCGAGGGCTTTTTCCGAGGCGCAGTTTGAAACAAGAATTCAGGGCTTGGTTGAAATCATGCGGGAAAACAAGAGGAAAAGGGAGGGCGGTTTCCATGCGTAAGACCGAACAGCTTCTGAAGGATTTTTCCGGCATCGCCGGCAATCCGGCTGCCCAACTGAAAGCTTTGACCGCCGTCGGGAAAAAAGTGGTCGGCTGCATGCCGTATTACTGCCCGGAGGAGCTTATACTAGCCGCCGGGATGGTGCCGTTCGGGCTCTGGGGTGCGGAAATGCAGATTTCCGAATCCAAGCGTTATTTCCCGGCTTTTATCTGCTCGCTTCTGCAGACCACGCTGGAACTTGGCATTCGCGGGAAGCTCGAGGGCCTGTCGGCCGTTATGGTTCCGATGCTCTGCGACAGCCTGAAGGGCATGGGAGCAAACTGGGAATACGGCGTGAAAAACATTCCTGTTATTCCCGTGGCCCATGCCCAAAACCGCAAGACGGAAGCTGGCATCCTCTTCACCGCATCGCAGATGCGGAAAATCCGGGGACAGCTAGACGCGCTCTCCGGAAAAAGCATGACCGACGCGGACATTGCCGCCGCCATCGCGCTGAAAAACCGCCAGCGGGCGTCTTTGCGGGCGTTTGCCCGGCTTGCGCCCTCGTACCCCGACCTCATCACCCCCTCACTGCGCAGCGCCGTGCTGAAAAGCGCGTACTTTATGGAACCCGCCGCCCATACGGAAAAGTTGGATGCCCTGCTTACCGCTCTTTCCGATGAAATGCCCTCCGAATGGGACGGACTGAGCGTTGTTACGACCGGCATTTTAGCCGACAGTCCTGATCTGCTCCGAATTTTGGAGGAAAACCGTGTCCGCATCGTTGACGATCAGGTGGCGCAGGAATCTCTTTCGTTCCGGGAAGACGTACCGGTCACTTCCGACCCCATAAGAGGTCTTGCCGAACGGATGGCGGCAATCGAGGGCTGCTGCGTGCTCTTCGATCTCGGTAAAAAACGCGGCGCCATGCTGATCGACCAGGTGAAACAAAGCGGCGCGGACGGCGTTTTTTACATTCTCACCAAGTTCTGCGACCCCGACGAATATGACTACGTACCCATCCGGCGGATGCTAGACGAGGCCGGCATCCCCTGCCTGCTGTTGGAAGTCGACCAGCAGATGAAAAACTACGAACAGGCCCGCACCGCCATCGAGGCCTTTGCCGAGATGCATCGCCTGGAACGGAGATAAGCCGTTGAGAGACGTCAAAAAACGAATTTCTCTTATACTCGTCGTCTTCCTCTGCCTCGGCTGCCTGAGTTCGGCAGCCGCGGGCACGGATTTTACGGACGTGCCAGGTGACAGCTGGGCCGGCGCATACATCCGGCAGGCTGTTTCCCTTGGCATCATCAACGGCTACGGAAACCAAAGATTCGGCTATGGCGACAATGTCTCCCGCGCGCAGTTTTCCGCCATGCTAGTACGCCTGTTCGGATGGGAGCCGGCGCGTCCCGCCGTCGCTTCTTTCTCCGACAACGATCCTTCCCAGTGGTATTTCAGCGACGTGGAAACTGCGGTTGCGCACGGGGCGGTGCTTACGGATTCGCCCGTTTTCCGCCCCAACGATTCGATTACCCGGATGGAAATGGCGGTCATGCTGGTGCGCGCTTTGGGGTATGACACCTTGGCCAAATCGCAGGCGGATCGTTCCCTTCCGTTCAAGGACGTAACGGAAGAAACCGGCTACATAGCGATTGCCCGTGATTTTGGAATTATCACCGGCGTATCGGAGACCTCCTTCCGACCTAACGACTCCGCCACGCGGGAGCAGGCGGCCGCCATGATGATCCGCCTATACAATTTGGTTCACGCGAAAACGGATTTTCTCCACGGGTTTTATGCGATTTCCTCCTACTCCCAACGCGATCTGATCCCTTCACTAGACGCGGTTTCCTTCGGATGGAGCAGACTGCAGTACACCGCTTCCGGAGAAGTTCTGCTAAATCAGACCTCAGCCGGCGGGAACCCCTTTTCCCTTCCGACCGGCTATGCCGAGGTTACGAAAATCGCGCGGGAGGCCGGCACGGCGGCCAATCTGAGTGTGTTTATGGATACCGCGCAAACCGTTACCATGGCGGACGGCCGCGTATCCAACGCATGCCGTGAAATATTGCTGGAACCGAAAAACAGAACGGAAGCGATCCGGCAGATCAAAACCGCTTTGACGGGAGAAATTCCATACGGCNNCGGTATGAAGGGCGAGGCGCTGAAAGCGGGCCTGAACGCCTTTCTGAAAGAGCTTCGGGAAAGTCTTTACGGTTCCGGCCTGTCCCTCTTCGTCTGCGTTCCTCCCGCAACCGCCGACGGCTATTACTTCGACGCGTACGACTTCAGAACTATCGGAGAATACGCCGACCGGGTCATCCTCATGGCGCACGATTATGAGGCAAGCACGCTGACCTCCTCCCTTATGGCCGCAGGTTTTACCGCGACGCCCCTGACACCGATTTCCAGCGTTTATTATGCGTTAAAGGCCGTTACGGATCCGGAAACCGGCGTGAAGGATACGGGGAAAGTCGCGCTTGCCTTGAGCTTCGGCAGCGTGCAGTGGATGCTCTCGGGCGGCGCGGTGCAGAACGCGGCGGCATTTACGCCGACGCCACAGGCGATTTACAACAGGCTTCTTAACCCGGAGACGGTGCTCCACTATTCCGAACGTTATCAAAATCCCTACCTCACATACAGCAGCGGCGGTATGGATTCCATCGTTTGGTACGAGGACGAGCGGAGCGTGGAGGCCAAACTGCGGCTTGCCCGCATGTTCGGGATCACCGGCGTATCCGTTTGGCGGTTGGGTTTGATTCCGGACTACGACAGCCCCGCAGACCGGGAAATCTATTATAACGTGTCAGACGTATTGCTCAAACGCTGACACGGAATCTGCCGCAGCCCCCGCAGCGGCGCTTTTCTAATTTCATATGCTTCAGACTCGGGCGCAGGGACGCGTCCGAGTTATTTTTTGAATCTCCTACCAGTAATTTCTTCCTGTTTTTTTCGCTTGACACGCCATACAATCTCCATCATAATAAACGAGGCTGTGCCTGCAGCAAATTCAAACACGTCCCCCCTTGCGCATGCTACGAGCGGGGGCATGATGGAGAACCCGCCATGAGAAAAAAGCGTCCCGATCTTAAAAACGAATACTTAGACTGCGTGAGCGACTTACTAAGACATCCTCTCGTCTGTTCCATGGAGAACTACATACAGCATAATGAAATTACCTGCCTGGAACACAGTATTTCCGTATCCTTCACCAGTTTTCGCATCTGCCGACGGCTCGGTAGGGACAGCAGGGCCGCGGCCCGCGGGGGTTTGCTCCATGATTTTTTCCTGTATGACTGGCATACCGAAAAACCGGAAAAGGGCATTCACGGTTACGTCCATCCCCGCATCGCGCTGGAAAACGCAAACAGGCATTTTTCCCTGAGCCGCCGCGAACAGGATATTATCCGTCACCATATGTGGCCGGTCACCATCCGTCCGCCCAAATACCGGGAGTCCTATGTCGTATTATTGGTTGACAAGTACTATGCCGTCGTGGAATATTGCACGTTGCGCCAGAAAGGTCCCGTGCATATGTTTCGCAACTGGCTTCGCCTCCCCTCCGCTTCCTGATCCGACTAAGCTTATATGCGCCCGGCAGCCGCCGGGCGTTTTTTTTGCGGGCGGACAGAACGAACGGAATATTTTCGTTTTTCCCCTTGACAAAGCGGGTATCGTCGTAGTATTATTTTATCTGTAAAGTTTATGGACTTTACATTAATTCAGAAACGGGCCGAATGATCCGGAGGTGGTCCCATGAAAAGCAAGGAAGTTGAAATGACGCTGCTCTTCGACTTCTTCGGCGACCTGCTTACCGAACGTCAGCGAGAGTTTTTTGATTACTATTACAACGAGGACCTTTCCTTGGGTGAAATTGCCGAAAACAGCGGCATCACCCGGCAGGGTGTGCGCGACATCATTGTGCGGGCGCGCGGGACGCTGAAGGAATTGGAAGAGAAAACCGGCATTGTGCAGCGATTTCTCAACATGCGGGCCGGAATTCTCGCGGTGGAGGAAGCCGCCGCCGAAATTGAGTCCATTAACCGACGCCAGTACGACAACGAGCGCATTTCCGCACTGACGGAACAGATCAAACTGACCGCCCAGAGTTTCCGGGAATAACAAAAAGGAGGCGCCCCGTTCATGGCATTCGAGGGCTTGACCGAAAAACTGAACGGCGTCTTTAAGCGTCTGCGCGGCAAAGGCCGCCTGTCCGAGGCCGACGTCAAGGAAGCCATGCGCGAGATTCGGCTCGCGCTTTTGGAGGCGGACGTCAGCTTCAAGGTTGTGAAGAATTTCATCGCGCAGGTCACGGAGCGCGCAGTCGGCGCCGAAGTCTTGGAGAGTCTGACTCCCGCGCAAATGATCGTAAAGATCGTCAATCAGGAACTGACGAATTTAATGGGCAGCGAAAACCGCAAGCTGGATCTTTCCTCAAACCCCGCGGTTTTGATGTTAGTCGGACTGCAGGGCGCCGGCAAAACCACAAGCGGCGCGAAGCTTGCCGCCTATCTGAAAAAGAAAAACGGCAGACGCCCCCTGCTCGCTGCCTGCGATATTTACCGTCCGGCGGCCATCGCGCAGCTGGAAACGTTGGGCCGGCAGCTGGATATCCCCGTTTTCCGCCTGGAACATAACGACCCGGCGGAAATTGCCCGCGCGGCGGTGACCCACGCGAAGCAGCACGGCAATGACGTCGTAATCCTTGACACGGCGGGACGCCTGCATATCGATGAAACGCTGATGGAGGAGCTGCGGCGCATGAAAGCTGCCGTCCGCCCCAACGAGACCCTGCTTGTTGTGGACGCCATGACGGGCCAGGACGC
>DCTG01000015.1 GCA_002329245.1 Clostridiales bacterium UBA1446
TAACCGGGTTCTTCGACAAGCTGAAGGCTGCCCAATCCGATGATTGGGCAGCCTTGTTGCTGTTGCGTAAGAGCGGGAGGATCGCATTGATCTATTCGAGGTTTTGCGGGCGGAAGGCCTCGGGCGGAAGCGCGTCGGATAATTCCACAAGAATGTTTGGAAACCCGCCCGTAAAATCCACGGGGGGACGGCAGGTGTCCTCCACCGCGTCATCCAGGGGGGTCAGGGGAAGCGAGACAATTACTTTAGTTCCTTTTTCCGGCCTGCTTTCCAACATGACCGAACCGCCGTGCTGGACGGCAATCTGGCGGACCAAGGAAAGCCCAAGCCCGAGGCCCTTCGGCTTCGCGACCGGCTCCAGCGCCGCTTCAAAGTTGGAAAATACCGTGGCCATCTCTCCGGCGTCCAAGCCTTCTCCCTGATCGCTTACCGTCAGGAGCGCCAGATCGTTTTCCACGGACAGGGTAATCAGAACGTGTCCCCCGAAAGGAGTAAATTTCAGCGCATTGGAAATCAAATTGAGTAAAAGCTGTTCAATCCGCCCGCTGCGAAAAGCCGCAATCAGCCGTTCTTCGGCGCAGGAGAACCGGACGGACCGTCCGGAAATCCGGGCAAGCGTATCCGCCGACTCGGCAATATTGCGGCAGACGGCAGCCAGATCCACGTTTTCCAGAGGATGCCCGTCTTCCTGCGCGGAGGCCAGCTCGATTGCCTCCGCTAAGCTGCCAAGGTCGCGGAGCAGACGATAGTGGTACTGGTTTATAATGGAAAGGTATTTGATGTATTCCGGCTGTTTCGTCGCTTCGATTGCCGGAGAAAGCAGACTTGTGGCGGAGAGAAGCGCGTTGAGTTTTGTGCGAAGTCGGCCGCTGAAGACTTCAAGCAGCCTCGCGGGAAGAGGGAACGAGTCCCCGACGGCCCGAAACACAATCAAAACGCCGTCCGGCGTAGGATTGGCGGCAACCTGGTAGTGTCTGCCGGATATCACGTAATCCGGTGCTGCGACGCTGCAATTTAAGCCGTCTGCGGGCAGGATTGCGGCAAGCTCGGCGGGCAGGGGTCCGTTTGCGGCGAGGGTATCAAACAGCCGTGCGGCGGAAGGATTGAAGTAGGACACACCGTCGGAAGTGATTGCAATGACCGGTTCAGGGAAGAAATCAAACAGAGCGGGATAAAAGGTGCTTTGGTCATTCACTGGATATGCCTCCATACGTCATAAATGGCATTTCCAATAGGATGCGCAAGAATGTCCAAATTAGGATGCCATATATTTACTCCGAGTTATTATAGCAAGGTTGGCCGAAATAGACAATATTATGGGGAATGATGTCGTTTATATAGGCATGTTTTTTTCTCTGATACGAATTTAATATCTTTTAAAAAATTTCCAGCCGGTATATAATAACCTCAAAGCTTATCCAATGTGCATCAAATACAAAGGGGACGAGTTGAAATGAGCATCAAGATTGGCATCAATGGGTTTGGCCGGATCGGCAGACTGGTTTTCCGGGCGGGCATCAACCGACCGGACGTTGAGTTTGTGGGAATTAACGACCCGTTTATCACGCCCGACTATATGGCTTATCTGCTGCGGTACGACAGCATGCATGGACGGTTTAACGGGGAGATCTCCTATACCGAAGATGCCATAATTGTAAACGGCAGAAAAGTTCTTGCGTTTGCCTGCAAGGACCCCAAAGAAATTCCGTGGGGAAAGATCGGAGCGGAGTATATCGTAGAATCCACCGGCGTATTCCTGACCAAAGAAAAATCGCAGGGGCACATCGACGCGGGCGCGAAAAAGGTGATTATGAGCGCGCCGTCCAAGGACGATACGCCTATGTTTGTCATGGGCGTTAACGAAAACACCTATCGCAGCGACATGACGTTTGTCTCCAATGCCTCCTGTACGACCAACTGTTTGGCTCCGGTTGCGAAGGTGCTGCATGACAATTTCGGGATTGTGAACGGTCTGATGACGACCATCCATTCGGTTACCGCCACCCAAAAAACGGTTGACGGTCCTTCCGCCAAGGACTGGCGGGGAGGCCGCGCGGCCGGCAACAACATTATTCCCTCCTCCACGGGTGCCGCCAGAGCTGTCGGAAAGGTTATCCCCGAACTGAACGGAAAACTGACCGGAATGTCCATGCGCGTACCCACATTGGACGTCTCGGTTGTCGATCTTACCGTCAATCTGAAAAAGCCGGCCAAATACGAGGAGATTTGCGCGGCGATGAAACGCGCCTCCGAGGGCGAAATGAAAGGAATTCTCGGTTATACGGAGGACGACGTCGTCTCCACCGATTTTTTGGGAGACACGAGGACATCGATTTTTGACGCCAAAGCCGGCATCGCGCTGACCGATACGTTTGTCAAGGTGGTTTCCTGGTACGACAACGAGATCGGCTATTCCAACAAGGTGGTTGACCTGATTACCTACATGTACGGCGTAGACCACAAGTAAGCCGGGGAAAAAGATATTGGCGATCGGCGCTGAAACATACGAGAGCGGACAAACAGTTGTCCGCTCTCGTTTCTTGTTATTAAGTAACAGGCTTATTCGGCGCGCCGGCTATAGGCGTTGGGATAACCAAGCTCGTCGCGATATTTTGCTACCGTCCTGCGGGAGAGGGTAACGCCCTCCTTCGCCATGAGTTCGGATAGCTTCTGGTCCGAGCAGGGATGTTCCCTGTCTTCCGTCTGGATCAGCCGTTTGAGGATGTCTTTCGCGTGGTCGGGCGAGGCGCTTTTTGTTTTGTCGTTCCGGTCGCCCAATCCGCGCGAGAAAAAAGAGGTCATAGGAAAGGTTCCGAAACTGCACTGAATATGCTTTCCGCGGATGGCGCGGCTCACGGTGGACACATGCAGGTTCAAGCGGCTTGCCACATCGTCCAAGGTCATCGGTACCAGATGTCCGTGTCCCTTCCGGAAAAACTCCGACTGTATCTCGAGGATGCACTCGGCGCAGCGGATGAGGGTGGATTTCCGCCTTTCAATGCTTTGGATGACCCAGGCTGCCTGTCTGATTTTGTTTCGCAGGTAGAATTTAACTTCGTCGTCTTCGGTGCTCTTTATGAGGGTGCGATAAAATTTGCTGATTTTAATAGTGGGAAAAGAGCTGTCGTTGGGAATTACTTCCGGCTTAAGATCGGAAAACTGCACAATCAGGTCCGGAATCATATAAGCGGGAGCCTCCCGCGCGGATACATTCATCCCCGGCCTCGGATGAAGGCTGCGGATAAGCTTTGCCGCTTCGCGTACTTCTTCCGGGGTTTTACCTATCTTCTTCGCGATTTGCCCGATCCGGTTTCTGCCGAGCGCATCCAAATGGTTTTCCGTGATTGCAAGGGCAAGGGAGCAGTCGCCGGGCAAGCGCCGGAGCTGAAGCATCAGGCATTCGCGCAGACTCCGCGCGCCCACCCCGGCCGGTTCCAGAGACTGTACCACGAGGCGGGCTTCTTCCGCCTCCGGGAGGGGGATATGTAGAGCCGAGGCGATGGCTTCGTCGCTATCATCCAAATACCCGTTCGAATCCAAGCTTTCAATCACATAGGCGGCTGCGGAACGAAGCCGGGGCGGAAGCCTTAAGGAATGCAACTGGGAGAGAAGGGAAAGATACAGGTTGTCTTCGAACGGATCCGCCGCGCCGTATGGGGAAGTAAACTGCTCCCTGGATTCCGCCTCGCGGGATGCCTGCGGGATTTTCCGGTCGGCGGATTCCAGCCAGTCGAGCATATGTCTCCACTTGGCGACCGTTTCCTTCCTCTCATGCTCTTCCAGATCGACAACGGGATTCTCCAAGGCGAGGTTTTCCAGATAGGCGGAAAGCTCGAGTGCCGTCATGTTGAGAATTTCCATGGATTGAAGCATCCGGGGAGAGAGGGAAACAAGCTGTTTCGGCGTCAGGTTCAAGTCCATTGCAAATACCCGCCTCCCTCGCGGCGTGATACGCCCGCGCTTCCATAGAAGGCAGGGCGGGATAATTCCCGCCCTGTGTCGTTTGTTGTGCTTTATTTGGGCGTCGGCAGTCCCGGAGCCGGTTTCAGGTCATCGTCACGCCATTTCGGACAGAAGGTGAAGGTGCCTGTGACACACAGGGTTTCCTTCCAATCGTAGAGAGATACCTCGCAAACCGCGGTCCTGCGCCCCCACCGAATCGCTTTGGCCCGGCCAATCAGCTTTGTGCCGGTTTCGCAGACCGGGGCAAGAAAGCTGATGCTGCTGTTGAGCGTAACGCAGTTGGTGCCGGTTGCGGTGATCGCGGCAATACCGGCCGTGGNNCCCCGTGCACTGAATTTTGAAGATTAAAAAACTGGGGCCGGATCTCCATCTCGGTTTCACAGCAGTCCTTGTCCAATTTGATGATCCTGATCCCAAGCTCTGTTACAAAAGAGCTGTGATGTTCCAGATTATACCGGAGTTTTTCAATGATTTCGTTCTTACTTGAGGAATCCATCTAATATCTTCTCCTCCGCCTGCTCCGCTGTGAGTCCGAGCGTCATCAGTTTCAGAATCTGTTCCCCCGCAATCTTTCCGATGGCCGCCTCATGGATTAGCTGGGCGTCTACGGAATTGGCCGTGATGGCGGGAATCGAAACAATTTTTGCCGCTCCCATCAGGATGGAATCGCATTGGACATGGCCGAAACACTTGGAATTTCCTTCGATGCAGGGGTAAAAAACCTGCCTGGACTGATCCTGCGCGACCGAGCGGGAGACGATGCGCGCCCGGGAATCCGGCCCGTTTAGAAAGATTTCAATTTTGGATTCGGCAGTTTGATTGCCGTGCGTCAGAAGGCGCTCCGTAAGAAGGGATTCGGTTCCGGCTCCGGCTACGACTTTGGTGTACCGTTTTGTGGAATCCACGCCGCGGATCTGGACAGTTTCCAACTCCAAGAACGCGCCTTCCTCCAAATAAATAATGGTCTGCGGGTTTAATATTTTTTCTCCCTTGCCGTCGCCCGCGCCGTAATGCTGCTCCGAATAGCGCACATGCGAATTTTTCCCGACGTAAAAGGTATGAACGCCGTCGTGCTGGGAACGCTGGGAGCCGCAGTTATGGATGCCGCATCCCGCCACGATATTCACGTCGCAGTCCTCGCCGATATAAAAATCGTTATAAACGACTTCCTGAAGGCCGCTTTTTGTAATAATGACAGGGATGTGGACGCTTTCCTCTCGGGTTCCGGGAGCAACGTGAATATCAATCCCAGGCTTGTCCGTTTTGGAAGTAATTTTGATATTGCTGCTGGAAGAACGTTCGCTGAGCTGCCCGTCCAATCTGAGATTATAGGCGCCGGCGGGGGCTTCCTTAATTCCGGCGACCTGAAAGAGCAAATCCTTCACAATATTGTTCATCTGCTTTTATCCTCCCGCATGTAACCGCAGCCGGCCACAGTTTCCGACAGGATAAAAGGGAGAACCTCATCCCGAGGTCCGTACCGGGCTACGTTGCCGTCCGCCACCAACAGGATCTTGTCCGCGAGCTGGATAATGCGCTCCTGATGAGATATGATGATGAGGGTGGCCTCTTTCTTTTCATGCAAATCCCGGAAGGTTTCAATGAGCCGGGAAAAACTCCACAGATCAATGCCCGCTTCGGGTTCGTCGAAGATCATAAGATCCGATCTGCGGGCAAGGATCGTCGCAATTTCAATGCGTTTCACTTCTCCGCCGGAAAGGCTCGCGTCGACTTCCCGGTCGATATAATCACCGGCACAAAGGCCGACACGGGTCAGACACTGACAGCACTCGTCCAAGGACAGCCGTTTGTTTCCGGCCGACAGTTCCAAAAGGTCGCGCACCTTGAGTCCCTTGAACCGGGGCGGCTGCTGAAAGGCGTAACTGATGCCCAATTGCGCCCGCTCCGTAATGCTCAGATTCGTGATATCGGTTCCGTTGTAGAGAACGGAGCCCTGCGTCGGAGTTACAAGCCCCATAATCACTTTGGCCAATGTGGTTTTGCCGCCGCCGTTGGGGCCTGTGATGACGACAAACTGGTTATCTTCCACACTGAGGTTGATTTCGTGCAGAATATCAAAATTTCCCTCGGCTTCTTTCACCTGATAGCCGAGGTTTTTTAATTCCAACATACCATAGCTCCATTTCTAGAAAACTGAAGGGGAAACGCGGTTTCCCTAATCCGAAGGGCGGACCTTCGCCATTGTCTTCAACAGGTTGCGTCGGCGCCTTGCGCTTTCAGCGTTCCAAGCATATTTTATCAGGAGAGGGAGAATAACGCAAATCATTTTTGAATGGCCGGATGCGTGCTCCACGCATAAGATGAGGTGAGATCAGCGGGATAAGCCGGCGCAGGGTTCCGAAGTCCGCAGCGAAAACGAAGCGGGAAGAGCGGATCTCGAAGCCTGCAGCGGCGGGAGGAGCATCATNNCCGATAGAACGATTCAACATGGACTCCGGCATAGGCGGAATCAGCGATGATCCGCTTTTCCAGCGGGTATGGAGACGCGTGAAGGGAGAGGGAGAAGCCGGAGAGGGGGAAAGGCCGCCTCAATTGCCGGTTCATTGGGCGCAGGGCAGCGGAGCCGGGGCGCTGTTCCCGGAAGAAATCCGGGAGACGAGGGCATTATCCGGCTTGGAGGCTTCGGAAGAGATGGTCGGCATGATCCGAGAAGCGATCGAGAGCGAGGTTTCCGGCTGGCAGATTACGAGGAGATTGGTACGCGGCGCGCCGTGGGGCGCGGCCGAGGCGCTTTCAACGATCGCGGCCGACGAGCTGCGCCATGCAAACCGACTGTCGGCCGCCTTGTTTCTTCTGACCGGTATCCGCTATCTTCCGAAGGAACAGGCTGCGGCACGCCGGTTTTCTTCCCGGTGGGAAGGTCTTCGCTTACAGTTTGAGCGCGGACTTACGGGCAGGCAAACTTACGGGAAGCTATCTGCCATGTCGAAAGATCCGTTTTTTCAGGAGTTGTTCCAGGGGATTGCGAGGGAGGAGGAGGCCCATGTCCGGCGCATCCAGGAAATCCTCGAGCGGGAATTTTGCGCCGGGCGGGGGGGCTGCGGGGCGGAAAATCCGTTTGGATAAAACGTATTCAGACTGGTTGTCTTGGCGCGGGCTTTTCTTATAGATCCTCCCGGTTCATCCGGGGAAAACAAAGCGTGTGAGCAGGATGTAAAGCGCGGTTCCGCCGAAGATGCTGATGAGGTTGCTGCGCTTCCACAAATGAAGAAGGATTACGGCGCCGACGGACAGAAGCGCCGGGATGCCCTGCCCTCCCGCTGAAAAGGACTCGCTGCGCAGACAGAAGACAATCAGCATGGCTATAATAGCGGAAGGGAGCAGCCTGCCTAAATAGAGAATGATGCGGGGTGATTTTCCGCTCCGGTCAAACAAAAAGAAGGGGAGCGCCCGCGTTAAGAAGGTAACCGCCGCCATAACGATAATCAGCGCAGCGGCATGAGTAGTCGCGCTCATATTCTATTTCCTCCTTTTTTCCGTATCCAAAAGCGGCCGCAGGGACAGAAGAAGCAGCACAATGGCCGCTAATGCGGGGATCAGCATTCCTTCCGGACCGAACAAAATAAGCGAAACAGCCGCGCAGCCGAGTCCGATCAGGGCCGGGATCCGGGCGGCAGGGTTGCGGCACTGCTCCACGGCAATCACCGTGAAAAGAGCCGTCATGGCGAATTCCACGCCTTCCAGGTCAAAGGGAATGAGGAACCCGACAATGCAGCCGATCAGGGTTCCGGCAACCCAATACATCTGGTTGAGCAGGGATACGGCTNNTCCATTCCCTCCGGAATCGGCGTGGAGCTGAGAAGCGCGTAGGTTTCGTCCGTGAGGGCGAAAATCAGGTAAAACTTCCGCCAGCCCATGCCGCGGAACTTGTCCAAAAAGGACAAGCCGTAGACCATATGCCGGAAGTTCACGATCAGTATCAAAGCAGCCGCCTGCACAAGCTCCGCTCTGGAAGAGAGCAGCTCCNNGTCCACGCCGATAAACTGCGCGGAACCCGCATATACGAAAAGGCTCATGAGGAAAGACCAGAGGGGCGGGAAGGCGGCCGCATCCATCAATAGGCCGAACGCAATGCCTACGGATAAATAGCCCATCATGACGGGCAGGGTCAGACGGAAGGACGTCTTTAAAAGTTGACAGCGCATACTACTGAAGCCTCCAGTTTTCCGAGTGCGGGAAAACCGTACTCTATCGTAGCACAACAGGAAAATTCGGGCAACAGGAATCTTTATGGGGAAATCCGTCTTCTCCGGGAGGAAAAACGAAGCGGAATTTCCTAAATAAAACGCCGGCAGGCTCCGTGGGAACCTGCCGNNATCTCGATTTCTGGGTTGTCCTTGAGCTCGTCATAATAGCTCTCGGACACCTCGATCTCTTCCATGCACATGGTGTTTTTAATGCGTACGACCTTCACCCTGTCATAGTCGATATCGGTGCAGGTGCGGATGGCAAGAAGAAGGGCGTCCCGGTCGTTTTCCGTGTACATCGGCATGCGGGCGCTGTGGATCATGGTGCTGGTGACAATGTTGATCCAGGTGGATTCAAAATCCACGCTCTCCAGGCAGCGGCGCGTCGTGATGTCGGCGCCTCCGAGGCCGCCGCCGGCGTTGTGATGGGTTTCCTCCGTGAGGCCGCGCACAAACAGTTTTTTCAGATTCAGGATGTCTTCAAAGCCCTTGGAGAAGCTGCGTCCCACCACGTTCGGATCATACCCGTTCCCGCTGATGTTTTTGCCGATCTCGTCAATGATTAAAACGTCAATGTCCCGGAACTTGAAGTTGGCAATGTGCTTTTTGGCAAACGCAAGCAGCTCGGCATCCTTTTCCAAAATCTTGTCCTTTTCCATGACATCGATCCGGTTGATCCTGTCGTAGGCGTTCTGGACGATACCGACGCCGAAGGCGATGGGCGCGTGCTTTAGAAATTCGTGACAGACCTGCTCGATACGGGGGGAGAAGGTTTCGAAGCTCTTCATGTGGAAGAGGGAGGCTCCTTTGTGCTTCGCGATGCCGATCGCCATCATCTTGGCCATACCGCTTTCATGTTTTCCGCGGATATCCGTGTGGGGTTTGACCTTGTTGAGTACGATAATGCCGTCCGACTCATAGGCGTATTTGTCACAGTATACGGGGGTGCCGTCCGGCAGTTCCCCGATCTGCACCGCCTCCATGGAGGAAAGAATGGGAACGCCCATGCTCTTTTCGGTAATGTTATAGGTGGCAAGAACCTGCGCCTGGCCCTCGGCGGTTGCGCCGCCGTGGCTGCCCATGGCCGGGAAAATGAAGGGGTCGGCGCCCCAGGCTTTGAGCCGGTCAATGATCGTTTTTACGATTACGTCCAGGTCGGGGATACCCCGGCTGCCGACGGAGATGGCAAGCCTCTTTCCGCGGTACTGCTCCTTGTCGGAAAGG
>DCTG01000143.1:0-742 GCA_002329245.1 Clostridiales bacterium UBA1446
TATCAATGAGGATAAAATCATAATTATCACGCAATGGTTCCAGAATATTAGAGAGTAATTTCTCACTCCCCATTTCCATACGCAGGTTAGCTTCAACAACAGATAGATGAATGCTGCTCGGAATAAAATCTACTTTACCGTGAGAATGGATATACTCTGCCTTATTTGGCATTTCTTCCTCATCCATAGCCTTGTTCATAGCTTCTGCGATCGTTGTATGAATAGAAGTGCTGTCGTCCACAAAAGAAGCTGTCAAATTGGCCTGCGGGTCAAAGTCCACTGCCAATACCCGTTTACCAAGCTCGCCAAGAGAATATGCAATGTTTCGGACACTGGTTGTTTTGGCGACACCGCCTTTTTGGTTCGCCACTGCTATAATTTTTCCGTTTTTCATAAACATCCTTCTTTCTAAATTGTATTTTTCTTTTCACACTTTATAGTTTGATTATACACTCATCTATTTGAATTGGCAATATCTTTTCAAATTATTGAATGTTTTTTTATACGTTATCGTTGCTAATACACACTATAACGTGTATATTATTGATAAGGACGGTGATTAACTATGCCTTTAACAATGGGCGAAAAAATACGAATTCTAATAAAAAGGAAGAAGACAACAATCTCTGAATTGGCAGCATTAATCGGTACTACTAATCAAAACTTATCCAATAAGCTAACCAGAGATAATTTCTCAGAAAAAGAACTCCAGCAAATTGCTGAAGCCCTTGGATGTCGATTC
>DCTG01000143.1:750-20135 GCA_002329245.1 Clostridiales bacterium UBA1446
GAGAGCAGATATAATCTTTTTACCTGCCCACTTAAAATGTCCAAAAATGTTCTAATTGAGGTGTAGCATGTTCATATTAAAAAGATTTAAAATATTCAAAAACGAAGCGTGTCCATGTGGTAGCGGCCAAACCTATGGTAAATGTTGTTATGATAAAAATGATGCTAATTTCGATACAGATCACACTCAAAAATTATTGCTAGATATTTCAAAAATGTTTGACTCATATAAATATGAAACTTGCTTGCATCCAAATTCAGATGAGTGTAAGCCGCCAATTAAATCAGCACATTCTATTCAAAACCATGGCGTTTTATCCCAGATTTCATACAAAAATCATGTGATGGGATTTAGAACAGACAAGACAAATCCATTTAAAATCATGAGTCAAGATCCTTCAACCATAGCACTTCGAAGGGAATTAGATAAGATCGGTGTCAATGATGCAACAACCCATACTTGCTTTTGCAATTATCATGATAGTAAGGTGTTTGCCCCGATAGAAAGCAGTCCCAAAGGCTTTGATCCAACAGATAATGAGCAGCTTTTCTTGTTTGCGTATAAAGCATTTGCATTTGAGTTTTACAAAAGTAGAGTTGCATTTATCGCAATGCAGAATCTATTTAAAAATTTACCTGCAAAACTGAAAAAGCATCCATTTCTCTTCGTCCCTGAATACCGAGGAGCTCAGCTTAAAGAGCTAGAAATGAGTTATTATAAACAACGTTTTGATAATATGCTAATAAACAATGAATATAGCGATATCTATACAGAAGTTATCGAGATTCCATTTAAAATAGAATTCGCTACTATCGACTGCATCTCACCAAGATTTGATATTACTGGTGGTAAAGTAAAGCAATTTACAAAAGGCTTTATGAAAAGGATGTTCATGACTATATTCCCTTTCGGTGATAAATCTTATATCTTGTTATCATATCTTAAAGAAGATAGCGCAAATTTTAATAAATATGTTACAGCAATTAAAGGAACAGAGCTCCAACGCATTTATGAGTACTTTTCTACATTTTTACCATTATATAGCGAAAGCATTGTCTTGAATCCTAAGCTACTTGAAAAATGGGGAAAGGAAGCAACTTTGGCCTTTACGAGTTTATCTAACCTTATTGGTAAAGATTTAATTCAACTAGAAAATCAATTTGCCCTAAACCTCTTCAAAAGCTATCATAGAAACTCTAATTTAGAACCTACAAAGTGTAATTTATTCATAGAACTCTAAGCAACAGAAATGCAAAAAAATCCTGAATCTCTTATAAAACTCAGGATTTTTTTGCATTTACAACAGACCTTCTGTCGGTTGACATGTTCCATCATACTATATCCGAATCGCAATACATACTTCTAATTCGTTGATTTGCTCTTTATTCTTAAAATCATCACCATCGGCTGTGAAACTAAAAATCCTCGCAGACCGCTTAAATACTAAGATTTCTACTAATTCTCCTTTTGTATTCTTACTACGCACTCCACATGGCTAGTCCGCGGGAACAGGTCCACTGCGCGGGCTTCCTTCACCGCGTAGCCGTCCTGAACGAGCAGCTTTAAGTCCCGGGCCAATGTGGCGGGATCGCAGGAAACGTAGACAATGCGGGGCGCGGCCAAACCTGCAAGAAGTTCAATCGCCTCCGGCCGCAATCCCTTTCTGGGCGGATCCACAATGACAAGATCCGGCCTGATGTTGTTTTCCTCCAGCAAAGCCTTGATCTTTCCGGCGTCGGCACAGAAAAACTCCGCATTGGTTATTCCGTTTCTTTCGGCATTCTCTTTCGCATCGGCAACGGCTTCCGGAACGACTTCCACGCCGATTACCCGTTTCGCCGCGTCCGCGAGACAAAGACCGATGGTTCCCGCACCGCAGTACAGGTCCAGCACGGTCTCCCTCCCCGAAAGACCGGCATATTCCCGAACGAGGGAATAAAGCCGCTCGGTCTGTTCCCGGTTCACCTGGAAAAAGGTGGGGACCGACAACTTGAAGGAAAGGCCACAGAGCGTATCCATCAGAAAGTCCTGTCCCCAGAGTTTTTGATACCGCTCTCCCAAAATCACGTTGCTCTTGGAAAGGTTAATCCCCAACACAATTCCGACAGCGGACGGGCAGCTTTCCCGCAGCAGGGCGATAAGCTCCTTCCGGTGCGGTATTTCTTCGCCGTTGACAAGCAGGCAGATAAGCGCCTGCCCCTGCGCATTGGTTCTGACATAAACGTGGCGCACAAGGCCCTTTCCCGTCCTCTCATCATAGGCGCTGACACTATGCTCCTTCATCCAGCGGCGCACGGCGCCGGCCGCCTGATCCGCCGCGGCGCTTTGCAGCAGGCAGCTTGCAACCGGGATTACCTCGTGGCTCCTTTCGCGGTAAAACCCTACCCTTGGCTCGCCTTCCCCCGGCGCCACCGGAAACTGGGCTTTGTTTCTATAACGATCCGTATTATTCGCTCCGTATATTACAGGGATTGATATGTCTAAACCGCCAATACGCCGCAGGGCATCCTCTGCCCNNATTGCAGCCTCCGCACTTCCCAAACAGCGGACACGCCGGCGGAATGCGGGCGGGGGAAACCTTCAGGATGCGCTCCGCTTGTCCGAGAATCACCTGTTTGCCTACCTTAAACAGTCTGACCTCGCAGACTTCCCCCTGCAGCGCGTCTTTTACAAATACCACGCGGCCATTCAGCCGCGCTACGCCCCACCCTTCGCTGTTATATCCCTATATGGTCAACGTATAGGCAGCGTTTTCTATCAGGTCCATTGTTCCAAAATATCCTCCATTGCGGAAAATGGAATCAGAAAGCTTGGCACCCCTGCGGCATAAGGAGCAATATCGTAAGGCTGGAAATAATAGACGATCCCTTCCTCCGTCAGATAAAACTGATCCGGATTGAATATTTGGGGCAGATATTCCCGATACTCTTCAAAATAGTTCTCCGCGCCGTTTTTTTCAATCTGTT
Source organism: Clostridiales bacterium UBA1446 (assembly GCA_002329245.1). Taxonomy (GTDB): domain Bacteria; phylum Bacillota; class Clostridia; order Oscillospirales; family Oscillospiraceae; genus UBA1446. Next base: position 3,717 of record DCTG01000143.1, read on the forward strand.
TCAGGATCTCGTCTAAAATGCGCGTTCTGTATATGTCCTCCGGAACGGAAAACACATCCTCGGCCGTCAGCCTCAGCCCCGTCGTATAGTCGAAATTGTCCGCGAACAGCACAAAATTCGGATGCGCTCCGCCATTATAGATGCTCCGGGTTCTTAAAAAAGCGATCCGGCTTTCGCTCCTGTATTCCTCCGTAAAACTTTCTTCCTCCGAATAGGGGAGGATTAAATATCCTTCCTGCGCGGCTATCTCCGCCGTCTCGAGAAGTTCTCCCCGCCCGGCGTCCACCATAGCCTGAAGCTGCGCTTCATAATAAGCGTTAATCATCGTCAGGGAGTCGTTTCCTTCCGCGTTTTCGATTTTTGGAACGGCATAGGAAAGGGAAAGGAGTTTGGTTCCATCCTCGGTGTAAAACGTTTTGTCATACGTGCTGGCGCCGACCACGGGCTCCGAAGCGGAAGCCGGTTCCTCCGGCTCCGGGTTTTCCGGTTCCGTACCGCCGGGCGTTTCCGTTTGCACGGGCTCCGTCGGGTTCGGTTCTGCGGGAACCTGCTGCCTGCACGCGCCGAGCGCCGTGAACAGGAAAACAATCAGCAGCAGGGCCGCGCCCCTGCGGACGAGCAGAAAATGCGCCATCGTGCCTTCCTCCCTTCCAATATAAAAGTGCCCGGATGTTTTCGGTTTCTTTAACGATAGGTCAGCAGAACAGAGACGTCTTTCCGCGGAGGCGCCGCGGGGGTTGTATCCGGATACCCGGCAGCCACAAGCGCCACCAGTTCCTGTCCCTCCGGAACCTCCAAGAACTGCTCGAGACCTTTGCGCTCGAAAATCCCCATGATGACGGTTCCAAGCCCCATGGCATGGGCAGCAAGGCAAAGCGTCTGGCAGGCGACGCCGCAGTCGAACATCTGCCAGCCGTCCCCCCTGTCGGTTGTGGGCGTACCGTCGCGTTCAAACCCGGAACGTCCTGTCATCATGGTCACCGCAAAAAGCAGCGGGGCGCTTTGTATAATGCGGGCGTTATAGGACGGAACGAAGCGCTCCACGATTTCGTCCAGAAGCTTTCTGTCTTCTATGGCGATATACCGGGCAATCTGCGTATTTTTCCAAGATGGAGCCCAGGCCGCGGCCGAAACAACCTGTTCGATCAGTCCCCGGCCGGGCTTCTCATTTATATAGGAGCGTACGCTCCGTCGCGTTTTAATGCATTCAATGGTATCCATGGCACAACCGCTCCCTTCTCAAAAAATATACTTAGAGCATAATATAATTATGAAAAAAGTGCAACCATTCTTTCCGGCGAAACATTCCTCCGACAGGAGTTTCGCCCTGTTTCCCGGCGATGTGTTTCCTTCCCCATTTCAGCCCCAAGAAAGAACGCCGCCGCCTCGTTGGATAATCCTTCCTGTAAATTACACAATGACGCGTTATTCGACTATTAAAATTTACTCATTTTCACCAAAAAATACTTGACGGGGTGCTTGAAATGCGCTATCATCTCTTTGTTACCATTTGTAATTATTTATAGTCTCTCTGTAATGCACTAAGTTTAAGTTTGTTACTTTCCGAGGCATTGCAGATTCAAATTTCCGGGAGGCCTGTGAATGGACGATATCCTCAGAGCCCCTCAATCGAGAACCGCACCTTCCCCGAAACAAGCGGTACGCGCGAAACGCAACGGATCCGTTGCTGCCGCCCGCAGGATTCAGCAGAAAGTCGGTTCCGCTATACAGTTCCTGAGTGCCGTCGCCGCCGAAACGGGACGTGTTGCCCGCCGGACAAGCTGGCATGTCGCAATGCGTTTGGAAGGTCACCGCTTCGGTCGGCTTCCGTTTTTGGTCATTTCTCTGTCTCTCGGCGCAATCCTCGCTTTCAGTCTTCTTTATCAGACCGCCTGCGAGGTTTCCTTGGACGGCGAGGTCTTGGGCGTAATCCAAAGCCAGGACGACTTTGAAGCGGTTGTCGACCGGGTTGAAACCAGAGCAAGCAAAGTGCTTGGGTACGCGTATCAGTTCGAATATACCCCAACGTACAAGCAAGTGATTGTGCCCAAGGGCGAGTATGTATCCGCAGCCGCTTTTGAGACGGATCTCTTTCGCCGGGTAGGCGAGGTGATGCAGGCTTATGTGCTGACCGTGGACGGGGAGTTCATCGGAGCCTCCGAAAGCCGGGAAGAACTGGAAAGCATGCTCTCCGCCATACAGGAACAGTATGTGGACGAGGACGTCACCTCGGTCGGCTTCCTGCAGGATGTCCGGATTACACATCAATATACCTCAACCGACAAGCTGCAGGAGCGGACGCTTTCCGATATGCAGGCTATGCTCACCGCCAACACCAACGGCGCCACCACGTATATCGTCGTCTCCGGCGATACGCTCACCGGCATCGCGTACCGGAATAATATGAGCCTGAAAGAAATCATGGAGCTCAATCCCAATATCAACGCGCATAATCTTTCCATCGGGCAGACGATCATCATCCGCGAAGTGATTCCGTTTCTCTCCGTTACAACGACGAAAACGCTCACATATGAGGATGCAATTCCCTTTGATACGCAGTATGTGGATAATCACAACATGTATCAGGGAGACAGCAGGGTTGTAAAAGCCGGCGTTAAGGGAAAGGCTGTCGTCACGGCGGATGTCACTTACGTCAACGGCAAACAAACCGAGAGCACGATTCTTTCGTCTCAAACGATCCTCGAGCCTACCACGCAGATTGTCGAAGTCGGCACGGCGCCGCGTCCGAAGACCGCTCCAACCGGATCCTTCAAATGGCCCGTTTACGGATCGATCACTTCCCGATACGGATACCGCTCCATTTTCGGATCCTACAGCTTCCATTCCGGGATTGATATCGCAGCGCCTTACGGGACAACCATACGGGCTTCCGACGGCGGAACGGTTACCTACGCGGGGTATAAAGGCTCATACGGTTATCTGGTTATCATTTCGCACGGCAGCTCCGGAAAGCAGACCTACTACGCCCATTGCAGCAAGCTGCTCGTGTCAACCGGCACAAAGGTTTATCAGGGGCAGGCCATCGCGAGAGTCGGCCTTTCCGGACGGACAACCGGATCCCACCTGCATTTTGAAGTGCGAATCAACGGAAGCACGGTGAATCCCCTCTCCTATCTCAAGTGACATTTCCGCTAAATGAATCTTGAAATTTTCCGCTATCGGTGCTATAATAAACAGCACCCGCGGGAGTAGTTCAATGGCAGAGNNTTCGAGTCCCGTTTCCCGCTCCACCCGCAATCCGTTGCGGCTCTATGGCTGGACAGTGCAACAAGAAGCGGAAATTTCAAGTCGAATTTGCGTAAATGTTCCTAATAATCAAGCTTGTTGCACCAATGTTCCGCAAATTATGTAAATCAAAAGAAATGGTCGCCGATGAGTTTTAATCTCATCGGCGGCTGTCTTTTTGTTTATTTATTTTTTTTTTGCTCCGGCTCGGATTCATTGAATCGGATTACAAGGCCGCACGGAAACCTGTCTTTCTATTTATAGCAAGATAGTACTATGCGTAATAGCCGGCGGCAAATCCTGAGTGGGATGCTGTTAGCGCGTTTGCGCAGGCTTCCGCATCCCCGACAACCGCCAGCTTGTCGCCTAAAAAACTCAGCTCGCTGCGCAGGCTGTCGTTCGCCCTGTAGCCGACCGCGAGCACGACGAAATCGCAGTAAAACAGCTCGGGATGCCCGCTCTGTTCCAAAACCACTCCGTTTTCACAAACCTCGATGACCTTCGTACTCGTGCGGAACTGGATCCCGCGTTCTGCGGCCAGTTTCATCAGGTGCACCTTGATCACGCCGTCGCCGGTCTTGTCGATTTCGTCCAGCATCTCGACGACCGTAATGGCGCCGCGTTCCGAATAAGCCAGATGGATCGCTGTTTCCAGGCCGACCGCGCCGCCGCCGGCGATGACAATTCTGCCTTCCACGATATCCTTACCTAAAAGGACGCGCTCCGCAGTAACTACGTTCTTCCTGTCGATGCCGGGAATCGGGGGCTTTAAGGGAACTCCGCCGGATGCAAGGATCACCTTGTCCGGGTTCTTGCTCTTCACCAGTGCGGCAGTCGCTTCCGTATTGAGAAAGACCGTGACGCCAAGCCGCAGCATCTCATTTTTCAGCCAGGAGATGAAGGTGGTGAACTCCCCTTTGCCCGGCGGATAGGCCGCGGGTAGAAACTGCCCGCCAAGTCGATCGCTCTTCTCGTAGAGGGAAACCGTATGCCCGCGCCTTGCCGCGGCTATTGCCGCCTCCATACCCGCGACGCCGCCGCCGATGACCATGACCTGTTTTTTCTCTGGCAACGCTTCATAGGTGTACTTGTATTCGTTTCCCATTTCCGGGTTGACGAGGCAGCGGAATGGATCTCCGAAATACAGCGCCCCGACGCAGCCCTGTAAGCAGCCGATGCAGGTACGGATCCCCTCCCAGTCTCCGGCCTTCGCTTTATTTGGCAGTGCGGGGTCTGCAAGCGAGGCTCTCGACATGCCGACAAAATCGCACATGCCAATGGAAAGGAGGTTATCTGCCATCAGGGGATCGGTAATACGGTTGACGCCAATGACAGGGATATTAACCAGTTTCTTGACCTCGGCGGCGTTGTGGATCGTCCAGGCATGCGGCATATACATGGGCGCAACCTGGCCCGGATTATAAGTACCGTAAACCCCGTTGGAGCAGTTGATGGCGTCTATGCCCCATTCCTCCATCAGTTTTACGATCATCCGCGATTCGGACAGATCGCGGCCTCCTACCACATGCTCGTCGGCTGAGAAGCGTACCATAATGGGGTAATCAGTTCCGACATTGGCGCGCACCTCTTCGTACACCTCTTTGAGCAGGCGCATCCGATTCATAAAGCACCCACCGTATTCGTCGGTCCGTTTGTTCTCATAGAACGACATAAACCCGGAAATCAGATAGCCGTTACCGGCATGGATCTCTACGCCGTCGAAGCCGGCCTCCTTCACTCTGCGCGCAGCCGAGCCGAAGTCTTTCACTATTTCCTTGATTTCCTCCACCGTCAGTTCACGCGGCATCTCGCGGGTCCAGGGACAGGCAATAGGGGACACTGCGACGGGCTGCACCCCGCCGTTGACCCCCGAATGGCTCTGCCGCCCGGCGTGATAGATCTGGCAGAAGATCTTGCTGTCATATTTGTGAACGCGTTCGGTCAGGGCGCGGTGACTTTCGATGTGTTCGTCCTTCCACATTCCGCCGATGTACTGATAGCCCATAGCATGCTTGTTGACGGCGTAATCTTCTGTAATGATCAGACCCCAGCCCCCTTTTGCCTTTTCTTCGTGATAGGCAAGGAAGCGCTCGGTTGCCATGCCGTCTGCAGTACAAAAATTTGATACCATAGCGGTAACTACAAGCCGGTTTGGTATGACTACATTGCCGATGTTCAGCGGGGTAAAAAGCTTATCAAACATGATGAATCTCCTTTCTTAATAATTTCGGCTTTTCTTTCCTGTCTTTACCGTTTATTATATTGGAGAAAGCAGACGATTTAAAATAGAAATTGATTGGGCATGTATTACTAAAACTTATCGCTTATCTGATCACAACCGCATGACGGAACGGGGGTTTTAGGGAATGGATATGGTCCAGTTGAAGTACTTTATTTCCGCGGCACAGACCCTGAACTTTACCAAAGCGGCACAGCAGCAATACATCACTCAGCCGGCCATCAGTCGCCAGATCAGCGAGCTCGAAGACTCGCTGAAAGTGAAGCTCTTTGTCCGGGACCACAACAAGGTCATGTTGACCAGCGAGGGAAAGGAATTCTATCACTATGCAGTCGATCTGCTTTCCTTGGCACAGTCAGCAGAGGCTCGTATGCACAGTGCCGCGGCGGGAAAAACCGGACATATCCGTATTTCCGCGCTGCCCAGCTCTACCCAGACGCTTACCCGCTGTATCTCAGCATTTACATCTGAGTACCCCGGAATTCAAATCGACATCAGCATCAGCACAGGATCAAAACAGCTCAACTTAATCAACAGCGGCTCGCATGATTTTTATTTTTCGTTCGTCAGCCTTTTGGAAACTGCGGGAAGCCTTCAATTCCTGCTGACGGAGGAAGACCGCTTTTGTCTTTACGTGCACCGGAACGAGGCGGCTCAAATAGACCCGAACGATTTTTCCACCCTGACCGGGCTGACGCTGCTCACCGAATTCCGGGAAACGGGGCCGCTTCTTGTTCATCAGATCGACTCCATCTGTGAAGCACGGTCTTTCGTCCCATACAACACCCAGTATTATGACTCCTTTCTCGCCGTCATGGTTGCCGTCAACTCTGGCGTAGGCTTCAGCATGTTCCCCCATTTTATGGCAGAAACAAGTTATATGGAAAACGCTGTCTCGATGCCGATTCCCGGCGACGATGCGATCATCCCGAACGCAATCGCCTGGCATCAGTCGATGGCAAACAGCGCCGCCGAGAAATTTTTGGAAACCGTTAAGCGACTCTACCCAAACAGCTCTGTTTCCCGTTCTGAACAAAGGTGAAAAAATGGCGAAAATAAACTGAAACGAAAAGAGATGTGCTGCATGGTCAAAGAAAAGTGGGTCACCAGAGATTATCTCGTTGCCTGGGCGGCGAGTTTCCTCATTTCCGCAAATTTTTACTTAGGCATGGTGAGCACCTCGGGCTATGCCATCGACTCCTTCGGCGCGTCCTCCGCCCTGGCGGGCTTTGCCGCCAGCGTTTATGTCTTCGCCGCCATTTTTTCGCGGATCATCGCAGGACGACACGTCTTCCGCGTGGGATGCAGGCGCATGCTGACCATAGGCCTTGCCGGGAACGTACCGCTCTCTCTGTGCTATTTGTTTGCGGACAGCATCTGGATCCTGGTTTTCATCCGAATCCTTCACGGATTGCTGCTTGGGATCGCCAGCACGTCCGTCTATACCATCGCTTCCGTGCTCATACCTAAGGGCAAAAGCGGCGTCGGGATGGGCTATTTCAGCCTTAGCGCCACCCTTGCAACCGCGGTCAGCCCCTTCCTCGCCGCGGCGCTTACCCGCGCGGGAAGCTATACCGCCCTCTTCGCGGTCCTGACGGTCATCGCCGTGCTCGACCTGTGCTTTATTCCCTTCCTCCGGCTGAAAAACGCCAGCCTCCCAGACCCCGCCACGCTGGCGAAGCCGCCGAAGGGTCTGGCCGGTATCCTCGACACACAAATGCTGCCCGTTGCCCTAATCTGCGGCGTGGCTTACTCCACATATGGCTGCATCGTAGCCTTCCTGTCGGTGTCGTCCAGAGGCACCGGCCTGGCAACCGCCGCCGCCTTCTTTTTCATCTTTTACGCCGCCGGGATCTTGGCCGCGCGCCCCTTCGCCGGGCGCTGCTTCGACCGGTACGGCGAAAACCCCGTGATGTACGCCGGCCTTGCCGTCTACGCAGCCGGGCTACTGCTGACGGGGCTGGCCGGAAGCGGCCCCATGCTGCTGCTTGCAGCCTTTCTCAACGGATCGGGCATTGGCTCCGTTCAGGCGGTCACGCTTTCCATCGGCGTGAAATATGCGCCGCCAGAACGCCTCGGCATGGCCAACTCCACCTATTATATCTTCCTCGACGCGGGGCTCACCGTCGGGCCCATTCTCGGCGGGCTGCTGGTCCCCTTCATCGGCTATGCCGGCATCTATATGCTCGGATCGCCACTGGCGCTGTGTGGCATCGTATTGTATTATTTTATCCACGGCCGCAGCCATCGGCGGGCGCGTACGGTATAAGAAGCGCGCAGCGGCGCTTACTAAAATACCCTGTGATTGTGAGAATCACAGGGTATTTTTCCTGTAAAGCCGCCGCCTTACTCCGCCCGCGCGGCATCCTGCTCCCGCTTTTCGCGCAGCCGCTTATATTGCGAATAGGTAAATAGGGCGATGCCCACCCATATGAGCGAAAACGCGGAGAGCGAGGAGCGGTCGAACGCCTCCCCGAACAGAAAGACCCCGATGACCAGCTGGATCGACGGCGATATATATTGTAAAAAGCCCATGATGACGAGCGGCAGCCGCTTCGTGCCCTCCGCGAAGAGAAGCAGCGGCGTCGCCGTGATAATGCCGCTCGCCGCGATGATCGGCCAGAAGGTAAGCGGCAGGTTCCCGGTGATGCCCACGCCGCGCACCTCGCTCGTCAAGATGAGGAACAGCGCGGGGATGCCGACGACCAGCGTTTCGAACCCAAGGCCTGAGACCGAGTCGAGCTTCGATTTTTTCTTGAGCGCGCCGTAAATGGCAAAGGTGAAGGCCAGCACAAGGCTGATATAGGGCAGCTTTCCGTAAAGGAGCGTTTTCATTACCACGCCTGCCGCCGCGAATGCGATGCCGACGAGCTCAAGGCGTGAGAGTCGCTCCCGGAAGAAAAGCACGCCGAAGAGGGCGACAACCAGCGGATTGATGTAATACCCGAGGCTTGTTTCGATGATATAGCCGTTGTTTACGCCCCAGATATAAAGAAGCCAGTTCAGCGCAATAAAAAACGCGGGGCCTATAATCCGAAGCCACTCCCGCGGATTCCGAATTATGGTTACAAAGGCCTTCCACTTCTTCATTTTCAGAAGCAGCAGGCAGACAAAAAGAAACGACCAGACTACCCGTTGGCCGAAGATCTGATACGGGCTGAGGGCGCCGACGAACCGCCAGTAGAGAGGGAGGATGCCCCAAAGCCCGAATGACAGCACCCCGCAGACCAAGCCCTGCATATATTGTTTTCTGTCCAATGTTACACACACCCATTTACAAACGCAGGAGGGACATAAGCCGCCAAGCCTGCAGATACAAGCGACAGCCGCCACTTGGGCGGCAGAGTGATGCCCGCTTCAGCAAAAAACGCATTGCGTTCCCGGCAGGGGCAAGGATATTCATGCCGGTCGGAAAGAAAAGGGTCCGCGCACTGGAACGCGCGGCCCTTTTCGTATGTTACATACTNNAGATACGTCAGCGTCCCGCCGTCAAGGACGGAGGCATTTCCTGAAATGGTTGCCGTTTTGACGATGTCATTTTTATATTTTACCTCATTCTGCACAACGTTGGCAAGGGAAAAGCCTTAAAAACGCTTTTTTATTTCCCGGTAGCCGGAGCCGCAAGAAACATAAAAAGCGGCAAATAACCTTGTGGTGTCCCCCGAATAGCTTCGCGCTGCCGGTTATGTCCAACCACGCCTCGTCCAGGCCGCAGGGCTCGATCAGGCCCGTATAGTTCAAATAAATCTCCCGAACTTTGCGGACTAGATTGCTCAAATCCGTTATCTTCCCTCGGAGCAAGAATAATCGCCGTCGGCCTTATGGTCGGCGGCGATTTCGCTTTCGCTGCGTTAATTGTAATGGATATTTTGTTCAATCATGCATTTTTATTCGCTTACAACTCAAGCATGTGAAAAAGCTACTTACCTTCGGTTAGGGATGATTTCCAGCCAGTATCCGTCAGGATCCTTAATGAAATAGATGCCCATGGATGGATTCTCATAACAAATGCAGCCCAGTTCTTTATGCTTGGCATAAGCAGCATCAAAATCATCCACCTGGAAGGCAAGATGAAACTCGCAGTCGCCAAGATTATAGGGACGATCCATATCGCGCAGCCAAGTGAGCTCCAGCTCAAAATCGCTCTCCTCGTTGGCAACGTAGACAATGACGAAGGATCCGTCTGCGGCATTTTTGCGGCGCGCTTCAGTAAGGCCCAGTGCTTCCCTGTAGAATGCAAGTGAAGCATCCAGATCCTTGACGTTATAGTTTTCGTGTACCATTTTAAATTTCATCTGTATAGCCATCCTTTCCAATGGGGCAGATCCTGCAATAGGGTTCCGAACAAGGATCTGCCAGTGGCGCAAAGGCGCACCGGCCGGCTGCATGCATGAAGGCGGGGGTCCCTTTACAGGCCGAGGCTTTCCCCGACCAGCACAACCTTTATCCTGCCGGCAGGCCGGCGATTCTCGTCGTCACCAGTTGCGCGCAGATGCAGTCCGGGCTGAGGCATTCCGCGCAGGCGCCGGTTTGATAGCAGGGCGTATTCATGTCCCGAAAGCGCTGAATCACCGCGGGGGCCGCAATGGTCCTCGCCCGGCGCATCGCGTCCTCCGCGCTCTTCACGATTTTATTCATCCCGGCGGCGACAATCACGCTTCGCGGGCCGAAGGCCAAAGCCGCCACCCGGTTCCCGTTCCCATCGATATTGATGAGCTGCCCGTCTTCGGTAATCGCGTTGCTGCTCATGAGGAAGGTATCGCAAAGCAATGCCTGCCGCATGATCTCCGTCCGTTCCGACGGATTTCTGGCGGAATCCCGGTCCAACACACGGTAGCCCTCTTGTTTGAGGCGCACCTGAACGCCAAGTTCGATCATGGTTTCCGAGCCGCCCCACGATACCATGTGGTCTTTGGGAATGAGGTCGACAATCTGCCGCAGCGCTTCCCCGGCTGTTTTGCAATAATATGCGTCAAAACGGCGCTTTCGCAGCGCCTCCGCCACCCTTGGTCCCAAGGCGTCGTAGCGGCGTTCGATCGGCTTGTTTCTCTCCATGCGCGCGCCTCCCTGCCGGAATCCTCTCCAATGCAAATGGGAAATACCGGCCCTGTCATCATAGCATCCGCCCGCGGCGGATGTCAATTCGTTCGTTTTCGTCCTTCCCGGCGCGCATATTTCTTTTCAGAAACAGGCAAGCTAAGGCGGTTCCCCGAACGCTCCACTTCGAAAATCAGCTCCTTTTGGGCGCTGACGCTGACTATATCCTGAAGGTCGGAATAGTCGTTTATGATATTTCCNNAAAACCGCCGGCCGGTCGTCATTTGACGCCGGCCGGCTGCTTTTCATTCGGAAGACGATCTGCTTTTCACCAGCAGTTCAATGAGTTTCGCGCTCTCCTCATCCACAACTTGATAACAGATTTCGGTGCCCTTTCGCTTCCCTTCGATGATGCCCGCGTCCTTCAGTTTGCCCAAATGCTGGGAAACCGTGGACTGCGGAATCTGAAGGCAGGCCTGAATCTTTGAAACATTGCAGCCACCGTCCAAAAGCCCCTTGATAATACAGAGCCTGTACGGATGCGCAAGGATTTTAAGCTTTTTGGCAGCGTCTTCATATAATTTCGTATCCAATTGACTGCTCCCCGCCTTTCCAAGCGCCCGCCTAGATGAACAGGCTCATATCGGATTCTTCCGCCGCGCCGAGGAAGGTGGCGACTCCGCCCTGTTCGACACCGTCTATGAGTTCGCTGATATCAATTCCCATCAGGTCCATGGACATATTGCAGGCCACCAGACGAACCCCGTTGGAGCGCGCCTGCTCGATCAGGCTCTCTAGGGAGTCAACCCGTTTCTTTTTCATCAGATAGCGGATCATGCGGGGGCCTGCGCCGGCCATATTCATGCGGGAGAGCGAGAGTTTTCCTGCGCCGCGCGGCATCATTGCCCCGAACATGCGCGATAAAAAGTCTTTTTTAAGGCGCGCCTTTTCCGGCTTCCGGATCACATTCAGCCCCCAGAAGGTAAAGAATATGGTGACTTTCCGGCCTAAGGCCGCGGCTCCGTTAGCGATGATGAAGGTGGCGATTGCCTTATCCAGGTCGCCGCTGAAGAGAATCAGCGTTTTGTCGTCCTCGCCGGTGGAAGACTTTTTTACCGGCGGGGCGCTTGCTTTTTGAATTATGGCGACAAACGCCCCGTCCTTATACTCCAAGCTCAAAAGCCGGTTTCCCGTGCGCTCGCACCAGACCCTGACGTCGGTCTGAAATCCGGGATCGGTCGCCCGAATCTCCAATATCTCTCCGGACTTCAGCCCCTCCACCGCCTTATACACCTTAAGAAGCGGACCCGGGCACTGGAGCCCGCAGGCATTCACGCGAAGCGTGATATTGCCGATACACGGCTCCTCCCCGCAGCCGGAACCGGGAACCTCGTTGTTCCGCAGGCTGGTTTCATAAACGTCCTCGTTGGACTGGTTCTTCCGGGCGGCTACTATATAGGTTCTGTAACCGCCGCTTAAATTTCGGACGGACCGGTATCCGCTTTGCATCAGCACCCGGCAGGCAAGATACCCCCGAAGCCCGACCTCGCACAGGACATAGACGTCCTTATCCTTCGGAATTTCTCCGAGACGCGGGCGAAGTTCGTCCAACGTGATGTTGAGGGCGCCCGGAACCGTTCCNNCAAGTTCGTATTCCGGCCGGGTTCGCACGTCGAGTATCACGGACCGGGCGGGATCAATGCCCTCGATATCGTGCCAGTGGAAAATTTTCATATCTTCGGTCAAGATATTGGTGGCCACGTATCCCGCGATATTGACCGGATCCTTGGCCGAGGAATACGGCGGCGCGTACGCAAGCTCCAGTTCCTTCAAATCATATACCGTCATCCCTTTCCGAATGGCCGTGGCAAGCACGTCGATTCTCTTGTCGACCCCTTCATAGCCCACGATCTGCGCCCCGAAAATCCTTCCGTCCGCCTTTGAAAACAGCAGTTTCACGCTCATCGGAATGGCGCCCGGATAATACCCCGCGTGCGAGGCAGAATGGGTAAAGGATTTTTCAAACGCCGCGCCGTTTTTCAATAGCGTCCTTTCGTTATTTCCTGTAAGGGCAACGGTGAGGTCGAACACCTTGACGATCGCGGTGCCCTGGGTCCCCGAAAACTCCTCCGGCCGGCCGCAGATATTGTCCGCCGCGATTCTGGCCTGTTTACTCGCGGGTCCCGCAAGCGGAACCAGCGCCGGACCTCCATTCACGAAATCCCGGATTTCAACCGCGTCGCCCACGGCGTAAATGTTCTCATCCGAGGTGCGCATCTGCTCGTCGACGAGTATCCCGCCCGTCGGGCCAAGCGCAAGCCCCGCCTCCTTAGCTATCTTCGTTTCCGGACGAACGCCGATGCCTAAAACGACCATATCCGCTTCCAGCCTGCGTCCGCTTCCGAGGTTCACGGTGATCCGGTTCTCCCCCGAGAAGGAGATTACGGAATCCTTCAGGTAAAGCTCCACGTTTTTTTCCCGCAGATGCCCGTGGACGATGGCGGCCATATCAAAGTCAAGCGGCCCGATCACATGGTCAGCCAGCTCCACCACGGTAACGAAAACCCCGCGCTCGCGCAGATTTTCCGCCACTTCCAGCCCGACGAATCCCGCGCCGACCACAACGGCTCTCTCCGGCTTTTGTTCTTCCACGAAATCCTTGATGCGCTGCGTGTCCGGGATGCTCCTGATTGTGAAAATGCCCGGGCGGTCAATGCCCTCCAATTTCGGCCGGACCGGCTCGGCGCCGGGTGACAGGATCAGTTTGTCGTATGTTTCCGTGTATGTCCTGCCGGTCTCGAGTTCCCGAACTTCCACCGTTTTCTTCTCCCGGTCGATTTTCGCAACCTCGCTCTTAAGGCGGACATCGATGCGATGCCTGTTGCGGAAGGACTCCGGCGTCTGCACCAAAAGCTTCTCCTCTTCCTCGATGACGCCGCCGATATAATACGGAAGTCCGCAGTTTGCGTAGGAAACATACTCCCCCTTTTCAAACATAAGGATTTCCGCATGTTCGTCCAGCCTCCGCAGGCGCGCCGCGGCGCTCGCGCCGCCCGCGACTCCACCCACAATTACCACTTTCACGCCGATTTCTCCTTTCCCTCATATTATTATATTTATATATTTAAATATTCAGATATAATAATTATAATAGAATACTTCCCGAATGAAAAGGCCTATCTTGCGTTTTTTTGAATCGCTCTGCGGCAGCAACGCGTTCCTTCGGCTGCCAGCGCATGTGCAACTTGGCTTTATAAATCCGACGGTTTCGGAAAAAATAATGACGGATTCAAAATTGAATCCGAAAACCCGTAAACCGTTTCTATCCATGCGCATCCCTCCGCGTTCCGTTTTGAATGCCAAGGAGGAGGTCACTGACATGAGCGGTCACAGAAGCATGATGTCGGACAAGCTGAAGGCGGAAATAGCGAAAGAGCTTGGAGTATATGACACAGTCCAACAGCACGGCTGGGGCGACGTATCGGCGCGTAACTGCGGCAATATTGTCCGCAAGGCGATAGAGCGGGCGGAAAAAAGCGTCGGCAGTTCATAGCCTCTGACGGAAGGGAACCCTTCATTCAGGCGTTTTACACCCCTGAGCCAGTGGAACGCTAAGGGATTCGACCGCATACAATAGAAGCAAAGATGGGTAAAGCAGGCCTCCGGCAGCGGTTTTCCGTGCCGGAGGCCTTGCCATGCGGCATATAATTTATTGACCGCGGCTTGTGGAAGGTTTCGGTTTTTGGTACAATTCAAACAAAGAAATCTCCGCTTCGGAGGTATCAGGATGGAAACTGCCGGTGTGCTTCTTGGCCTCGTAATCCTGCTTTGCCTTGTCTTTGCATTGTCGAACGGACTTCATGACGTGAGCTCCGTGATCGCCACAGTGATTAACTGCGGCGCCGCCTCCGCGCGCCAGGCAATCGGCATCGCCTCTTTCTTCGGCCTGTTGGGCGCGTTATTTTCCGGAAGCCTCGTATCGGACACCATTTCGAAACTGATCGACCTTCCGGACCATTCGATGCTGCTTCCCATCCTGCTTTCCGCCTGTTTCGGCGCGATTGCCTGGAATACGATCACCTGGAGGCTTGGCTTTCCCTCCAGCTCCACACACGCGCTGATCGGCGGAATTATCGGCGCGGTTCTGATTGCTTCCGGTCCCTCGCACATCGTATGGGGATTCCGGGAGCTGACCGGCCCGGGACACGAGATTACCGGGATGGTTAAAATCATCGCTTCTTTGTTTTTGTCTCCGTTTTTAGGTTTTTCCATCGCCTTCGTGTTTCAAAAGGCCGCGAAGCTCTTTCTGCGCAATGCCAAAGCAACCATCAACAAACCGATTAAACGCATTCAGTGGCTCTTCGTGGCAGGTTTGTCCTTTAATTACGGAGCAAACGACTCACAGAAGATTCTTGCCATCCTTGTGCTGGCCTTTGCGGCAAAAAACGGCTCTGCGCCCGGCGAGGCTCCCTATTGGCTGAAGCTATGCGTCGGCTCTTCCATGTTCCTCGCCATCTCCTTTGGGGGCTGGAGCATTATGAAAACCATCGGCAGGGGAATCTACTGCCTTGAGCCAATCCACAGTCTCAATTCCCAGCTGGCCTCCGTGTGTTCGCTCGCGGCGGCGAACCTGACCGGCGCCCCGGTATCGACCACCCACGTGGTGGTCGGAAGCGTGATGGGCGTCGGCTCGGCGGACCAGTATAAAATGGTACGGTGGTCCATTGTGAAGGAGATTGTCCTTGCCTGGTTCATTACCATGCCGATGTCGGCGCTGATTTCCGCACTCATATACCTGCTTATTAAGTTGATTCCCGGCGTCTAGGAGGAGGGGGCCTATGGGTAAAAAACGAATCGTCGACCGGATCTTCCCCGCGAAATATCCTTTTTTTGAAATGCTTGCGCAGGAAGCCGAATACAACGAGTTGGGAGTCACCTCGCTGTGCAACTGGGTCGCCTGCGGCTCTTGCGAAGACAAGGAAAACCTTCTGCGCTATGTGAAAGAAGCGGATGACCTCCGGATGTCCTTGGAGGAGAAGCTTGTGGAGGCGTTTTCCACGCCCTTCGATCGCGGCGATATCTACTCGATCTCGGTTGCCATGGATCGGGTCATCGAGTACGCGAAATCCACGTTGCTCTCGATGATCGCGTTCGACGTCAAGCCCGACAATGTGATTACCGGCATGCTCGAGATGCTGAAGGAAGGCGTGCGCTATTTTTCCGCGTCCGTAAAATCCCTGCAGTCCGACCCGCACGGGGCGGAAAAGGAAATCCCGAAAATCAGAAACACGCATCTGATCATTGAGGAACTATACAGGGACGGGATGAAAGCGGTTTTTTCCGGCGACGACCCCATGCAAGCTCTCAAGCAGCGGGAAGTCTATCATCATATCAAGGACGCCTCGTCCAACCTTGACGAATCCGTGGACATTCTGCACCGCATCATCGTGCGCCTCATTTAGCCAAAGAAGATGATAAAACAAAAGCGCCGCCCGGTTTTGGGCGGCGCTTCCTTATGAATGAATTACGGCTGCTTCTTCAAGCCTTCGCGCGCTTTGATTTCCCGGACGGCGTCCTTATGGGAGAGGTTCACTCTTCCCTTTTCATCGATCTCAACGACCTTGACCCAGATCATGTCGCCGATGTTGACCACATCTTCGACCTTCTCAACCCGGTGCTCCGCCAGCTTGGAGATGTGGACCAGTCCGTCCTTTCCGGGCGCAAGCTCCACAAAGGCGCCGAACGCCATAATGCGGACGACTCTGCCGTAATAGAGCGCGCCGACTTCCGGCATGAACACAATGGCTTCGATGGCCTTTTTCGCCGCGTCGCAGGAATCGGCGTCCACACCCGCGATATAAATGGTGCCGTCATCCTCGATGTCGATCTTGGCGCCG
>DCTG01000221.1 GCA_002329245.1 Clostridiales bacterium UBA1446
GTCCGGGATACAGTACAATGAAGCCGACCTTATTTTTTAAGAGATGTATGGAGGAAATGATCATGTTATCCATCAGCGGCGTGACCAAGCGCTATGGAAAGACCTTGGCCAACGACAACATCAGCTTCGCCGTGGGCGACGGGCAGATCGGCATTCTGCTGGGACCCAACGGCGCTGGGAAATCCACCATTATCAAGTGCATCACCGGCCTGCTGCGGTTCACCGGCCGGATTGAGATCAACGGCTGTGAGAACACCTCTCTGGAGGCAAAGCGGCAGCTGGGGTATATCCCCGAGATGCCCGCGGTCTACGACCTGCTCACCGTGGAGGAACACCTGGAGTTCATCCGCCGGGCCTACAAGGTGGAGGACGAAACCTACACCCAGCAGCTTCTGGAGCGGCTGGAGCTGGAGGACAAGAAAAAGAAGCTGGGCAAGGAGCTTTCCAAAGGCATGCAGCAGAAGCTGTCCATCTGCTGCGCTTTGATCCACAAGCCCAGCGTGGTCATCTTCGACGAGCCTCTGGTGGGCCTGGACCCGCATGCCATCAAGGAGCTCAAGGAGCTCTTCCGCGAGCAGAAGGCGGCGGGCGCCAGCGTTTTAATCAGCACGCACATGCTCGACAGCGTGGAGGAATACTGGGATAGCGCTCATATCATGATAAACGGAAAATTTGCCGCGACGCGGAAAAATTCCGGCTCGGACGCGGAAGCGCACGCGTTGGAGGAGCTGTTTTTCGCCATCACGGAAGGCGGGGGGGAGAGGCAATGAAAAGCCCCTTAACCTATCTGCTTCTCATCCGAATAAAAAACCGTTTGCTCAGTCTGGTCCGCAGCCCCGGAAAAATCATCTATGTGATTTTTATCATAGCGCTGCTCATCCTTTCGATATCCGGCGGGAGCCGTGCTCCCCTGGAGGCTTCCGAACTGCGGGACATCCGGGAGCTTTACGCGGGCGTATTCGGCCTTTTTCTGATCCTGTTTCTCGTAATCGCCAACAACGGATTCGGCGAAGGGGCAAGCCTATTTACCCAGGCGGACGTGAACCTCGTTTTTCCGGCCCCCCTGCCGCCCCGGCGCGTCCTGTTTTTCGGGTTGTTCCAGCAAATCGGCACCTCCATAGTGCTCGGCTTTTTCCTCCTGTTTCAGTATTCCTGGATGCATAACCTGTACGGCGTAGGCTTTGGAGCCATTCTTATGATCTTGGTCGGCTATGCGCTCGACCTGTTTTTGGCCCAGCTCACCGCCATGACGATTTACTCCATGACGAGCGCGGACGAAGGCCTGCGAAGAAGGGTGAAGACCGTTTGCCTCATCGTTCTCATCCTGTGCGGGGCCGTTCTGCTCTGGTATCTGGCAAGTGGGGAAGAGCCCCTTAAGCGCCTTGTCGAAGCGGGAAACAGCCTTCCCGCGCGCCTGTTTCCGGTGGCGGGCTGGACTGCCGGCTTCGCGGCGGGACTCATTACGGGTGAGAGTGTCCCGCTGATTTCGGGTCTTCTCCTCAGTGCGGCTTACGCCGGCCTCCTGGTTCTTCTCATCACCCGATCCCGACAGGATTATTACGAGGATGTTCTGAAGGCCTCCGAAAAGGCCCATTTAACCGCCGCGGCAAAACGGGAAGGCCGCGTTGCGGACCTGTCGCGCCGGAAGGTGAGGCTCGGAAGGAGCCTTGACAGGGGCGAGGGTGCGAACACGTTTTACTACAAGCATATAATCGAGAACCGGCGCAGCCGGGTTTTCCTCCTCGGCGGCCTTCAGCTTCTTTTCGCGGCCATAATTATCGTCTTTGCCGCCTTCACGCGGAATTTGGGCGTTTTGCCCGCGTTTCTGTTCGCCACCTATATGCAGTTTTTTTCGGTGGCGTTGGGGCGTTTTCCGAAGGAGCTGATGAAGCACTTCGTCTATTTGGTCCCGGAAAAGCCCTTTGCAAAACTTCTGCAGTGCATGCGGGAGAGCTTTGCGGGCGCGGTGCTTGAGGCGGTTGTCGTCTTTTTGCCGGTGGGGCTGATTTTAGGGTTCGGTCCGCCGGAAATTCTCTGCCTCGTCTTGGCGCGCGTTTCCTTTACCTTTTTGTTTCAGGCGGGGAGCGTTCTGGTGGGACGCGTGTTCGGTATGGTGACGTCGAAGGTTTTTGCCATGCTGTTTTATGTTCTGTCCATACTCGTGATGGCTCTGCCGGGCGTCGCCGCCGCAATTTTGCTCGGCGTGTTCGACCTGATTCCGTGGAGCCGGATCGACATGCAGTTTTTGGCGCTCGGCCTGTGCAACATCTTTGTTTCCCTGCTGACGCTTTTTCTCTGCCGCGATTTGCTCCTGTATTCCGAGCTGAACTGAGGCAGGCGGCGGTGCGGGGGATTTTTCGCGAAGGAAAGGAGAAACGGCATGAAGATACGCTCGTCAGCGCTCATCGGTTTGGGCGCGGTCGGTATGGTATACGGCCGCCGGCTCTTTGACGCGTACGGCTCCGGCCTTTCCGTAATCGCGGGAGGAGAGCGGGGAAGGGTGCTGCGTGAGCGCGGCGCGGTGCTCAACGGGGAGGCCTTTTTCCCCCGCGTCGTCGCGCCGGAGGAAACGGAGTTTCATCCGGATCTTCTACTCGTCGCCGTGAAGAATTACCAGCTTGACGAGGCGATGGAGGATATCAAGAACGCGGTTGGGGAAAACACGCTGATCCTGCCGCTTCTGAACGGTATCACGGCCAAAGACGCCCTGCAAATGCGCTTTCCGGACAACCGGGTTTTTTATGGGCTGTCCCTCTATATCGACGCGATCCGAACCGAAGAAGGCGTAGTCAACTCGGCGGACGGCATCGTCCGCTTCGGGGACGAGAAAAACACGCCTCCCGCGCCGGAGGTGCTCGCCGTGCGGGAGTATTTGGAAGCCGCGGGGATAAAGACGGAAGTCTGTCCCGACATGGTTCTGACCGTATGGAAAAAGTGGATGCTGAACGTGGGCTGCAATCAGGTGTCCGCCGTGACCGGCGCGCGGTACGGCGATCTGATGCGGCTGGAGTCCAACCGCGTCCTGTTTCACGAGGCCATGATGGAAGCCCTGGCGCTGGCGCGCGCCTTAGATATCGGGCTGACCGAAGCGGACGTTGCGGCGTTCGAAGAGGACATGAAAACCTTTTCACCCGACAGCAAGACTTCGATGCTGCAGGACGTGGAGGCGAAACGAAAAACGGAAGCGGATTCTTTCGGCGGCGTTGCGGTAGAGCTCGGAAAGCGTCTCGGCGTTCCGACCCCGGTTAATTTTGTGCTCTACCATGCCGTCAAAGCGTTGGAAGGGAGGAGATAATCAAATTACTGCGAATGTGACAGGGTCACGGTACCTGTCAGCCGTTTCTGTTACGATATTCATAACAGGGGGAGAACGCGGCCTAAGATACATAGAAACAGAATATGGACGGGCTTCGAAGCTTCCCAACGGGGCTGTTTCCGTTCGATATAACGCGAAAATAGAAACAGTAACATGGTAGCCTTGAGAGGGGGGGCTGTATCATGACGGAACAGGGTTTCAGGGAATTGCTGCACGAAGCGCTTTTTCTGTACGCGGAAGAAGGCAGCTGCATTGACTCGATCAGAACCTACGAACAGGAGAAATTTCTTTCCACGCACAGCGGACTGATTGTCCGCATGACAAACGGGGAAGTGTTCAACCTGATGGTGATGAAAGATGTCGGTGCAACGCCTTACGAAACGGTAGGGGAAACCGTTGCGGGAAGCGGCGCGCTGCTGTATATAACCGAACGTTCCGGAACGGAGGAGTAGAGACTGGAAGAAACAGTACTCGAAACGAAGTCAAAATCAAAAGGCTTTATCTCAATCATGGGAGCAAAGCCATACTTCGGCTCTATGTCAATCGCCGGAGTAAATGCAATAAAAAAGCATGGCCGTCGCCATGCTTTTTTATTTCGGCTTTCCTTCGGTGTTTCCGTTCTGGTTTCCCTTCATCTACCGGCTCCCCTTGAGGGGAGCTGTCGGCGGAGCCGGCTGAGGGGTGTCNNGCCGCCGTTTTTCCCTCGTCTCCGGGTTTTACGCCGCGTGATATTTTACCGCGATTCTGGGGCTTTCGGCCTTGTTGACACTCGTCACGCTTACATAGATCGTCCCCGCGCTGTCCGGCAGATTGGTGATAAGCGTAAGCGTGGTTCCTTTTCCCATAACCGTCTCTTTTGCCAATACGGCTCCTCCGGTTGGGGCGTCGTAAACCGTTACGGTGTCGCCTGCGGAAAGACCGATGATCGTAACGGTGTCATTCCATACGCCGGGATAATTGACGACGAGGATATTGTTTGCCACCGGCTTGGCGGTAACCTCGCTTGCGTACGATACCGGCGTCCTCGAGCTTTCCAATTTCGTCTCGTCCTTCACCGAAACATATATCTTGCCGCCCTTGGCCGCGAGGAGCCCCTCGTTGAGCATAAGCATTACCGTATCGCCGGTCGCCACCTCGCTTGCAATCGCCGTCTGGCCGCGCGGAGAGGTATAAACCGTTACGGTCTGACCGGGCGTCACGTTCAAAACCGTTATTATATCCTCGGACTCATAGTTGTTCGCAACGATTACATTGGAGGAGGAGAGCGGCGCTGTTACGGGTTCCGAATCGAACGGAACGCTGATCCTTGCGCTTTCGGTTTTGTTGAGTTTTGTAATGGTGACATAAATCCGGCCCGCGTCCGTGCCGAGCTGACCGATGAGGAAGCTTACTGAGTCGGCTTCCGCGTCGATATCCGTCACCGTGTAAGGCTCGATCCAGGTGCCGCCGCCCGAGGCTTTTTGATATATGTTGATGATGTCGCCCGCCTCGAAGCCGGATGTGAAGCGCACGATATCCTCCGTCCCCGCGTCCTGCACGCCGTCCGTTTCGGTATAGTAACGGTTATCCACGAGTATCATGTCGGCTTTGAGGCCGGTCGATTTTTCGGAGGTATAGCTCGCGGCGGTCCTGTCGCTTTCATTCGCGTCGGACGTTTTCACCGAAACATAGATTTTGCCTCCGTTCGGGGATAGAATCCCGTTGTTCAAAGTAATTTCCGCCGTGCCCTCGGCATTCGCCGCCGCGCTGCCGAGCGGCTCCGTGCTTCTCGTGGAAGCGTAAACGGCGGCGGTGTCGCCGGGCATAAGACCGGTGACGGTAATTGTGTCGGAGGTATTGTAGTAGTTCGCAACGGTGATTTGGGAGAGCGTGGGAGCGGAGGTAGTGGTTTCCTTCGGATAGTTTATGGACGCCCTTTTGCTCTCGTTCGCTTCGGACCCTTTCACGGTGATGAAGATTCTTCCGCCCTTCGGGGAAAGAATCCCGTCGGAAAGCGTAACTTCCGCCGTGCCTTCCGCGTCCGCGACGGCGCTGCCCAAGACTTCCGTGCCGGAAGAAGAAGCGTATACGGTTACGGTGTCGCCGGCGGAAAGACCGGTGACGGTAATGATGTCGGAGTCGTTATAGTTGTTCACGACGGATACCTGAGAGGGCTTGGGAACCTCGGACCAGGCTTCCTTGGGATAGCTCACCGGCGTTCTGGCGCTTTCGTTTGCGTCGGCCGTTTTCACGGTGACATAAATTTTGCCGCCGTTCGGGGAGAAGAGTCCGTCGTCCAAGGAAATCGCGGCCGTGCCCTCGGCGTTCGCCGTGGCGGTTGCAAGCGGAACCTCGCCTTTCAAAGAAGCGTAGACGGTAACGATGTCGCCGGCCGAAAGTCCGGTGACGGTGACGGTGTCGGCCGCGTTGTAGTTGTTGAAGACGATGATCTGCGTAGCGGAGGGTGCGGAGGCGGTGATT
Source organism: Clostridiales bacterium UBA1446 (assembly GCA_002329245.1). Classification (GTDB taxonomy): domain Bacteria; phylum Bacillota; class Clostridia; order Oscillospirales; family Oscillospiraceae; genus UBA1446. The sequence continues at coordinate 5,777 of DCTG01000221.1, forward strand.
TCCGGTGCGTACGTTACGGGCGTCCTGCTGCTTTCGTTTGCGCCGCCTGTTTTCACGGCGATGAAGATTTTGCCGCCGGCCGGGGAGAGAAGCCCGCTGCTGAGTGTAATTTCCGCATTCCCCTCCGCATCCGCGTCCGCGCTGCCAAGCGGAACCGTTCCCTTTATGGAATCGTATACGATAACGGTGTCGCCCGGAGTAATCCCGGTGACGGTAATTGTGTCGGAGGTATTGTATTCATTCACAACGGTAACCTGGGAAGCCGAAGGAGCGGCGGAGAAGGTTTCCGCGCCGAAGCTTACGGCTGTCCTGACGCTTTCCGCTTCGTTCGGCTTCTGCGCCGAAACGTAGGCGGAGCCGGCGGCCTGCCCGATCTGGCTGACAAAAATGACCGCCGTTGTGCCGCCGCTGACGGTTTCCGCCAGAGGATTCGTACTGGTGAAACTTGAATAGACTCTCAGGACTTCACCCGCGGTTCTGTTGGACAGGCGAACCACGTCCGGATAGCCGGCATTATTGTTGTCTATGGTAACGTCTTCCGGCAAAACGGCGGCCGTTTGCGCTTCCGCGCCGTAGGGCACCTCGATACGGGCGCTTTCCGAAAGGCTTCCCGAGGTCACCGTAAGGTATACGCTGCCGGCTTTCATACCCAGCTGATGTATGTACACGGTTGCACTCGAATCTTCTCCCGCGATAGCCACGCCGATCGGAACAGCCGTCTTCAGGCTGCTGTAAACTTTCACCACGTCGCCCTGCAGCAGCCCGTCGACAGAAATGGAATCCGGCATACCCGCCAGATGGTTGCTTACGGTGATGTCGTCCGCGCCCGGGGGCGGAGTTTCGGCCGCCAATACCTGCGTGGCGCCGAACAGCAGCAGGATCATAACGATGCCGATTAGTTTCGATGCCTGTCTAATCATTCTCTCATCTCCGATTCGCGTCCTTGATTATTTCTGCCGGTTTGAAAATAGCCGTCAAGTGGCAGAAAGACTCTACTCCATTATTTCGATATTTTTTTTATATTGTTTAGCCCGCGGAAAGAGAAAGACGGCAGGCGCAAAGCGCCTGCCGCCGGAGATCGCCTAAGCACGATTTGAATACATTTTTGGTTTGAAAGGGTTCTAATCTATGAATTTGCTGTTGTTTTCGTCTCAAGGCTCCCCTTCGAGGGGAGCTGTCGGCAGAGCCGACTGAGAGGTGGAAAAACCTTTCGCTTTTCGCCGGAGCGAGAAACCTTGAAAGGCGCGGCTCCCTTGCCGGTCCGCCGTTTTCTCGTCGGCTAGCGGTTTTTGGCGTACTCGCCGATCTTTTTATCCATATTGGAAATGTGCTTCGTCAGCCAGTCGACAACCATCTGCTGCGCGTTGAGGATCACCAGCAGGTTTCCGCCCGAAGCGGCATAGTCGCCGCGCAGCTTTTTCAGCCGCTCGATAAACGCGGCGTGCGCCTTTTTCTGTTCTTCGTATCCCGGATACTGAATGCTCTGCATATATTTTTCTTCGTCCGCGAAATGCTCCTTGGTGTACCGATCCAAAAACTCCAGGAGTTCTCCAATGTATTCCTTCGTCTTCTGGTTCTGCCCGGCTTCAAAAAGCTTCTCCGCCTTTTCGAATAACAGTCTGTGCTGGTCGTCGATCATCTTTACGCCAACCGACAGATTCGGCGTCCACGGCATGGTGAAACCCTCCTGCATATAAAGTTTGAAAGTGTTATCTAATCTTTTATATCGTTTGTTTCGGCGAAAAATAAAGGGACCGCCAAGACAGAATTTATAAAGACTGCTATCAAAGGACAAAACCCGTTCTTTTACCGGAACAAGCCCGGGAAAATAAAAATCGCCGGGGAACCGGAGCGGCCGCCTGTCGCCGCAGAAGAAAATTAATTTGCGCGAAGCTGAAAAAAATCCTTGAAATGCGCGGGAAAGTATCTTATAATAAACTTCGCTGCTTTTGCAAAGCGGTTAATAGTTTAATGTAACGAGTACCAACGCGAGTACCAACGCGAGTACCAACGGAACAGCGTACACAACCAGACATAAAAAGACAACTAAACCGAAAAGCATTGAAAACACTGTATTTTGTCCGTACAAGTCCACATCGGGGTGTGGCGAAGCTTGGTATCGCGCTTGGTTCGGGAC
>DCTG01000001.1 GCA_002329245.1 Clostridiales bacterium UBA1446
TGACCAGGAAACAATACAATATTTTCGGGAGACTCCTGAATAACAGCGCTCCGGCCTTCCCGGCCGGCGCTTTGACTAAAGACAGAAGGCGGTTGAGCCTGTCTTCAGGTCGCAAATCAAGCGGCCGCATTAATTAATACGGTACTGCGCACGGCGCGCGGCGAGGAAACTCGCCGCGCGCCGCGTAATTGAAAACGATTCCCCAGCCGCTTCGCGGTTATGGTATAATATTCCCGGAACGTATCCTATGACGCGCATGCGCCTTCTTGGACGCGCGAAAACTACTATCATTTCCCGCGGCTATTATCGCGCCGTCAGGAAACCGGAATGCCGGCGCGGCGGAAGAAAGAAGGGAAACACATGAGCAGTAAAGTAGCCATAATGGAATGCGCAGCCTACGAGCCGAGTCGGCTTTCGGATGCCATAAACCGGGGAATAGCAGCCATCGGCGGGTGGGAGAAGTTTGTCCGTCCCGGAATGAAGGTCCTGCTGAAAGTGAACCTGATCGGTCCAAAACCGCCGGAAAGCGCGGCGGTTACGCATTGCGAACTTGTACGGGCCGTAGCCTTAATTCTGAAAAACCTCGGCTGCGAAGTTTGGACCGGAGACAGCGCCGGGGGCGCAATCGCGGGCGTAGCGCCCACGGCTCGGGCGTTTGAAGTCTCCGGCCTGAAAAAAATGGCGGAGGAGATCGGAGCAACACTGAAAAACTTTGACCGGGAGGGTGTCGTCGCCGCCGATGGAAGGAGCAGTTTGCTTGATGGACTGTACCTTGCCAGGCCAATTTTCGACGCGGATCTGGTTATTAACCTTCCGAAGCTGAAATCACACTCCGGTTGCATTTATACTGGTGCGGTAAAAAACGTGTTTGGATGCATTCCCGGCCTGCGAAAAGCGGAATACCACAAGGCCGCTCCGGATGCGCATCTCTTTGGAAATGTTCTTGTCGATATCCATGAAGCGGCGCGTTTCCCGCTCCATATCATGGACGGTGTCCTAGCTATGGACGGCGATGGCCCGACCGCGGGCAGCCCCTATCCCGCGAATAAAATCCTGATCTCCGAAGATCCTCTCGCGCTGGACGCGGCAGCGCTTGGAATGCTTGGACTTCGCGCGCATGAAATCCCCGTCCTGAGAGCAGCGATTGAGCGAAAATTAGGCGAGGCGGACACGGACAAAATCCTGTTTCTCGGAGACTATGCAAGCCCGCCTCCCCTTTCCGGTTTCCGTCTTCCTGCCCGTTTTGCCTTTCACAAAAAGCAAAGCCAGAAAGCAATCCGGCTATTGGTTGATTTCCTGAAGTCAAAACCCGCGATTGATCCGAAAACCTGCAAAAAATGCAACGTCTGCGTCGACAGCTGCCCGATGCAGGCAATCGACCGGACTACGAAGGAAATCTCGTATGCAAAATGCATCGAATGCAAGTGCTGCCATGAACTATGTCCCCATCAGGCGGTTTACCTCAAGCGCAGCAATCCGCTTGCAAGCGTGTTTATGAAGCTTTACCGGGGTCCCTTCCGATAAGCAGCGGCGCCCAACAAATGATTTAAACTTTATAAAATTGTTCAATTTTCCGAAAATAGCAATCCGATGCATAGACTTGATTGTAATAATTTGCTTGAACTTGCCTTTCCCTGTTGTTATAATGAGTTTATACCCCTAAGGAGTCACTTTGATTTTATTAAATGGAGGTTGAATCTACATGGAGGTAAGAACCGTTGAACATGGCCCCGGCAAGCTTGGCACAAAAGTATTTTTCAGCCCGGAAAGTGGTTTTTCAGTCGCTTCCGTCATCGTCTACGGTGAAAAAGAGGCTGTCCTGATCGACACCCAGTGGACCCGCTCGAACGCATATCGCGTTTGCGCGGAAATCTGCGAATTGGGCCGCGAACTCACCACGATTTTCGTCACCCATGCGCATCCCGACCACTATTTCGGCACCGCCTATATTGCGGAACAGTTTCCCGGCGTGAAATGCTACGCACCTGCGGAAACCTGTCACTTTTACAATACGCAGTTCTATGAAAAAATCGATCATTGGACGGAAGTCATCGGAAAGATGAACGTTTGCACCAAAACAGTGGAACTTCTGCCCTTGGGAGAGGACAACGTTATAATGATCGAAGGCGAGCGCATCGAGATATTCCCCGACTGCATGGGCGATATCAAACATAACTCCCTCGTCTGGATTCCCTCCATCAAGACGATTTACGGCAGCGACATCCTCTTCAACGAGTCGCATCCTTTTACCTGCGAAGTCTCCCGCGAAGAGCGCAAGCTCTGGATGAAAGATCTTGACCTAATAGAGAGCCTCAAACCCGAAGTTATCATTCCCGGACATGCCAAACCCGGCATGCCGTTCGACTACAGCAGCATCGATTTCATGCGCCGTTATCTTACCGCCACCGAGGAAGTCTTAGACTCGACCAGCACCCCGGGAGAGTTTTTCTTCGCGATGTGCCAGCGCTTTCCAAACGCGAATTTGGTCATGCTGAGCAATGAGATGAACGCAAACGTCTTTAAAGGCGGACGCGAATGGAATTGGCGCGAGGATGACGTCGACCCTACATCAGGTCAGTAATTTCCGCTTTCCATACATAACAAGGCGCAAGCCCCAAGCAGGGCTGCGCCTTGTTTCTTTCCGTCCCTTCCCTTTATGTATATCATCGATTGGAAAAGTTACCGGCAGCGCTCCACGAACGACACGGGATGCTGAATCATCGCGGCAGTTTCCTCCACGCTGTAGCCCAAGCTCAAAAAACGCTTCGCTACGGTTTTCATGGATTCACCGATCTCTAAGATGTGGCCGTCGGGATCATAAATGCGCACCACCCTCTGCTTCCAATCCTCCATTTTCGGCGGATGGACGTAATCCACGTTTTTATATTGTTCCAGTTTCTGCAAAAATGCGTCAAAATTGCTTGTCTCAAAGTAGAGTTCCATATTATGGCTTTGGCGCAAAACGGAAGACGGGTGAAGCCGAAGAGTCTCCGCAAAATCCTCCTGTACGGTAAATCCGTCAGAAAAGGTAACATTTTTTCCAAGGTCAAGCGTGACGCTCTGGGATAGTAGCCCGCAGTAGAACTGTCTGGAAACGGTGACGCTTTTTACAGCCAGAACCGGACGTTTGAATTCCATTTTTTCACCCCTCAAGCATACTTAACCCCACTTCAGGAGAAAAGGAACCATTTGCGCCTATGAGCCGCATGGATAGTCGCGTGCAAAGGATACTGTGGATTCATTTTATTTCTACGGAAACGCGGGAAAAAGCGAATCGATTCGAAAACATGAAAATTTCTCGGCTTCCGGACGTTTTTTAGCCGGAATCCATACTTTCTTCAGCCGCTTCCCTGCCGTGCTGTTTCAGGCCGGAATTTTTGGCACGGCGGCAGGGTTCCTCCGCTTATGCTGCGTCCGCACGGAATCAACGGTTAAATTAACCGGCTTTTCCTTGAAAGTCGCGCCAAGAGTCTTTATAATGATTTTATGGAGAACACATACAGACGGGAGGTACTCTATATATGAAAATAACAGCCGCTGTCACGCATGAAAAAGGCAAACTTGCAATTGAGCCGGTTGAACTTGCTTCTCCGAAGGCTTCCGAGGTTCTGGTCCGGCTTGTCGCTTCCGGCGTGTGTCACACGGACGACGCGGGCATTAATCAGCTCATCCCCGTCACGCTGCCCGCAGTATTCGGACACGAGGGAGTCGGCATTGTGGAAGAAGCAGGTGTTGGCGTCGAGACCCTGAAAAAGGGCGACCGCGTCATTCTGACCTTCCCCTCCTGCGGAATCTGCAAAAACTGCATCGCCGGACATCCCTATACCTGTGAAATTATGAACGATCTTTTCTTCAAGGGTACGTATAAAGACGGTACGCACCGCCTTTCCCAGAACGGGAAGCCGATTTCCTCCTTTTTCGGTCAGGGCGCCTTCGCAACGCACGTCGTGGTCGACGCGAGAAACGCCGTAAAAGTGCAGGTGGATTCGGACGAGCAGCTAAGCTATCTATGTTCCCTCGGCTGCGGCGCGCAAACGGGAGCCGGTGCGGTGCTCATTCGCTGCAAGCCCGAGCCCGGTTCTTCCCTCGNNTCGGCTGCGGCGGTGTCGGCATGGCCGCTCTGATGGCTGCAAAGATAGCCGGATGCAGCACGATTATCGGCGTGGACGTCGTTCCTTCCCGGCTCCGGATGGCGCTGGAAATCGGAGCAACCCATGTGATCAACGGCAAGGAAGCAGACGCCGTCGCGGAAGTGAAAAAAATCACGAACGGAGGAGCGGACTTCAGCATTGAAAGCTCCGGCATACCGACTTTAACTCTGCAGGCGCTCGGCTCGCTTCGCCCGAACGGTCTTTGCGTACTGGTCAGCGTCACGGGACCGGCCGAAGTTCCCGTTGCGCTGGAACCCCTGCTTATGAACAAAAGCGCTACGCTCGCCGGCCTCACCGAAGGCGGCTCCAACCCGCAGGTATTCATACCCAAGCTTGTCCAGTATTTCAAGGAAGGAAGATTCCCGGTCGACAAGCTTGTAAAATTCTATGATTTTAAGGATATTGAGACGGCCTTTCATGATTCTCATACCGGTGTGACGGTGAAGCCAATCCTGAAGTTTTAGGCTTTCATCCGACTTATCTGGTAGCGCGTGTATAAACAAAGCCCTGATAACGGACAGCAACCCGTTGCAGCTCTAAGGTTTGTAGGAATAGCGTAAGTCTACGTAGTTGACATGCATATCACCATATGTAGTCATAAACCGCGTAGTGCAACCGTATTCTGTTGCACCAATGTTGCAAAAATTATGTCAACCGAAAGAAATAGCCGCCGATGAGGTCTAACTCACCGGCGGCGTTTCTGTGTTTATTTTTTCTTTTTGGTTGGTTTGATGCCCTGTTCCTTCAGCCAGTCGAGGAGGTCCTCTTTGGCCGCCTCCAGAACTTCTTCTCGGGCCGCTTCCAGCTTCTCCGCTTTCTTCTCGTCGGAGGCTTTTTTGTATCCCGGCTTGCTGATCGTCGCGGACATGATTCGCTCGTAGTTCTCGTTGTAGAACAGCCCGTACTGATCTCGCTGCTCCTCGGTGAGCACGTACTCCTTGCGGTCATTGACGGAGATTGTTGTCGGCTTGTAGGAACTCGGCTTAATGCCGTAATCCTCTGTGTAGTCCCTCAGCCGAATCAGCTCTTTCCGTAACGAGTCGCTGTAGCCCGCAAATTCCTGATACAGTTTCGGCTCTTCGATCTCTCCGGCCATCGTCCGGTTGTAGAAATCGACGGCCGCAGCTGCCGTTAGGGCGATCTCTTGTTTCAAGTCGTCTTTTTCTTTACCTGCCGGTGCGTTGCGGACTTCGGCGTTTAGCTCTGTGATACGCTTGCCCAGGTCTGCGTTGAGCGCGGATCGGAGTTTGTATACCGTGCTTTCCTGTATCTCCTCCTCCGGGGTCCCCCGCACGCGCATGTCCACGACCGCACGGTCCAGTTCATCGAGGATGTCGTAGTATTTGCTGACGATCTCGTTGCTGTATCGGTTGTCGGCGACGAACGGCTTTGTAACCGCTTCGACCATCGCGTTTGTGATCTCATCCGGTGTCACACTTCCATCCGCAAGACCCTGCGGGAATAGCTCCAAGATCATGCTCACGAAGTCGCCGCAGTAGTCATGGATGATATAATCGACCTGCATCGGGGAGAGTGTGATATCCTCGCTTATCATTTGGACGAGGTCGCTGACGCCTGCCTTGTCCAGGCCGCGGGCGATTCCCATGGCGAGCATGGACGTTTCGCTGTTGTATTGCTCTTCTGGGGAGGCGTTCTGGTATGCGTAGGGGATGATCGCGCGTCCGGCGAAGTCCTGATTGGTCGACAAGGCGATATACTGGTCCACACCAATCGCGTCAAACGGTGATGGCGGGAGGAAGTTCGGGACAAACGACGTTTCCAGATAGTTCTCGAACGGGTCGGACCTGCCGCTCATTCCCTGAATAATTCTGCTGAAGGTCGTGCCCAGGATTGCGCCCCATTCACGGTTCTTAGGGATTTTCAGGAACGTATGGCTATTTCCTATAGGAATGCAGTAGTATGCGTCCTTTGTGCGGTCGCTGAGTTTCTCCCAATCGTCGCGCCGGTCCAAGGCAGATAGGATGGCCTGCAGCAGAGCTTCCATTACAACGGTTGTCAGCATGGCCCGGCCTGTGCGCAGGGCCGCATTTTTCGCGATTGCCTTAGCGTTTTTCTCTTCGCCGATAACCGAGCGGATGACCTTGTCAATGCCCTGTACGGCGGGGTTCCAGTACGGTATCCACGCGTTGAGCAGCTTGCCGACCGTGCCCTTCCGGCTGAAGTCTACGGTGACTTCCGCTGCGTTCTTGATGCCCTGCAGCCGGTTCTCGTACGTGTCCCCGCCCGGCAGGCGGTGGATGGTGGCGAGATATTCGGCGAACCGGGTTTGCGCCTCGGCTAAAGTGTTGAAGCGCCCCAGTTTGTCTACTCCGCGCGAGAATATATTTTTCCCGCGCGACATCGCTTCGGCGAAGCCGCGCTCGTTGTTGTAGAAGTTGCCGTTTGTCCCGCCGAGTGCCTGGAATCGTTTCCAGTGATCGGAGTTTTTCGCAATCTCGACCGCCGCCATAGCGTAGTATTTGGGGAACGCCAGACCGGAGATCGAGTTGATGACTGCTGTTGGGAAGTCGCGGGAGATGTTTCTGGAGGCGAAGAAGGGGTTTATGCCGGTAATCATGGTCTTTAACGGACTCGTGAGGAAGTTACCAACGTTGATAGCGCCGTTATAGATTTTCTCGCCGATGGACCCGGTCTTCGTACCAGTGATACTCATGAGCGCGTCGTACATTTCTTCGGAGATGAATGCGCTGATTCGCTCGCCGTTTATCCAGGCGTTGACGCGATAGGCTCCGTCGTCCAGCTTCTCCAACGCGGCTTTCGTGCGCTTCTCCACATCGTCGCGCGATATTTCGGATTGCAGCTGGAATAGTTCCAGAGAGTTTTCCGCGCTCTCCCAGTCGAAGATCGCGAACTCTTCAAAGGCCCCGTCCTCGTCTAACATCGCCGTGTCGATGATATTCCGAAACAGTTCATTGTTCCGGTTCAGCCGGACGATCTTGCTAACCAGATCGGCGTACTGGTCCTCGATCGGTACGATCTCACTTGTTCCGCCGATGGCCCGCTTCACGGCCTGACCGATGGACGCGCTGCCCCGGCCTACGAACGCGGCGACTCCGGGGCCGCCCTTCTCGACGCGGTAGGTGGGCACGTAGTTGGGGTATATGCTGCGCATCATCTCGTACTGCTCCAAGGATATCGACGTGCCGACCGCCCATTCGCGCATGAAAGCATCCCACCAGTCGTGGATTTCTTTGGCCTTACCCACGACCCAGGGATGCTCTTTTCTGTACTCCTCGACGACGGCGCGGCTGGTGTCCGCGGTAATCGGTTTTCCGTTCACGTCGGCGAAGACGGATTTGTCTTTGGCCTCCTGCGCGCGGCGTAGCAGCTCCACATAGCGCTGCGCAATCGGGTCGCCCTGAGCCACGAGTAATGCGAGCTGCTTCGGGCTGATGTCCCGGAACGCCGGCCACTTCTTCTCGAACTCTTCCACCGCAGCGCGTGCTTTGGCTACAAAGCTCATGCGGTCGATGTTGTGGAGATGGAGCATGTAGTCCTGGAGAATCTGCTGCCGCTCCCAGTCTACCTTGCGTTTCCCTCCGTAGCCTTGCCACATAACGACGGTATCTTCCAGGGATGCGCCGACGGTGTCGCCGGAGCGGTTCACGAGTCCTTTTTTGAAAATGGCTTCTATTGTGTTTCTGCTACCGCCGACAATGTTTATCAGTGTATCGGCGCGCAGATTGTCGGTTTGCAGCTGGCCGAACCGTTCGAGCGCAAGGGCTTGGGAGACGAACCACTTGTAAATCGAGCGCCCCTGCACGCGCAGCGCGGCCGCCCCCGCGCGGATTTTTTCCCGCAGCGTTTTATTCGGCTGACCGGGGAGAGCTCGCAGGGTGTTGAACTCAGCATTATCCTTCGTCGCCGGGTGGGTATTTCTGTGACGACGCAGGGCCAGCTTTGCCTCTTTGGCCGATCGGCGCGCCAATGCGCGGGTTTCGCTGACGCGCTGCTGACCCTTCTTGCGTTCCGCCTCGACGCGGCTGCGCTGTTCGGCGACCTTCCTGCCTTCGTGCATCCGGGCCGCCAGGTCTGCCTCAGCCGTCCGGTAATCCTCTGCGCGCTTCGACCGGTTCAGCCGCATCCGGGCGTCTTCTTTGAGCCGGTTCTCCAGTTCCTTCATTCTCGCCTGGTCGCGGGTTTTCTGAGCTTCCACGGCGCGGATTTTTTCGAGACGGGCCTTCTCCAACTCCAGTGCGGCGCGCATATCGTCTTTGCGGCGCTGCACTTCTTTTGCGTGGAGGAAGACTTGGCGCTGCTTCCCCAGCGCGGATTGCCCGCGCTTCTTGGCCTGTTCAACCGCGGCAATCTTCTCGATCTTGTCGCTCCAGTGCTTCAGGTCGAGCTTTCTCTCCAGCTCTGCGGCGCGCCGTTCGGCCCGTGCCTTGGCCCGCTGCATCTGCTGCAAGTTTTGGATCGCCGCTTCCGCAGCGCCGAGGCCGTACTTCTCGTTGAACTGCCGCATGAACTCCGCGTACTCCTGGCTGTCTGCAAGGCTGAAGCGAATATCCGGGTTCGCGGTTGGGTTTTTGTTGTCCACGGACTTGATTTGCTCTGGGTAGAAGGCAACAATTTCACCGATTTGTCCTGTTTCGTCGGTGTATTCATCGAGGCTATACCGGACGTCGCCCTCCTGCGCCCCGTACAGCGCTTCGATCTCGGGTCGGTAGGATTGGCTTATCGGGACCAGATTACGCAGCGTGACCTTGCCTGGCGCGCGTCCTGTGGCGAACTCTTCGCCGATCAGCTCCAGCGATTCGATCGGCTGCCGGTTGTACTTGCCGGCTTCAAGGAGGAACTCGACGGCGATTGCTACCCTCTTTACTCCGGCGTTTTTGAGCGCGGCCATTCGGTGCCGCCCCTCGTGCCCCCATACTTCACCCGGGAGCGCCGGGTCGTAGGTCAGGTGAATTACTTGTCTTTCCGCGGCTAACTGTTCTCGGTCGAGCGGCGCGCTCTCCGATTCGATACGCTGCGGATTTGTCGTCGTCAGCGAGAGAAACTCATCCGGCGTGATGAAGGCGGCGTAGGCTTGGGAATAATCGGGGGAGGACGCAGCGTAAGTGTCATAAAGCAGATTGATGCGCTCCGGCGTCCACCGCGCCGTTTCTCCGTCAGAGATATAGTCGTCGCCGAGGCTGTGCATGATGTGCGGGTCGGTCGGGCTGAAGAGGCCGGGGTTGTAGATTGACTTAATCTGCGTGTTTTTCAACACGACNNGTCAATCCATAAGTTGATTATTTCTTGCTCTTCCTGCGTGAGTATAACGCCCTTCGGTATGACGCCGCCATCTTCTATTGCGGTCAGCGCCAGAAGCGTATCGCTCATTCCGAAGTTATTGTGCTTTTTGATGATTTGCTTGACCTTATTCTCCAGCTCCGGCATACGGACAGCCGTACCGGTCGCTTCGGCTACACGCCCGTCGAGGATGGACTTAAAGATAACGCCGTCATATCCGAACGTCTTAGCCAATTCGACGAAGTCGCGTGTTTTCATCAGACCGTCTTGACCGAACTTTGCGACGGCGGCGCGCATAACTTCCTCACTGTCTTGCGCCATAAATGCGTTAAGTTTATTCCATTCCTTCCCGTTCCCGTATACGATCAGCGGATTTCTCATTGAGAGGAATACCTGGTAGACCGCGTNNCGGGATAAGATCATAATATTCCGATATAAACTGATCGAGCCCGGCTTTTGTGGCAGGGTAGACCCCCATGGCGCTTTTTGTCTCCGCGACACGATATACGTATCCCGGCATTGGTTTACCGTCATGGTCTTTCGAGAGAATGTCTTCGACCTTGACAAGTTCCATTGCCGGGATGTTTTTGGCGAGCCAGCGCTGCGCGTCGGCCCAGCTTCTTCCGCGAAATGGTGCAAATTCTCTTGTTGTGTTACGCGCGTAATACTCGGCGCGCGCGGTGTCCGGATGCGCGGCAAACNNGGCTGCGAATGTTCCGTGGTAGAAGATCATCGGCAGGCCGCGCACGTCAAGTAACTCTCCGTTTCCGTCGAAAAACCAGGCCCTGAAGTTTGCGTTGTCCATGAGCTGGCGCAGTCTCGCTTCGCTAAGCGGGCTGCCTTCGAACTCTGTTACGGGCGGACGGTATTTAGACGCTCTCTTACCTTCTCCAGCTCCGCTTCGATGTAATTGATCCCCTCTTGGTGAATCTCCGGGTCGGCGAAGAAGTAATCCTCTGTTGACGGATTCGGAATTAGCTCGCGTTCTTTCTGTGCTTTTGCCAGTAGCGACCTCGATGTTTCGAGCGCTCCCAGTAGCTCCTTTTCTCTCGCTTTTAATTGCTCTGTTGTCATAGACCTGATATCCATTCAGTAATCCCTCCTTTTGAATTAGTCTCTGGAAAACATAATTCGGCTTATTGCCGTACTTTATCATCTCTGCCGGATTGAGATACCGGCCGCGGCTTCCGTCCGCGGGGAGAGCGCGCTTTAACATACGCCCCATTGCGATTTTCGGAGTTACATCAACCAGGTGCAGGTAGACGGAGTAGCCGGAATCTTTGAACCCAGCGATCTTCTTTTCGAGTGACGCTAAATCCCACCCGACGGTTTCCAATACGATGTTGTCTCCGGTAGACATCGCCAGCTTCAGCCATTGGTTGAGGACAATTCCGCTTTCATCGTGCACAAACGGAGCGCCCCAGCCGCCATCGTATTCATCAAACGCCTCTTTCAGCAAATCATTCGCCATATAGAGAGCGCCGTTCTTCTGTGAAAGAGGATTTATTGCGGTTTTAGTTTTGCCGGCCCCCGGAAGCCCCATTACGATATCGACGCGATGCTCCCTTTTTACCTCACCGGTATAGCTTTTTCCGTTCCACGAACCGGAGTATTGTTTCATCACTTTGTCGAGAGCTTTCTTTCGGACTTTTTCTCTGCCCTTCATTAGGGCCGTGATACGCAACTCCCGGGTGCCGAGGTAATGAATTGTCGGGAGATCAAGAATTTTTATCATTGTCCCGTTGTCAACATTCTCCCAATCGCTCGGGTCGGAGTTTTCCAGCGCCGTGTAGATATCATACCCCTCCGGCTTATCGGAGGATATTTCATCGTAATTCAAATTTTCGTCGCTGTCAAGCGAGTACATCCTTTTTGGGTTATTTTTTGCGTTGACAGCGTTTTGGCTTTGTGCTACGATATTCAGAGAGCCTGCCTTCGCGGTGCCACCGGGGAATTGTATCCCCGGATATCTGCCCACGATTAGGCTCTCTGCTTCATCTGTATACCCAAGCAGCCGGCCTTCGTTAATTGCTCGCGTCATCATATACTCAAAATCATTGGGGTAGTATACAGAAGCAACAACATTCGAGGATTTCCGCATATTGTTCAGATAAGCATGTCCATTAAGCTCTATCGGAATAACGAGCGGAGTCAGTTTGCCTTTGAAATTATCCATTTGATTCGTAACAATCACAATGCTGTACGGATGGAGTTCCCGGTCCGCGTCAAGCACAATAACGGGATTTTTTATGAGCTCAGGTAATTTTACCAAGAGCTCTTTTTTCACGTCATGACCTTTCGGACTTGGGGCGAATGCTTTTCGTAAATGCGTTTTTGTTATAGCAGTAGTACGAGAAACGTACGGAACGCCCACACTCTCATAGATTTTCGGAAGCGTGCCAACGAAAACCGCATTGTGTGTCGAATTGTCTTTCTTTTCGAGAACATCCTGAACCTTTTCGACCAAGCTGTAATTCAGGTCTTCCGTCGTTTCAGAGAATCCTTCGTCAGCGGCTAAATAAAGCGCGTTCTCCAGCTTCTTGCTCAATCCGTCAAGCAGCTTCTGCGCTTCGACATACTCCTTACCGGAGAGGCGTACACGGAGGTTGTTTGTCACAGTACGAGCGCGGTCTAAAATGCTCGGGCGCTCTTTGGCGAAGGTGTCGAGCAGTTTCTGGCTGCGGAACACTTCGGCCATCCAGTCGGCAGCGATCTCTTTGCGGATATACTCGTTATCGTTCTGCGATAGCTGCGCGTCGATACGTTTCCGGATAGCGTCCTTTACGGAGTTAATCTGAGCCGGCGTTAGGCCCTGTGTCGCACCGGTAAATAGCCGCTTCGCGTACGTGCTCTTTTTCCGCAAAATCAGCTTATCCAGACCCTTGACCTGGTCGGAAAGCCGTTTACTCAGCATGCCGAGCTCATCCAGCCTCCGAAATGCCCCGATGATATCGTCGGTCAGATCGGGAGACGCCTCTTCCGCCGGGTGCGTAAGCTCGTGTCCGATTGCCCAGACGATCGCGTTGTAGCTGGTGAGCCGATTACCGTTAAGGACGATCTCGTTTTTGGTAAAGTCAAAATAGCCGTTCTCGTTCTCCGCGAAACCTTCATATCTTACGGAAACATTTGCGATGCCGAATCGCTCTAAGACCTTCTTCGCCCGTTTCGCGGCCCAGTTGCTTTCCAGTTTCTGCGCCTCGGTCGGGCTTGGTTTGCTCGTTTTGGTTTCAGACGCAAGAGAGCTCCGCGTTGCAGACGGCCCGCCGGGTACAGGTCCTGTCTTCAGGTTGTATTCCTTTTGATATTCGTACAGCGCGTCCAGCTGCTCGTCGGTTAATTGCATGCCGAGATTGGCCGCGAACTCGCGCTGCTGTTCGTAGAACTGCGCGCGGTTGAGGCGAGTACCGTCAGAGTACAAGACGCCAGGGTCCGCTTCCTCCTGCTCGATCGCGGCCTGCATTTCTGCCTGTACGGCCTCCTGCTGCTCTGCGACACGCTGTTCCAGCGCCTGCTCCATTTGCTGCTGCGCTTCGAGCTCCAGAATTTCCTTTCTGGCCCGGTTCTCCTGCTGGGTGCGTATCATCTCCGCGGCTTCGCTGAATTGCTTTTTGACCGCAGCAAGGTTATCCGGTTCCTCGATTTTGATACCGGTCTGCTCCTGGAAGATGCGCTGCACGGCCGGGTTGAGCACGTCAATCTTATTAAGGTCCACAGACTGGCCTTGGAACAGGGAAGTGAGAAGCTCCCCCTGTACTTTCGCCTCTTCTACGGGCATACCGGTGGTCCGCGCTAACTCTGTTGCAGCGGCGCTCAGAACGACCGCATCCGGGTTTTCGCTTTCGGTTTTTGCCTGCTGTGCGACGGCGGGATTAGGCGACCTTTTCTTCGCCTCTTTCTCCATATCCATGACGTACTGCGCCGAGGCTTTTCCTACCTCCGACTTATCAGGTCCATCTCTATGCAATTCGGAGTAACCCCGGCATGGTTAATGGGGTATAACGTACCCAAGAAAATGAATAAGTCCGCCACCGTACTCGGCAGCGGACTTACAGAGGCGCAGAATCAGTTAATCAATTATATCCAGACGCTTAACCCGTCTGACGTAGACGCTCTTCTGGCGATTGTGAGATCGCTACGTAATAGAGGGCGCTGAGCGCAAATTCATTAAATTCACACATGTTCATGCGCGCGATAGCCGTTGATAGAATCTGTTGGTTCTCATCCAAAGTCTTTTCCTCAGGCATATGCTGGTTCCCCCTCTTTAGTTAAATTAGATAAAAGCAAATCAACCATACCACAGTTTTCGACAATTTTCAACAAGAAAAGGGGTGTGAAAAATGAAAAAATATTTAACCGCCACGATCTCTCTACCAAACGGGAAACGCAAATACATAAGAGCGAAGACGCAGGAGGATCTGGATGCGAAAGTCACCCGTGCCCGCGCCGAACTCAACGCCGGAATCAAGATCGACGATCAAACGACCTTCGGCGAGTTCGCGCAAACATGGTTCGATACTTACAAGCGCCCTATACTCCGGGAGAATAGCCAGGAGACGTTGTTATATATACTGAATCTTTATATCTTGCCGGCGCTGAGCGCATATAGGATGCGAGACATCAAGCCGCTGCACGTCATGCAGGTTATGTCACGTGCTTCGCACCTAAGCCGATCTGTTCAAGACAAAATTTTTTGGGTCATGCGGGCAATCTTTCAAACCGCAGTCGATAACTGCCTTATCGTTCGTTCCCCGGTTTTAAGTACCATGAAGGCGGCCGGCCAACCGAAGAAGGAGCGCGTTGCGCTGACAGTCGAGCAGAGTCAGCGATTGCTGCAAGCGACATGGGGCACGCGCGCGTATACCTTTTGTTTAATCGCGTTGCGCACGGGCATGCGCAGGGGCGAGATTCTCGGGCTTATGTGGGAGGACATAGACTTTGACCGGAGAATCATCACCGTAACGCACAATAAGGCGTTTGTGCCCGGCCCGAATCGCGAGCCAACAACTCTCCTGAAAAGCAATGCGGCGCATAGGGAGCTTCCGATTCCAGAAGACCTATACGCCCATCTGCTACTTGAAAAATCCCGCAGCAAATCCCCCTATGTCCTGTCTATGAAAAACGGAGAATCCTTATCACAAAGCTCTTTCGATCGACTCTGGGACCTCGTTACTTCGCGTACCACTGATGATCCGGAAAAGTTGGGGCGGTCCACCAATAAGTACCGTCCGCAACACCGCTACATGTTGGACTTCTCTTGTCACCCGCATTTGCTGCGCCATACCTACATTACCCGTCTTTTTGAGGCTGGGCTTGACCTGAAAGAGATTCAATACCTGGCCGGTCACAGTACGATCGAAATGACTCTCCGCGTTTACACGCACTACTGTCGCTCCGTTCGTGCGGAGGAGACAAACCGAAAAGTCTGCGAAGCGTTTGCCCCCATCAAAGAAGTTATGTAAACTGATTGTCCGAATGATGTTGCACCAATGTTGCACTTTTCAGCACGCCTATATCCGCAACCCGTTGCGGCTCTAATAATACAGAGCCGACGAAGTTTAGCCGACTTAGAAAGCAGCCTGCCGATTATCCCGGCAGGCTGCTTTTCGTTTTCATGAATTTTGGTCTTTATTCAGGTCTCGCATTCGGAATTTTATGCGCTTTGCGCTTGCCGAGACCGACCTTTATGCCGACGTAGATGAGAAACAGTCCCACGGCGCCGTTTAAAATTCGGATATAGAATTCCGACAGAAAACTGACCACAAGGCTTCCCAATAACGCGAGACCCGAGAGAAATAATACTCTGGTCAGAATTATTCCGGCCCCGAACTGAAACAGTTCCCAGCGCGATAGACTTCGCTCCGCCGCCTCGGAAGCGAAAAGCCCGGCGAAAAACAGAATCCCCATCGGCGCCGAGGCGGCAAGAAGCGCGCCCTGCAAGTAAGCGCTTCCCGCGCCCATTTCGGCTAAGAAGCCGATACGCGGAAACAGGGACATGGAAAAAGCGTGCAGGATCGAGTTGACCCCGAGTAGCAGAAGCACCGCGCAGCCGACGACCCGCGTGATAACCTTTGCTCGGGGCGTGTTCATGAAAGAAGATATGCCGCACCCCGCCAAAAACGCGTATAAAGCGTCGATCGTCAGAACGCCTAAGGCGGTAAGCAGCCCGACGGAAAATCCGTACGAACCCGCGTTATTGAATACCGAAAGCGAGACGGGACCGATACTCAGCTGAAGCACCAGACCTAAGCGCATACCGGATAACAGCTCGCTGCGGGGTTTTAACGATTGCGATTTCAATAAGTACCCTCCGTTCCAGACACCATTTCCAATAATCTTACCATAAAAGCAGATCGAAGAAAAGTCAAATATATTTCTTCCCTTGTTTCCGCGAAACGCATGATTCCGTCCATATAATGTAAGGCGCGCCGCAAATACGAAGAAACGTTTGCGGCGCGCCCTCTTATCTCGTTAAATTCCCTGCAGCCCTGTATCCGCGTACAGCCTTATGTCTCCACGATGATTGTTACAGCTTTAAAATTCGTCGCGTCCGCATAGGAGCCATATGCAACGATAAAGTCATTTTCCACAAGGGCGGAAAGAGAAATGGAAGAACCTGTGGAAGCCTTGATAATGGCTTTGTATGAGTTTGCATTCACATAAATGAGCTTTTCCGTGGCTGTAAGTATGGTGACGACACGGTCTTTTGTGTTTACGGCCAATACCGCTCCGGTAATCTTTGTAGCTGTCGACGTTGTGCTTTGGAGATAAATCTCCGTGATAATGTTATCGTAAACAACCACGGAAACCTGGTCTCCCACCTGAATGGAGGGAAGCATGATAGTGGTTTTACCGCTGTATGCGCTGGCGTTTTCATCCAAGGTCAATGTCGCCGTGCTTCCGTTATCTCTTGTGATAACCCAGACCGTGCCGCTCTTTGTCGTTGAAATGGAGGTCAGTTCGCCGGTAATCGTGTTTTCGGAAGCCGCCGCGATGATGGAAACAATTTCACCGNNCTTCCGGTTTTCAGCCGGTCAATGCTTATTTCCGTATTTCCGCGTTTTATCTGCGGCAAGTCAGAAATGTTGAGCTCAAAAAAGTAGATTGTATCGTCATCGTCCGTCAAACTAAGCGCAACGGAGGTTCCGTACTTGATGGACGCAACCACCCCCGTTAATT
>DCTG01000164.1:0-4218 GCA_002329245.1 Clostridiales bacterium UBA1446
CCGATGCTGACGAGCTTCCTGGCGGCCTCTTCGTCCGCTGCGCCGATGTCAATATAGAGCTGTTCAATTTTCAGATCCTTGATCTCCGCCTTCTCCTCCCGGACGATCACGCCCCGGACGCCGTTTTCAAAAATCACGGGCGTATTGAGCAAATCGAAAGCGGAAATGCCCCCGATTTTTCCAAAGCGAAGAAAACCCTCTTTTTCAATATAGGTCAAAACGATGCCGACGGTGTCCATATGGGCCGCGAACAGAAGCCGGCGTCCCGGACCGCGCCGGTGCACGATGAGATTCCCCATGGTATCGACGCTGCAGTCCGCCGCTTTGGATTCGGCAATCCTGCGTATTACCGCGGCAACCTCCTGTTCCCGGCCGGAAATCGAGCGGGCGGAGACGAGCAGTTTCAGTATCTCAAATAGGGTCATCCTTCGGCCCTCCTTCCCATTGTATCCAAAAAGCTTTTCGCAAGAGCGTAAACAGCTTCCATATCTTTCAGGTTCACGACGCTCGAAGGAGAATGAATATAGCGCACGGGAGCGGCGAGGCAGGCTGTTCTTACTCCGGTTTTTGTCCGCTGAATCGCTTTCGCATCCGTCCCCCCCGAAATAAACTGCTTAGTTTGCCAGGGAATCCCTTTTTGGTCAGCAATGCCGCGCAGCAGATGAAACAGTTCCCGGTCATAGATTGTCGCGCCGTCCATGAACGGGATGACCGCGCCGTGTCCCGGCTGACAAACCTTTTTATGGCCGGGGGAGCCGGGCAGGTCCGCCGCGGTGGTCCCCTCAAGCACCAGCGCAACTTCCGGCGTTTCGGAAAAGGCGGCGGAAAACGCGCCCCGCGTCCCCACTTCCTCCTGTGCGGTAAAGGCAAACGTACAATCCACGGGAAGGGGCTCGGAAAGGAGTTTCAGCAGCACCGCGCACCCGAAACGGTCGTCAATGGCTTTCGCCTTGATAAAACCGTCCCCGAAGAGGCTAAACGCGCTGTCGAAAGCTACATAGTCGCCGAGCGAAACCTTCGCTTGCGCCTCTTCCTTATTTTCCGCGCCGATATCTATATAAAGGTCCCTTGTTTTCGGAATCGTTTTCTGCTCGTCCTCTTCCACGAGATGCGCCGCTTTCATGCCAATCAGGCCCGGAATCCGTTTCTCCCCGATTAAAACCCGCTTGCCAAGCGCAACCCGCCTGTCCACGCCTCCGACAAAATCAAACTTTAGAAACCCTTCGTCCGTGACGGCGGTAACAATCATTCCCACTTCGTCCATGTGGGCCGCCAACATAATGCTGCGCCCGCTGCTGAAACCGCTCTTTTTGACAATCAGGTTTCCGATGGCGTCCGTCCTGATTTCATCGGCGTAAGGGATGGCATGCAGCCGGATATACTCGCGCACCTCGTCTTCACAGCCGGAGACGCCGAATAAGGCGCATAATTCCCGCATTCGATTCAGCATGCCCTCACCTCGTGTCCTAACATTCCGACAAACGCGGATAAAAGCTGCGCCGTCGACTCAATGTCCCGCAGATCAACCGTTTCCACCGGGGAGTGCATGTAACGAACCGGTACGGAAAGAACCGCCGTTGGAATCCCCTCGCGGGAAACCTGAAAATGCCATCCGTTCGTCCCGCTGTTTCCGGCCATGACCTCAATGGAATAGGGAATTTTTCGCTCCTGAGCAAGTGTAATCAGCCGTTCGCACAACGTTTTTGTCATGTTGGGACCGACTCCGACGGCCGGGCCGCCACCCAAGGGGAAGGTTTCTTCCCGGGGAGCGTCCGGCGTACGTCCGTGCGTCATGTCAACCGCTACGCACCAGTCGGGCTGAATCCCGTATGCGGCGGTAATTGCTCCGGCACCGTTCGTCTCTTCCCGCACGCTGCCAAGAAAATAGATGTCCACGCCCGCCTGACCGACGCTCTGTATGAGCTCCGCCGCGCGCAGAAGGACTGCAAAACCCGCGCGGTCGTCAATCGCGCGGGCGGACACCTGATGCTCTCCGAGAATTTTCATTTCACTTTGAAACACGCCGGTTGTCCCGATTTTAACCATCCGTTCCGCCTGACTCTGGTTCAAACCGATATCAAGGAAGAGTTTGTCAAGCGGTATGGCCTTGTCCTCTTCTCCCTTCTCCAACACATGAGGGGGCAGACAGGTTACAAATCCGGAAACAGGCGGGTCGGTCAGCAAACGGATTTCCCGGGCAGGCAGCAGCCGCGTATCAATTCCGCCCAACGTATGAAAGCGCAGAAAGCCTTCCTCTATCCCGGTAACAATGATACCGACCTCGTCAAGATGAGCGTCTAACAGAAGTTTTTTCGCGCCGGCGACGCCGCAGCGTTTGACGCCGATCACGTTGCCGAGGCGGTCTATCCGCACCTCGTCGGAAAATGGCCGTAAAAGCTCCATCGCGGCCTCCGCGGCCGGCCTTTCAAATCCCGAGGGACCGGGCGCGTTGCAAAGCCGCCGCAAGGTATCCAAAATATCCAAAAAACTCACACCCTTCAAAGGGAAGAAAAATTATAAGGAATTGACAATGCGCTTGAAGGTTTCTCCGCGTACGGCGAAATTTTTAAAGCGATCAAACGCGGCGCAGGCCGGCGAGAGAAGCACGACGTCTCCGGGCTGCGCAATATCACGCGCTGTGCGCACCGCAGTCTCAAATTCGTCCGCTTCCATTATGTCCGGCGCTCCCTCCGCGTATCCCGCCGCGCTCTTGACCGCATCACGAATCTGCCCGGCCGTATCCCCGGTTAAAATCAGCGTCTTAACCCGCTCAACGATTTCTTTTCCAAGACCGGTAAAGGATAAATGCTTGTCATAACCTCCCGCTATCAGAATCACCTTTTCCGGGAAGCAGCGTAGCCCTGCGATTGTCCGCGTTGGACTGGTTGCGATAGAATCATTGTAATATTTCACTCCGTCTAAGGTACGCACTAGTTCGATCCTGTGTTCGACGCCCGTAAAGGAGGCGGCGAAGTCCCGAATCACCTGGTCACTGACCAGACCTTCCACGGCGCCAATCGCCGCCATATAATTCTCGACGTTGTGGTCGCCGGGCAGCAGAATATCCGCAAGCGGAAGAATCTCCCGCTTAAATCCTTCCCTGCCGCTCCAAATGGAGCCGTCCTTTACATAGATCCCGCCCGGCAAAGATTCCTTCCGGCTGAACGGTACAACCCTGCCCTTTGCTTTGGAGGCAAACGCTTTTGTAATCTCGTTGTCAAAGTTGAAGACGGCCTTCCCTTCGGTGCCCTGATGCATAAAAATGTTTTCTTTTGCCGCGATATATTCGCTCATGGAGGTATGTATATCCAGATGGTTCGGGGCAAGGTTGGTCACGACCGCGACGGAAGGGCTTTTGTTCATTGTCATGAGCTGGAAGGAGGAAAGCTCAATTACAGCGAAGTCGTCCGGCACCATTACGGAAGCGTCCGTAAAAAGCGGCCGGCCTATGTTCCCGCCTAAATAGACGTTATAGCCCGCCGCGCGGAGTAGCTCCGCGATGATGGTAGTCGTAGTTGTTTTCCCGTCGCTTCCCGTCACGCCGATAATCTCGCAGGGGCAGACCTCAAAAAACGCCTCCATCTCGCTTGTGACAACGCTTCCCCNNCCAGACCTCAAAAAACGCTTCCATTTCCGAGGTGATCACACTGCCGTGCGCGGCTGCCTGCTGCAGTTCCGGCAGGTCCGGGCGCATGCCGGGCGTACGGAAAATAACATGATGGTTCAGTCCATCCAAATATCCTTCCCCGAGCTGCAGCTTCGCACCCAAACTCTCCAGTTCTTCCGCCAGCCCGTCGAAGAAAGCCCGGTCGTTTTTATCGCAGGCGGTAACGTCGATCCCATTCCGGAGGAGCGTCTTAATCAGCGGCGTGTTGCTCACGCCAATCCCGAGTACCGCAACCTTTTTGTTTTTGAGCGACGTGAGATATTCCCGCATCGTCATTTCCATGATGTTCCCCCTTAAAAAGCAACATTCATCCCGCCTGTTGACACTGAAAAGACTGCTTTGTGGCGTGTTCTCGCGCGGCGTTTCCTACGCGCGTGTACTCCCGTATATGCGGATATTATACCGTAATATCCGGCTGATTTCAATGAGAACACACCAAAACACACCAATTGACAAGAGCGTGCTCCTCCGCTATACTGTTTTGTGCGAGTAAGCCGAGCAGTCGCATGCGCAAGGCCGAAAGGCCGCGCATGAGGAAAGTCCGGGCTCCA
>DCTG01000164.1:4282-15291 GCA_002329245.1 Clostridiales bacterium UBA1446
AAACTCTATCCGGAGCAACACCGCAAAGGGGGACAGCGCGTCATGCGCAAGGCTTGCCCGGCCGTCCCCGAGGTGGCTTGAGCCCATTGGCGACGATGGGCCTAGATAGATGACTGCTTAAGACAGAACCCGGCTTACAGACTTGCTCGCATATGTGAAACGCCGAGGGGAAATCCCCTCGGCGTTTCTTTTTTAATCCTCATTAAACAGAGGAGGGTTATAGTTCCCGCGCAATAAAGTGAGCTTCCGACAGCGCCTGGAAGTTCTGGCCAGGCCTGACACAGTCGCCCAAGGCATGGAAATCCGGTTCAACCGAGCGCAGGGCTTCTCTTTCCTCCGCTCGGGAACGAAGTCCGACCGCGCAGAAGACCGTATCGGCCGGAATCAGCCGCTGATTTTTGTCCGGGCCCACGATGTAAACAACCAATGTTTCATATCCTTCGAATCGGCTAATATAAGGATACACTTCAGAACGCAGATAAGGGTATTCCCTTGACGCCGATTTCACTGAAACGGGCGTCCCGGTCGGCAAGAAGAGCTTTGGCCAATATCTTCGCCTCTTTGCTGAGGGTTGCGTTCTTTCGCTTGATCAGCAGCACCTTCCAGCTAAGTTCCGGTTCCACAAAGGGAATGCTCCTGACGTTCGGAATGTTCAGATTTTGGGCAAGCCGAGCGGTGGAGATGCCGACTCCGATGTTGTTTTCAGCAAAATAATAGACTAATAAAATATCGTCCACGGTGGCCAATATTTTCGGCTCAAACCCCGCCGCGCGGCACGCCCTTCGAAAATTCGGATTCGTTTTAATTTCCTCTTTGATGATGGTAACGGGCGTATAGCGCAAATCCGAGACCGAGATGCTCTCCCGGCAGGCCAACGGATGGCTTTCGTGCATGATAGCCGAATGCATGGTGGAAAAGAGCGGTTCGCAGTCAAATTTCCGCTCGTCTACCGGGGCAAGCGTCAGAGCAAGCTCCACTTCCTGCCGTTCGACCGCCGCATCGCAGAGCAAGTCGCTCCGCTCCGTGATAGCGATGAAAAGATCGGGATATTGCGTTTTGAGCTTTGCGATTACCGGCAAAGCCACTTCGTTAAAGGTGCCGGGCGCACAATAGATGGGCAGCGTTTGACCGGTCTGGCGGCTGTCCTCAAAATGGCGAAAGCAGGCCTCCACCCGGGCAATAATCTCCTTTGCCTGTATCACAAGATAATCGCTGTTTTCCGTTGGGACGACTCCGCGGGAACTGCGCTGGAACAGCATGCAGCCAAGCTCTTCCTCTAACCGTTTAACGGCCATGCTGATACCCTGGGGCGAAATGTTGTTCGCTTCCGCAGCCCTTGCAAAGCTGCGGTATTCACAGATATCCACCACATATTTTAGTTGCTGAATATCCATGGTGCATCCCCTTTCTCCCTTGAAAAGACCGCTTTATTCCAGAATAATGACAGAAACGCTGCAAGTCAATTCCATTTGCATGATTTCCCCATTTTATCCGTAGCTTTAAGGTCACAAAATTTTACCGTTATTCAACAATCCTTACTTCATAATCCAAATATTAGAATTTATAATACTATTGTGTAAAATTGAGAACGTTACGGCAACTATTTCTGATTGATGAAAGGAGCGTCAGAGCATGGCCCAGGTTATGGAAAAACCGCTGAGTATCAATACATACATTTCGGCAAAAGAAAAACGGGTTACTCCCCTGCCTGTGGAACCTTATGACAAAGAATGGGGCGTCGGTCTGTCCGGCAATACACCCGACCCCTCCCCTTTCCCCCGGATTAACCGAATCCTTAAGGTAACGCCACGTACCACAAACGGGGAGGTCAATGCTCAGCGCGCGTTGTTGGTTACGGAAGCCTATCAGGCTCATGAGTCTGACCCGCAAATTATTAAGTGCGCGTACGCCATGTATAACCACTTTTCCAATTCTCCCATTGAAATCTACCCCGACGAGCTAATCGTCGGAACCCTCGGCTGCCCAAAGAAGGCCGGACCTGTTTTTCCCGAATACGGCGTTGACTGGGTCGTGGACGAGATGAAAAACGGTCTCATGAATTACAGTGAAGTTCGCACCCACGACTATTTCTGGTACGACGATTCGTGCATTGAAAAATTGGAAAGCATCCAGCCGTACTGGCGGGGCAAATCCGTTGCCGACGTCGCCATGGCCCTCCTTACCGACGAAGAACTGAAAGGTTCCCATGCCGGGAAAAAGGTGTTTTCCAATATCAATTATGTTACTTCCGGTCCGGGCCATCTTGGGATAAACTATGACTTCATCCTGAAAAAAGGATTCCGAAAGATCCGGGAAGAAATTGAGGAAAAGATGAACGCGCTCGATTTAAGCAACCCGGCCGATTTCCAGAAGCAGATTTTCTACCGGGCAGCCCTCATCGCAAACGAAGGCGGAACCAATTATATCCGCCGCCATGCGGAACTTGCCCAAAAAATGGCCATGGAGGAAAAGGATCCGCAGCGCAAACGCGAATTGCTGCAGATCGCCGAAAACTGCGCCTGGATTGCGACGGAGCCGCCGAAAACTTTTTGGCAGGCAATCCAGATGGTCTATTTTGCAAACAACCTCGTACTCATGGAGTCCAACGGGCACTCCGTGTCATACGGCCGTTTTGACCAGTACATGTATCCCTTTTACCGCCACGATATTGATAACGGCATTGCCGACCGTCCTTTTATGCAGGAACTGATTGAGAACTTTATGATAAAAATCTGGGAACTCAATAAGCTGCGCGACCACAAATGCGTCGCTATTTTCGGAAACGGCGGCATCGGCGGCCCCTGCCTGACGTTGGGGGGCGTTCGCCGGGATGGTTCGGACGGAACCAACGATTTGACGTATATGTTTTTGGACGCCCATGCCCATACCCGAATTGTGAATCCATGGATCGCAGTGCGTTTGCACGCCTCCACTCCCCGCGAGCTGAAGATCAAGGTGGCCAACGTCATCCGCATTGGGACCGGCGAGCCGAAAATCTTCAATGACGATGTCACCATCCTCTCCATGACCTCGCTTGGACGTCCGCTGGAAGACTGCAGAGACTACCATGTGGTGGGCTGTGTGGAGCCGGACGTGCCCGGTCAGGAGTATGGGTGGAAGGACGCCGGCTATCTCAACATTGCAAAGGTTCTTGAGCTTGCCATTAACGACGGCCGCTGCTTTGAATGCGGGCCCGGCTGTCCCCGCTGGGACGTGTGCGGCAAACTCGGCAAACAATTGGGAATCCGGACAGGAAGCTTGGAGAAATTCAAGTCCTTCGAAGAGGTCTTAGATGCCTATGACAAGCAAATGAAATATTGGTGCGACAAGATGGTCGCCGTACTAAACGCGTTGGACTATGCCCAGCAGACTGTAAAGCCGCTCCCCTTCCTCTCTACCGTCATGGCCGACTGCGTGGAAAAGGGCATGGATATCACGGCCGGCGGCGCAAGGCGCAACTTCTGCGGGCCGCAGGCCGTCGGAATCGGCACCGTTGGCGACGGGCTTTCCACCATCAAGCAGCTCGTTTTCGAGGAGAAAAAGATTACGGGCAAGGAGCTGCTCGACGCGTGTAAGGCAAATTGGGTCGGGTTTGTAAAGCTGTATGCCTATATCAACAGCGACCGCGTCCATCACTATGGCAACGACGATATCTACGCCGACGGGCTTACCAAGTTTGGTATGGACACCTATTGCAAACACCTTGAAACGCGCACCACGCCAAGAGGCGGCCGCTATACTCCCGGGGTATACTGTTCCGTCGGCAATGTGGATTTCGGAAGCGGACAGTGGGCTTCCGTAGACGGACGTCTTGCGGGCGAACCGATTTCGGATAACTGCGGCGCCGTACACACGAAGTGCTGTTCCCACGACGTGCGCGGCCCGAGCGCGATTTGCAAATCCGTCACCCGGCTTGACCATGCCCGCGCCACCAACGGGACCCTGCTCAACTGGAAATTTTCACCGGCCGCGCTGACCGGGGAAACCGGACGCGATAATCTCATCTCCCTCATCGAGGAATTTGTCCAGCGCAAAGGCGTGGAAAGCCAGTTCACCATTGCAAGCCGTGAAACGCTGATTGCGGCGCAGAAAAACCCGGAGGGTTACCGCGACCTGGTGGTCCGCATCGCGGGCTACAGCGCCTACTTCGTGGAAATGTGCAAGGAATTGCAGGACGATATCATTGGCAGAAGCGAGCTTTCCTTCGACTGAGTCTTTCCCGTTAACCGGCAGCAAGGCGGGTGATACTGCGGTTTCCTCTGCAGGATCACCCGCACCCGAAAGGAGAACCATCATGTATTGTCTCCCGAACGGAGAACCCTATGGACTGGTATTCAATATCCAGAAATACACCATCCACGACGGCCCGGGCATCCGAACGGAAATCTTTTTGAAAGGCTGTCCGCTCCGCTGCAAATGGTGCAGCAACCCCGAGAGTTTTGATCCGCACCCGCAAATCGGCGTTTATCCCGCAAAATGCTTGGGACTAAAAAATTGCACCGATTGCATCGACACATGCCCGCTTGGCGCAAACACTCCGATTCAATTCCGCGACGGCGAACTGTACGCGGTTCATATGACGCAGTCATGTTACGACTGCTTTCAGTGTGCGG
Organism: Clostridiales bacterium UBA1446; assembly: GCA_002329245.1. GTDB lineage: Bacteria > Bacillota > Clostridia > Oscillospirales > Oscillospiraceae > UBA1446. The sequence continues at coordinate 8,896 of DCTG01000164.1, forward strand.
ACATTTGTCCTCCCCGCGCGCTGAAGCTCTGGGGCGAAAAGATGACCCTCCGGAGGCTGATGGAAATCATTGAGGAAGACCGCTGCTTTTATGACCGCAGCGGCGGCGGGGTTACGCTAAATGGCGGAGAAGTCATGCTGCAGTGGGAGTTTGCCCGCGATCTTCTGAGGGAATGCCGGAAAGCGGGCATCCATACCTGCGTGGAAACCGCGCTCGACTGCCCCGCGCAGCATATGGAAGCGGTATTTGAATTCACCGATCTCGTGATAACCGACATCAAGTGCATGGACAGCAACAAGCACCGTTTCTTCACCGGCGCCGGGAACGAACGAATCTTAGCCAACATCCGTCGCACTGCAAAGCTCGGAAAAGATTTGGTCATTCGGACGCCTATTGTGCCGGGTCACAACGACGATGAGGAAAACATGCGGGCGACCGGCGCGTTTCTCCGGGACGAGCTCGGCGGGCGGATTGTGCAGTATCAGCTTCTGCCATATAAAAAGATGGGGACGGAAAAATACGAATCCTTAAACCTGCCCTATCCCATGGCCGATTTTACGATGCCGGATCGTGAGGTATGGGAGGAAAACCTGCAGTATCTTGCCGGGATCCTTGTTTCGGAGTTTGATCTTCCCGCCGTGGCGGGCTCAAGCCATAAGCTGTATGAATCTCGTCGATGAAACGATACCGCCATACTTATCTTAAAAAAGGGCGCGTCGCAATACTTAAAACGTTTGCGACGCGCTGCGGCGTTTTCAGGCATTCAGAAAATGAAATTATGACTTCCCAAAGCAGAAAGATTCTATTTCCCTTATTTGCTGCGATAGGCAAGCAGGCAGTCCTGGACATCATGAATCCGGAATTCCGTAAATTTATACTCTTGAATTCCCGCAAGCTTAAACGGATCCTTTTCAAAGAAAGCTTCCGCCTCCGCAATNNTTGACGTTCAGAATAACATAACCGCCCGGGGAGCTGACTTTCGGCCCGGCAAGCAGCACTTTCCCGCTTTTTATGCCCTCCTGCATCAGCGCTTCATGCCCCTTTAACAGCTCCAAAAACCGCTCCTGCTCCAGGTCCTTGTCCGTCCGAACTCCATCCATCATCACATAGGCCATTTTTACTCCTCCAATTCTTGTCTGTTATTATAATATGAATCCGAAGGCTGTGAATATCCGTTTAAAAATAATATATCATGGGAAGCGAAGGGGGCAAGCCTCCTCTTTGGGATTTCTTTCCGTATCAATCAATTTTCTGTGCCTTGATCAGGTTGGTCGAGCCGCTGATACCCACCGGAACGCCGGCAGTCAAAACTACGGTATCTCCCTTCCGCACTGTTTTTGTGGCTAATGCCTCGCGGACGCCTTCCGCAAACAGTTCGTCTGTGGACGAAAGCGGTTTTATAAGCTCCGGCCTGACTCCCCAGGAGATGGCAAGCTGCCTTCTGACTCTCCTGCTTTCTGTAAGCGCGAGTATCGGGCATTGCGGCCGGAATCGGGAAATCATTCTTGCGGTATGCCCCGATGTTGTGACCGTAACGATCGCGTTGGCGCCGAGATCCATTGCCGTTGTGCAGCAGGCGTGGCTGATCGCATTATTGATCGTGACACGCTTCTCCATTTTGGATTCGCGAAAGCGCTTCCAATAGTCGATCGTGCTCTCGGCGTAAAGCAGGGTCTTGACCATCGTTTCCACGCTCTCAATCGGGTATTTTCCTGCGGCTGTTTCTCCGGAGAGCATCACGCAGCTTGCTCCGTCGAACACGGCGTTTGCGATGTCGCTGACCTCCGCCCGTGTCGGACGGGGATTTCGAATCATGGAGTCCAACATTTGGGTTGCGACGATTACCGGTTTTCCGGCCATGGTCCCTTTCGAAATGATCATTTTCTGTATAATCGGCACTTCCCAGATTGGTATCTCGACACCGAGGTCACCGCGCGCAACCATAATCGCGTCGGCAACCTCAACAATTTCATCGATATGGTCCACACCCTCGCGGTTTTCGATCTTGGCAATAATCCGGATTCCTNNCTCCGCCGTAGGAACAAAGGACATCCCGGATTTTCAGAACATCCTCCTTCCGCCGCACGAAGGAGGCCGCTATGTAGTCCATGTCGTTTTCTGCGGCAAACCGCAGGTCTTTCTCATCCTCTTCCGAAAGGCCTAAGAACGCAATCCGGACATCGGGAATGTTCATGCTTTTATGATCCTTTAAAACTCCGCCGTTTTGCACGATGCAGCGGATATCGTTTCCCGTGATTCCGATTACCTTCAGTTCGATCAGCCCGTCGTCAAGCAGGATTCTGTCGCCCGGCTTTAGCTTGTTATGAAGGTTTCTGTAAGTCGTGGAAACCCTGTGTTTGTCCCCGACAATCTCATCCGTAGTGATAGTGAATTCCTTTCCTTCCAGAAGCTCCACGCTTCCCGTCTGAAAAGAACGAATCCGGATTTCCGGTCCCTTCGTATCTAAAATCGTTGCAACCGGTAAGCCAAGCTCTTCCCGCACTTTTCTAAACTGATCCAGCATTTTCTTATGCGTCTTATGATTCCCGTGGGAAAAATTGATCCGAACAGCGTTCGCGCCGCTCAGAAGCAGCATTTTCATAGTTTCCTCGTCATCAACAGCCGGCCCCAACGTGCAGATGATCTTCGTTTTACGCTTATCCATTTCTAAGGCTCCCTTATTCGCTATTTTACTATAATACTACTCATTCTTTATGAAAAAAGAAAGCCTGATTGCGTTAAATTTTCGGTAGAGGACGAAAATGCCGCTCTTCAGACCGTAATATTAAACGGATAAGCCCTTCAACTATGCCGTGGGCTGCATACTTGAAGGGCTGCATTTCTGGAGATTTTATGTTTTACATGTTGGGAAGGCATTCAGAATGCATGATTTCATTCTGCTTTCTGTCAACCATACAGAACAAGGCCCATCCGAATCGAGTTTTTTTTACTCCTGATCCCAGTTGTGATAGACGTTTTGCACGTCGTCGTTTTCTTCCAAAGCGTCGATCAGCTTTTCCATGTTCCGGATTGCCTCTTCCGTGGTGAGTTTCGTATAGTTTTGAGGCACCATTTCAACGCCGGCGCTGGCAAACACATAGCCTTTCGCCTCCAACGCGGAAATTACGTCTCCGCATTTTTCCGGAGCGGTCACGATTTCAAATGCTTCGTCCTCAACATTCAGGTCCTCCGCGCCTGCTTCCAGCGCGTCCATCATTACCTCGTCCTCATTAAGCCCTTCGCTTTCAATTACGATGATGCCTTTTCTGTCAAAGGACCAGGAGACGCATCCGGCGGCTCCCATATTCCCGCCGTATTTATCAAAATAATGACGAATTTCAGAAGCCGTACGGTTACGATTGTCCGTCAGCGTCTCTACGATCACGGCAACCCCGCCCGGACCATAGCCTTCGTAAACATTGGCCTCATAACTGTCGGAGTCGCTGGCCGAAGCCTTGTCTAAAATCCGCTTGATATTGTCGTTCGGCACATTCGCCGCTTTTGCTTTCGCAATCACGTCTTTCAGACGGGAGTTTTCCAGTGGGTTCGCGCTGCCGCCGGATTTGACCGCGACGATCATTTCCCTGGAAATTTTTGTAAACAATTTCGCGCGCTCGGCATCCGTTTTACCTTTCTTGCGCTGGATATTTGCCCATTTTGAGTGTCCTGACATTGTATCTACACCTCTTGCAAAGGATCCCGAAACCGGTTAAAGTTTTGCAGACATCCCGTTTTTGAAGGGTGAGGTAGCAAATTCCCGGTTTTGGGTGTTTCTGATTTTATCATAAATAAGAAGCATGTTCAAGCCTGCATATCTCCGGCTGAATCGGCAAGCAAGCTTTGATTCGCATTTCATCCTACAGATATTGTATGACTTCCCGATNNAGCCAATCCACAAGCCGGGATGTAATCACGTTTTCCGTTGGATAGTGACCCGCGTCGATCAGGTTCATTCCCATCGATTCCGCCTCCAAAAAGATATCGTATTTGACGTCGGATGTCACAAACGTATCGCAGCCGATTCGTTTCGCGTCAAAGATCATATCCCCGCAGGCGCCGCCGCCTACGGCAACAAAGCGTACCGGATGCCCCGCATCGTAATACCGCACCCCGCCGCAGCCTAACGACCGCTTTATCCTTTCCACGTAAGTCGGAAACATGACCGGTCCTTCTTTCAAGGGGCCGGTCCTTCCGATTCCATAGGGCGCGCCTCTTGGGTCCGTACCGCCCTGTGATAAAATACCGGTGATATTCAAGCCTGCTGCTTCCGCCAGCATATCGTTTACGCCTCCCTTGACCGCGTCAAGATTGGTATGCATACAAATGGCGGATATTCCGTTCCGAATCAGGGATAGCAGGATCCTGCCCGTTTTATCCTCATTCGTGACCCGTTTCACCGGATGAAAAATAACCGGGTGATGGGATACGATGAGATCCGTTTTATTCTCCGCCGCTTCCCGAACGACCTTTTCCGTTATATCGAGCGATACGAGCACACGTTCAACCTGCTTATCTTCCTCCCCGACAAGAAAGCCGGCATTGTCAAAATCCATCTGCAAACTGATTGGCGCAATTTGATCAAGGAGCGCATAGATCTCTCTTACCGTAGGCATAGCGTCCCCTCCTTTATCTTTATCAGGTCCCGAAAGGCTGAGGAAAACTCCAGCAGCCGCTTTTCATCACACGCCTTAGAGGATCGTTCTGCTCCGGAAATGGCGCGTGAAAGGCGAGTTAACTGTTTTTGAAGATACTCCGGAAAAAGCGGGTCTCCATTGAGCGGAAGATCCCTTCCCACATAGAGTTCTCCCGCGCCGGGGAGATACGGCGCCGCGCCTCCCCGGGCTGAAANNTCCGGAAGCCGCCGTTCCAGAGAAAAGAACGAAGTTCCTCTGTTTTTGACATCGGCTGGAGAATCAGCCGGTGGGCGCCTTCGGCCGTCCAGGGCGCGTGCGCAAGGATAGAAGCAATGGTTTCCCCTCCCATCCCGGCAAGTACTACCGTATCCACCTCTTCCGGTGCTATGCCGGAAAGGCCGTCGCAGATCCGAAACGAAATTTTATCCTCCAAACCGTGCCTGCGCGCACAGGCTTTTGCCTTTTCCAGCGGCCGAATGCGAACGTCGGCAGCTATCACCCGGTCAGACTTTCCGCACTGCAGCAGGAAAACCGGCAAGTATCCGTGATCGGTCCCAATATCCGCGACAAGGGCCCCGTCCGGAATCCATTCCGCAACGGCTTGGAGCCGTCCGGACAGTTCAAGCTTATTCATGGCATCTTCCCAATACGAAGGAGCATAGAAGGCGCGAACGAATCCGGCCTTTGATGCTTAATACTTGAAGCGCAAGGACAAAAGTCCTTGCGCTCATTTTCTTATAACAGGTCAGTTCCGAACGGAACTTACAGCTTTTTTGCTTTTTCCGCAGCAATTGTTTCGTTGAGCTTCTGCAACAGCGCATCCACCTCTATGCCATGCACCATGCAGGCTTCCTCCACCGTTTCTCCGCGGGAAGAGGGACATCCTAAGCAATGCATGCCGATGGAAAAGAAAACCGGCGCAGTTTCGGGCGCGATATCCAAAATATCGCCGATAACCGTATCTTTCGTAATCTGTACCATTTTACTACCTCCGAATGAAATCATCTTTCTGCCATATGAAACAAAAATGAACCATTTGACCGCTATGATTTCTTAGTATACCCGTTTTCGTTTTCTTTTTCAAGTAAAACCGTTGGAACGGCGTACCATTCCGCGATATTTCCGGCTTCTCAGCCTCAGACGTCATACGTTTGAAAGGAATTTGAAATTCGCTCGCAGGATTGTACAGAAATCCGGCAAGCGGTAACGGAAACCGCCTGCCGGATCTATTCCATTTGCTTGAAACGATTGAGAAGAGTCCTTATTCGGCCGCTTGTGCTTCTTCTTCCGCGATACTCGGCTTTATGACCGTTTCTTCCTCGGAAGACACGGCGACCACCTCGTCCGGTTCGCTTGCCTTTTGTTCATCGCTCGCTTTTTCCGTTTCTCCGGCCGCGTTTAACAGGGCGCGGATACTGAGGGATATTTTATGGGTTTCCGTATTGATCTCCGTAATCTTCACGTCAACCCTCTGCCCTTCGGAGAGGACGTCCCCGGGCTTTTCGATCCTGCGGTTGGCGATTTGAGAAATATGAATCAGTCCGTCCACGCCCGGAATAATTTCCGCAAACGCCCCGAAGGTCATGAGCTTTACAACCTTCACGTTGACAATGCTGCCCACCGAGTAGGAGCCGATGAACTTCTCCCACGGGTCTTCGCTGCGGTTTTTCATGCCCAATGAAATCTTCTTCTTTTCCTTGTCAACGGAGATCACGTAAACGTCGACCGAATCGCCTACCTTGACTACCTCGGAAGGATGCTT
>DCTG01000164.1:15341-26990 GCA_002329245.1 Clostridiales bacterium UBA1446
GAGGGTTCGATTTCATTCCAGATTTTTTCGGCGGCGGCGCGGCGTTCCTCATACTGGAGCGCACGGATGGAGCCGACCACTCTGCGGCGGGCACGATTGACTTCCGTGATGCGCAGGCGCACCTTTGTCTTCACAAGAGACGAAAGATCGGCGTCCTTCGGCAGTCCCGTACGGGAGGCCGGCACAAAGACGCGCACCCCGCGCACGGAAACTACAATACCGCCCTTGTTTTCCTCCGTTACAAAGCCTTCGACGGGTGTTTGATTCTCCAGCGCCACTTCAATGTCGTCCCAGCTCTTCACGGTGTCAAGCCGTTTTTTCGAAAGGGTCACAACACCTTCCACGTCGTTCACGCGCATAACGAAGGTTTCGATCGGGTCGCCAACTTTCACGATGGAACTGATATCCGCCGTCGGATCGTCGGTCAGTTCTGAAACCGGAATATAACCGGCCTGCTTGGTCCCGAGATCCACATGGATTTCAGTGGGCGTAATTGCTGTAACCACACCCGAAACCTTTTCCCCTGTATTTAAAGTTTTAAATGATTGTTCCAGTAATTCAGCGAATGATTCTTCGCCGCCCTTGATTTCCTCGTCCATCTGAAAGAGAACCTCCTTTATTATCCACTCGGGCGTAGATGCGCCCGCAGTGATCCCGACCACATCTGCATTCCGCAGAAGATTCAAGTCCAACTCGCCCGCCTGCTCGATCCATAGAACCGTTGGACAAATGCGGCTGCATATTTCGGTAAGCCGCTTTGTGTTGGAACTCTTCCTGTCGCCTATCACGACAACTGCGTCGCAGCGTTTTGCCAGTTCCCCGGCTTCTTTCTGCCGTTGAAACGTAGCATTACATATAGTATCAAATATTTCTAGGTTTGTACACTCTTTTTTTGCTAATTCTTCGCAGCTATGAAAGAGATCCTGTGTGGAGGTGGTTTGTGAGACCATGGTAATCGGAATCTCACGTCTTTCGGGGGCTTCTTCCAGCCATTTATTGAAATCTTCGGCCGATTCAAACACCAGCGGGTTTTCACACCAGGCTGCAATTGCAAGTACCTCCGGATGTGTTTTCGTTCCAATAATCACAGGGCGGCGGCCGCGTGCTTCCGCGTCTGAAATCAATTGATGGATTTTTGCCACGTTGGGGCAGGTCGCATCGATGACGGTNNGGATGATGGCAGCCGCTCCCTCCGGTATCTGTTCTACGGTTTCCACGCAGCCGATGCCTTTTCCGGCCAGATGACCGATCATATGCGCATTGTGTATAATGGGGCCGAGCATTACGCAAAAACGCCCGCTTCCCGCCTCCGCTTCGGCCATGTCCACCGCGCGGCGGACGCCGTAACAAAAACCGGCGGTTTTCGCGCAGATGATTTTTTTCATTTCGCCTGTTCCTCCAACGCTCTGATTTTAGCCATCAGTTCGGCCACAACGAGCTGGTAGCCTTCCGGCCCTGAAACGCCTTCCGGCAGCGTCGGCATATAGGGTTTTCCGATGATTACCGGATTCGGGCTGAAAAGCCGCTTGCGGGAAGCTATATAGACAGGCAGGATGGGGACGCCCGTACGAACCGCGAGCATGGCGGCGCCGGTTTTTCCCGCCGCTTTTTCTTCCGGGCGAACACGGGTTCCTTCCGGGAACATCATCACCTTTTCGCCGGAACGCAGGTAACGGATGGCCTGTTTGATCGCGGAGGAGTCGGAGGCGCCCCGGTTTACGAAAAACGTTCCCATCTTTTGCAGATACCATCCTAGAACGGGAATCCGCCGCAGCTCGATCTTTGCCATGAAATGTACCTGGATACGGTTTCGGAAGGCATACGCAAGCATAAACGGGTCGGCATACGAAGAATGATTTCCGCAGACTAAGACGGCTCCTTCCGGAATATGTTCCCTTCCGCTCACTTTTATGGGAAGCAGCGTGTGGAATATGGGCCAGGTGAGGGCGTATAAAAAAGTATAAAACCGGTTTTTCATAGGGTGATCCGCTCCCCGATCAAGGTTTTCAGGTGCGCAACGACCTCCGGAAGTGTTTGATTCGTCGTATCGACTAAAATGGCGTCCTCGGCCATTCGCAAAGGCGCGACGGCCCGGCAGGAGTCGTTTTTGTCCCGCTCGTTTATTTCCTTGAGGACCGTTTCAAACGGAATGTCCCGACCGCACGCTTTCAGCTCAAGCATGCGTCGCAGCGCCCGCTTCTCCGCAGCAGCAGTCAGGAATATTTTTACGTCCGCATCCGGAAGAACCACGGTGCCGATATCGCGGCCGTCCATGATTACATTGGAAAATCGCGCGGTGTCCCTCTGCATGTTGAGCAGAAACGCACGGACGCTCGGATGGGCAGAAATATCGGAAGCGCAGAGGGAAACGTCGGGCGAGCGGATGGCCTGCGTCACATCCTCTCCGTTTAGAAACATATGCTGCATTCCGTCCGGACCAATGGACATTTCGATCCGGATCTCTCCGAGCAGAGGAGAAATTTTTGCTTCATCCTTCGGGTCGACGCCGCAACGCTTGATATAAAGGCCGACCGTTCGGTAGATGGCTCCGGTATCCACATATAAAAAACTCAGTTCAGCTGCGAGAAGACGGGCGACCGAACTCTTCCCCGCCCCGGACGGGCCGTCTATTGCAATGCTGTGATATGCTTTTTCCATGCTTTCCTCTCTTCGCCGGCGCGCGGCATCTTATTCCGGCTGTTTCAGCCGCGGAAATTCCAAAAAGCGGATCATGTCGGCCGGATTGCGCTTGCAGCGGAAATACCGGCCAGCCTTCCGGTCGACCAGGCAATCTGCAGATTAAAGCCCCCGGTATACGCGTCGACGTCAATCAGCTCGCCCGCAAAATAAAGCCCGTTGATCAAACGGGACTCCATCGTCCCCGGCACAATCTCGGAAGTTTTGACCCCGCCGGAGGTGATAATGGCCTCCTCGATCGGGCGGGTACCGGTAAGGGAAAAGGAAAGGGCTTTCATCTGGCGTAGAAGGGCTTCGCGCTGCGCTTTTGTAATGGAGTGCACGAGCGTTTCCGGCGGGATTCCGGACCGCTCCACCACGACGGGAATCAGCTTTGCCGGAAGCAGCTTTTCCAGTGCGTTTTCAAACCGCCTGTTTGAAAACTGATTAAAATCACGAAGCAGTCGTTTATCAAGCTGCTCTTCGGAAAGAGCCGGTTTTAAATCGATTTGCGCGGTATAGCGTTTTTTATCAAAGTCCCGTAAATGGGCGCTGGCGCTGAGAACAAGGGGGCCGGAAAGACCAAAATGGGTAAAGAGAAGCTCGCCCTGCTCCGAAAATACGGTTCGACCGTGTTCGTCGGTCACCTGAAGCAGTATATTTTTCAGGCTCAGCCCCATAAGGCGGCTGCAGTCATCCCCCGCCGCAGTCAGAGGAACAAGGGACGGAACGGCGGAGACGATCGTATGGCCAAGCTCCGCCGCCATCCGGTGACCGTCTCCGGTGGAACCGGTCGCGGGATAGGAAAGGCCTCCGGTGGCTAAGACGACGGCCCGGCAGGGATAAATGCCGTCCTCTGCTTCCACTGCGGAGACGGCGCCGTTCCGTGTCTGAATCCGAACCGCTCTGCCGTGAAGAACAGAAACACCGGCGCGGCGAAGTGCGCGCGTCAGCGTATCCACCACATCAGCGGATCGATCCGAAGCCGGAAATACGCGATTTCCGCGTTCCGTTTTGAGCGGAAGTCCAAGGAGCTTAAAAAAATTCATGGTCTCTTCCGGCGGAAAGCGGGTAACAGCGCTGTAAAGGAATTTTCCATTATGGGGGACGTTGTTGAGAAATTCGGGCACACTGCAGCGGTTCAAGAGATTGCAGCGCCCTTTCCCCGTGATATAGAGCTTTCTTCCGGTTTTTTTATTTCGTTCCAAAAGCGTAACGGCGGCTCCCNNTCGCGGCAGCCATTCCGGAGGCACCGCCGCCAATTACAACAATTCTGTCACTCATCAGCCTTTTCGTATACCTCGTACTCGGACCAGATTTTTTCAAGTGTCTGGAAGGTGTTTTTCAGGTCCGACGACTTTCTATGCGCAATGTCTACCAGAAGGGCGTTCACCAGACTCAGCGGCGCGACCAGCGAGTCAATGAAGGAAACCATATCGCTGCGCGCGAGCAAGGTATGGGATGCGATCGGCGTAAGAGGCGACATCTGATTGTCTGTCAGCGCGATTACCGTGGCGCCCCGGTCTTTCGCAAATCGCATCGCACGGATGGTAAGGCTTGAATAGCGCGGGAAACTGATTCCAATGACTACGTCTTCCGGACCGACTCTCAACAGCTGTTCAAAAATCTCGCTCACGGAATTCGTATGTATCAGTACCACGTTTTCAAAGATAAGATTGAAATAAAATCCCATAAAACCGGCGATTGCTTTGGCGGAACGCAAGCCTAAGATATAAATCTTCCGCGCGGAGATAATGGCCTCCACGGACGCGTCAAATTCGCTTCGATTAATCTCTTCCAAAGTGATACGGATTTTTTCGATATCGGAATGCAGGACCATGGAAAGAACATCCTGTTTGCCCAGCCGGTCGTTCGTCACATCGATGCGCTGGATGGAGGTCAGCTTATTGCGGATCATGACCTGAAGCGCTTTCTGCATGCTCGGATATCCGTCGTAACCAAGTTCCGCCGCAAAACGCACGACGGTGGATTCGCTGACGTTTACCGTCCGCCCGAGCTTGCTTGCCGTCATGAACGCAGCCTTGTCGTAGGAATCTAGTATATACCGCGCGATGACCTTTTGCCCCTTAGAAAAACCGCTCATGCCGGCCTGAATTCTATATAGAATGTCTTGCGTCACATTTTTTTCCTCCCTGCTATCATCGATCCGGTGTGCTTGCTTTAGAAAATTCAGCTAACTTAATAATAGCCGCATCAAGAGGAAAAAGCAAGCATATTGCAGGTATTAGATCAAATTCCTGCAAATGCCAAAAGACCTGCCATTCAGATGGATTTGATATAAGCAATCTCCTCTTCCGTCAGATTCCGCCATTTTCCGCTTGGCAGGTCTCCCAATTTAAGATTTCCCACTGCAATCCGACGCAGCCGCACCACATGAAGGCCGGCAGCCTCGCACATCCTGCGAATCTGGCGGTTTTTCCCCTCGTGAATTGTCATGGAAAGAAGTGTGGCACCCTCCGTGCGGCCTTCCAGTTTGCGGACTTTCGCGGGGCGAAGGATCACGCCATCCAAAATCATAGGCTTCCTGAGCGCCGGTATCGCGGCGTCCGCATCCCCGGTGACCCAGACCAAGTACTCTTTATCCACCGAATGGCTTGGATGCGTCAGCTTTTTTGCAGCATCTCCGTCATCCGTCAGGAGCAAGAGTCCTTCCGAATTTAAATCCAGCCTGCCAACCGGATAGACGCGCGCGGGGCATCCTTCCGTAAGCTCCCGGACGGTTGGGCGTCCCTGTTCGTCCGACATGGTCGTTACATAGCCCCGCGGTTTGTTCAGCATCAGATAGGTTTTCTGCTGCGGGGCAAACACCGGTTTCCCGTCCAATTCGATTCGGTCGAACCTTGGATCGGCGCGGCTTCCTATTTTCGCGGGAAGGCCGTTCACCGTGACCCTTCCGGCTCGGATCATGGCTTCAGCAGCGCGCCGGGAACATACTCCCGCACTGGAAACGATTTTCTGAATCCGGTCCGGCATTCTGCTCCCTCCTCACATTTGGGGCGGGTATATCGATACCCGCCCCTTGCCTTTTATTCGCGGTATATAACAACACGGCGGATCAATCGAATAAATCCCGAACGCCGCTGAGAATCCGCTCCATGCGCGTCGGCATCCGGTCTACGGATTCCGCAAACACAAGCGGACAGGAACCGATTACTGCTCCGTTTAACAGATAGACCGCACGTCCAGCAAAGGCGCCCCGCGCAACGGGGGCTTTCATCAGTAGCGGTAAATTAAACTTGATTTCAGGCATTTCGCCTTTTCCAAGGGGGTAGTTCAGGGAAACTGCGGCTGTTACGGGAACGGTTTCTTTCATTCCTCCCGTGACCGTGACTTCCCCCATCTCCCAGCCTGCCTTGCATAGAACCGTTTTCGGATAGGTTTGGAAGCCGTAGTCAAAGAGAGACGTATGATTGACCCAATCGTTTCTGTCGCTCAGCGTGACGGCGATAAGCCGCTGCCCGTCTCGGGAAGCGCAGGAAACGAGTGTGCGCCCCGCTTTTCCGGTGTAACCGGTTTTCACGCCAAGGACCCCGTCATACTCCCACAGCAGCTTGTTGTGATTCTTGAGACTCCGGGAACCGATGGTGATCGTCTTGGTTGAGACGATCCGGACAAAAGTGTCGTTGTTCATCGCTGCGGCGGTCAGCTTTGCCATATCCGCGGCGGTGGAGTAGTGGCCTTCCTCATCCAAACCGTTCGGATTTTTAAACTGTGTGTCGTTCATCCTGAGCTGCCGGGCTTTCTCGTTCATCCAATCGACAAACACGCCGACGCTGCCCGCGCAATGCTGCGCGACGGCTAAGGCCGCGTCATTGCCGGAAGCAAGCATCAGACCGTAGAGCAGCTCTTCCATCGAAAGAATTTCGCCGGGCTTCAAGTACATGGAGGAGCCTTCCGTCAGCGTGCTTTCATAGGAAACGGTGACGAGCTCTTCCAAATCGCAGTGCTCCAACGCCACCAACGCGGTCATGATCTTCGTTATGCTGGCTATGGCGCGGCGCTCGCCGGAATTCTTCTCATACAGCACACGCCCGCTGTCAAGGTCCGTCAGAATCGCGCTTTGAGCCGAGATATCGAGTGCGGCGGAAGGTATCAAAAGGCTGGCTGACGCAAGCAGCGAGAAAACCGCCGGAAGAAGGTATTTTTTCAAATCATATCACCCGTTGTGTTGTGGATGATACTTAGTATGTTGCCTAAAAGATTTCTTTATCCTTATCTTTCTCTTTATTGAGCAGCTGCGTGACTTTATCGAAAATTTCGGGAATCAGCTCCACCGCACGGTCTATCGTCGTGGCGGGAGGAGGCGATACCGGAAGCAGCTTGACGGAGTCTTCCTTCACAATCAGGAAGGCGACGGGGGAAATGCTGACGCCGGCGCCGCTTCCGCCTCCGAAGGAATTGTCCTGCGATTCCTTCTGGTGCTTGGACGCAAAATCCGTTCCGCCGGAAGCAAAACCTAAGCTGACCTTGGAGACGGGGATAATCGTCGCGCCCTCCGCCGTGATGGGCTGGCCTATGATGGTATTGACGTCAATCATCTCACGTATTTTCTGCATGGTTGTGGACATCAGGTCGCCGATGGGGTGTTTATCCATTTTAATGCTCCTTCCTTCTGTTTGGGAAATAACCCATGATTACGACTTAAGGTCTGCCGTACGTTTCTTACTGTTTTCCCTGTTTGCCCTTCTCCTGCGGCGGTATGCTCTGAGCACAAACCAGCCGAAGCGATGCGAAATCCACAGCGTTTCCCACAGGCGGAGGGAAAAGGAAGCTTTCACATAGATGACCGGACTTGTGAGCGTATAGTCCACTTGTGTGCGAACGTTTCGTTTTTTAAGGGAAAATGTGTTTTCCAAAAGGGCGATTAAGGTTCCAAGCATGGCGTTGGCTCCGCCAAAAGCAATTGCGGCTGCGGCCGGATTGCTGGCCGCAGCGGTAAATTCGATCTCGAGCAGGTCGATACATAGTTTCCTGCCGGTGTGTGCGGCCGCCTCCATAAACGGGCGGATCATATCCTGAAAAAGTCCTGCGTCGCCGCCTCTGCGATCCGACTCCCTTTCTTTTGTCTGGGTTTTCCGTTTCTTTTTTCCTTCTGTCTTCGGCTTCGCTTTCCGTTCTTTCACCGGAAATATGGTCAGCCGTATCGGTCCTGCCCGCACCTTGATCCGGATGCCCTCTTCTCCGTATTCGACGATCGAGCCGACGCGCATAAAAAGGAGAAGAACAAGAAGAAAAACCGCTATGCCTAAGACAATCTGCCAAGTCATCGTTTCACTCTTCCCCCGTATCCTGCGACTCAACTGTCCCGCAGCTCCCGGTGGAAGCATTCTGCAGCAGCAGGGAAAGCTGTTCCTCTTCCCCGTTCTTCGGCAGCGGCGGCAATTCCTCTAAGGATGATAGTCCGAACGTGCGAAGAAAATCACGCGTCGTCCGATACTGTATCGGTCTTCCGGGAACTGCAAGGCGACCGCATTCTTCGATCAACCCCCGTTCAAGCAAAAGCGATATGGTATATGAGCTGTCCACGCCGCGTATCTGATCGATGTACGTGCGGGTGACCGGCTGGAAATACGCCACGACGGCAAGCGCTTCCAACGCAGGCGGCGAGAGCTGCGGCGGCTTTCTGGTCTCAAGCGCCTTGCGGATTTTCTCGGCGTGCTCCGGCGCGCTGCAAAGTTGATATGCGTTGTCTATTTTGATTAAACGAATGCCCCGCCGTTCGAAGCTGTAATAATCGGCGAGCTGATTTGCAACGCGGTCTACGGTCTCGCTGTCAAGCTCAAGGGCAAGGCAAATCCGTTCCACGTCAACCGGTTCACCGGATGCAAATAGTATTCCCTCGATTGCGGATTCTATATCCTTAATTTCCATATTCTAACATCTCCTCGGCCCCTGACTCCACTTCGGCGTTGCATCCGGAACAACAGGTGATTGTGCAGTCCTGCTCCGCACCGGCCAAAAGGATTTTTTTTGTCCTGGAAAGCTCCAGTACGGCGATGAATGTCGCCACAATCTCCGACCTGCTTCGATTTCCCCGGAAGAGGGCGAGAAAGCGGGTTACGCCGCGCGCGAGAAGCTCTTTGATGATCTCAGCCGCCTTGCGGGCAACCGGATATGGCTCACGCGGGACGATGCGCTCAATCATGCGCTCCGGCAGCGGCATGTTTTCCTCGCCGCGCTCCAAGACGGCGCGCATTGCCGTGACAAGATCTTTTTTCTCATGCGTATAGCGGTAGCTCTTGTCCTCCTGACGGCGCTCCGGCATTCTCACAAAAAGATCGCGTCCGGTTTCCCCGCGCGTACGCAGCAGGGCGGCCACTTCCTTGATCTTCTGATAATTTTCGCTTCGCCGCCGCTCCTCCAACGATTGAATCAGCTGTTCCATTTCCGACAGGGCTTCCTCATCATGGATGCTCAGGAGCATGCGCGTCTTTATGTACATGAGATGCGCCGCCATGGCGACAAACTCGCTGGCAATGTCGAGGTCCATCCGCTTGCGCTCCTCCAAATAGGCCATGTACTGATCCAGGAGCTGAGAAATCCGGATGTCCTGTATCTCGATCTTGTTCTTGCTCAGAAGATGCAGAATGAGGTCGAGCGGCCCGACGAAATCCTCCATCTCCTCCGCGCGTGTCTTTACAATTCCTTCCAGGCGAAAAATCGGGTTGTCCAAATGTTCACCACCCAAAGGCGGAAACCGGAAATCCGGCCGCCGTTCCGATTATACGCAGCATTCCGTATATGGCGTTCGTGATCCATCCCCCGCCGAAATCGGTTGCCACCAAAAGAAAAAGCAAAAAGAAGCCGTAGCGCTCAAACCTCAGGATCTGATAATAATACCGATCCGGCAAAACGGAGAAAAAAACCTTGGAACCGTCAAGCGGCGGAATCGGAATCAGATTGAAAATCCCGAGACCGATGCTGCGAACCGCCGTGACAATCAGAAAAGCAAGAAGATACTGTTCCGCCGTATGAAAGGAGTATTGGTTGATCATACGTCCCGCTAAGAAGAGGGCAAGAAAGGCAAGGAGGAAGTTCGACAGCGGACCTGCCAGCGCAGTCAGCGCCATACCGCTTTTCGGGTTTCTGAAATAGCGCATGTCTACCGGTACGGGCTTGGCCCAGCCGAACCCAATGACGACCATCAGGATGAGTCCAAACAAATCAATGTGATGCAGGGGGTTAAGCGAAAGGCGGCGGCCCTGCTTGGCCGTCGGGTCTCCCAATAGATATGCAACAAAGCCGTGGCTGATTTCATGGATGACGATACACAAAAACACAGCCACGACACGAATCAGAAGATCTCCTAAGTTTGACCAGTCAAAATAATTCAGGATAGACTGCAAAACCACAACTCCCAAAAGCGGCAGGCAAAGGCCCCGTTTTTCGTATAGATATCAGTGTAGCAAAAAATGGGGAAAAAAACAAGGCATGACTCGGCACCCTCAAGAATGAAGCATCAGCAGTTTCCCGTGTAGACGTACTTTAAGTGTCTGCGCGCGACATCCGCAAGCTCGTATACCGTTTTGACCGGCGTCGCGTCCCTGTCCCGCATTTTGTAACGGGGGAAAAAGCGCGAAACATGCAGCGGAAGTTCGGAATTTAGCGAAGAAAGCCAGGAAGAAAGCGCTTCCATCTCCTCTTTTGAATCGTTTTCCCCCGGTACGAGCAGGGTCGTCACCTCCACATGACAGTCCTTGGACGCCAGCTCGACGGTGCGTTTTACCGTTTCGAGTCCGCCGCATAGTTTTTTGTAAAAACGCTCCGTAAACCCCTTAAGATCAATGTTCATCGCGTCGAGGTGAGGCAAAAGGTTTCTCAGCGGTTTTTCCGAGAGATAGCCGTTCGTCACCGCGACGTTTAAAAGTCCGTTTTCATGCGCAAGTCTTGCGCAATCCATGACGTATTCGTAACCGATGAGCGGCTCGTTGTAGGTGTAGGCGATTCCGATATTGCCCTTGTCCTTCAATGCCAGCGCGCGGCGGACTAGGTCCTCCGGTGATAGGAAAACGGTTTCGATTGTCGCGTCCGCCATAGAGATATCACAGTTCTGGCAGAAAGGACAGCGCAGATTGCAGCCGTAACTGCCGACCGAAAGAATCAAGGATCCCGGATAAAACCGGTTAAGCGGCTTTTTTTCAATTGGGTCCAAAGCAAGAGAGGTTACTCTCCCGTAATTTCCGCAGACCACGCTTCCTTCCCGGCAAACGCGGGCACGGCAAAACCCGGTCTGCCCTTCTTCGAGCGCGCAGCGGTGCGGGCAGATTCCGCATACCGTTTTCATGTATGCCGCACCACCTCAAACCGCTGCAGTTCCGCCTTTTCCTCCTTCCGGATTCCCGCTTTTTGTTTGGCGATGTCTATCTGCTTCCGGACGGTGTTCACTCCATCCAAATCGGGCAGCAGCAGGCCGCGCCGGTGTCCTTTTGTCACAATAACGCCAAAGCGTTTGACGTCAAGCTCTTCTTCCGATAAAACGGGTTCCGGCGCGGAAAGCACATCCACGTTGTAGATAAGTTCGGATAGTTCCTCCTCCGCTACGGGTTCAAAGCGCGGATCCTCCGTCCCGGAGGAAACCGCGTTGCGCATGATTTCTTCCGCAACGGATGCGGTCGCGGGGGAAATGGTCCCGATGCATCCGCGCAGGCGTCCTCCCTTTTTCAGGGATACAAATACTCCCGCCCGCCTGCCGAGCAGTTCGTCCGGCAGGTTTTCGGGCAGTTTTGCGCGCCGTCCGGTTTTGATATAGTGCTCCAAACTGTAACGCGCAAGCCGGACATAGGCGTCCTCCCGTTCCCGCGCCTCGGCAATTTCCTTCTTTTGCTTCTCGCGAAGCAAAAGATCGAAGCGGCGGCCGGGATCGGCGCCCGTAACCTCAAAGGAAGCGACAGCGTAGCCGACGCCGAAGGGCCCTTCGTAAGACAGAAGCCGGGATTGCACCGCAAGACCGTC
>DCTG01000024.1:0-1746 GCA_002329245.1 Clostridiales bacterium UBA1446
TTCGTCGAGCTCAACAAAGCGCTTCAGGATGATATTATCGGCAGAACCTCCCTCTCGTTTGACTAAATGATAAGAGGGCGCCGGGATCGGCTGCCGTAAGCGGGGAGACGATGGTGGGGGAGACATCCCCCACCGCCTCCTTTCCCCGCGCTTTCGGAAGGAGATAGTAGNNGGGACAGCCAGCCGGGCTCGTCTACAACATTCAAAAGTATACGATTCACGACGGGCCGGGAATCCGGACCGAGGTTTTTTTTAAGGGATGCCCTCTGCGCTGCAGATGGTGCAGCAATCCCGAAAGTCTCGTAACGCATCCTCAAATCGGGGTGTATCCCTCCAAATGCCTGACGGAAGAGAAGTGCGGGCTTTGCCTTGCCGCCTGCCCGCTCGGAAAAGAAACGCCCATCCTTATGGAAAACGGACTGTTAAAGCAGGTCCGTCAGGGAGATGCGTGCGACGGCTGCATGAAGTGCGTGGACATCTGCCCGAGCCGCGCCATCATGCGCTGGGGCGACCTGAAGACGGTCGACGAGCTGCTCCAGGTTGTTTTGGAAGACAGGAGTTTCTACCAGAGAACGGGCGGCGGCGTTACGCTCAACGGCGGGGAGATCATGCTGCNNAAGGAGGCGTCGATCAACACCTGCATTGAATCGTCGCTCCACTGCCCCCGGGAACATATGGAAGCGGTCTACCGGTATACGGACCTTGTCATCACCGACATCAAGCACATGGACACAAAGGAGCATAAAAAATACACCGGGGTTGGCAATGAGCTGATTTTAAACAACATACGCCGAACGGTGGAACTGGGAATGCCGCTGGTAATCCGGACGCCCATCGTACCGGATTGCAACAACAGCGTGGAGAATATCCGGGCGACCGGGGCTTATATACGGGACGAACTGAAAAACCGCATCGTGCAGTACCAGCTTCTGCCGTATCGTAAGATGGGGACAGAGAAATATGCAACCCTTTTGATGCCCTATCCCATGGGAGACGATTACGTCCCGCCGGAGCGAAGCGTCTGGGAGCAAAATCTCTTGGATCTCACGAGAATCTTAAACGAAGAATTCGGCGTGCCGGCAGTGCCCGGTTCCAGCCACAAGCTCTTTTAAGGGGAGGGTTTCCGTCAATCCCGCTGACGGAGTATCCGTTTCAAGTTTTCGCATCACCAAATGGTTATCCGTTTGCCTGACTCCTTCGGTATCGTTAGATGAAAGAACCCCTCGGGACCGGCGTTTTCCGGTCCCGAGGGGTTTTTCCTTGTTTGCATAGGCCAAAACCGTCTGCGGAAGCGCAAAGAGAGGCACAAAACAGATCCGTCCCTGCGGATGGAAGGGCGGTCTTCCAGATTTCCCCGATTTCCGTGGTCGACACCGTTCGGGGATGGGAGGGATTGGACCCGTGTTCCCCTGAGCGGCTTTCCCAGAAGCGCAAAGGCAAGGCCCCGGGCGGCAGACTTTTGCAGCCGCCTGGCGCGGGGAACTGGGCGCCGGTCAATGACCTGTTTTTCAAGCCAGCCGGAGACAAGAAAAGTGCCGCGAGAGGCGCTGGGAGCGTATGTCGAAACATGCTTGACACAAAGAGGCTTTACATGGTTAAATCAAGCAAGAAGCGTTTAAAGCGCCGCTTCCGCAACCCGCGGCATGCTCCGGGTGCGGGATAAAGGAGGTCCTGGGTTGTATATTTATATTGTTACCCTGCAGATGAAAGCCCCCGTGCAAGCGGAAGAGAAGAAGGCTTCCCTGT
>DCTG01000024.1:1757-19498 GCA_002329245.1 Clostridiales bacterium UBA1446
ATGATTCTGGTCAACGGCTATGAGTTTCCTTCCAACTGTGAATTCATCCTTGTGGACAGCGGCGTGGCCATCTATCCGTACGATTTCTATAAAATCAGGCGCGGCGATTCCGGTGGAAGGCTCTACAGCGAGACCGTTGTCATCGAAGGGATCGAAAAGTTGGAAGAAACGATCCGGATGCTCATGGAGCGCGCGCGGGAAGCGATAAAAGATTCCCCACTCCTGGATATGAGCAAGCCGTTTATCCGCCTGACCAACGACAATACGGCGCCCGGCCTATCGGAGTACGGGCTGACGCCCGCCGCGTATCGGCAAGCGAGCCAAACGGAAAATAAGCCGGAAAAAGGCGTGACCCGCGGCGATAGCGGGACGGAAAGCCTTTTGGGAAAATTCCGCTCCTTGTTTTCCAAATAGAAGGATACCTGAAGCTGTGCCGGACAGTATCAGGCTGCCCCACAAATGGCGGGGCAGCCATTTGCTTTTATGAACCGCTTTTCTCGGCGGGAAGGGTCTCCGAAGAATTCGCGCTCTGCCTCGGGCTCCGGCATCGGTAAAACCACGTCGGCCGCGCCGTTACACGAGTCCAAAGAGCCGAGCGGCGCTTGCAACGACCAGGCAAAGGACAATCCCCGCCCCGGTCGGGACGGCGAGGGAGAGGAGCGTCCATATCAGGCTTCCCGTTTCTTTTCGGATTGTGAGACAGGTGGTTCCGCAAGGCCAGTGCATCAGGGAGAAAAGCATGGTGCACGCTGCCGTGAGCCAGGTCCATCCGTGGCTGAGAAGCAGCGCGTGCAGGTCGGAAAGGCTCTCCAGTTCGGTCAGCGTCCCCGTTGCCAGATAGCTCATGATCAGAATCGGCACGACGATCTCGTTGGCGGGAAAGCCAAGGATAAAGGCCATCAGGATAAAACCGTCCAAACCGAGCAGTCTTGCAAAGGGGTCTAAAAACCCGGCGCACCAGGCAAGCAGGCTCATATTTCCGACCTGGATATTGGCGAGAATCCAAATCACAAGTCCGGCGGGCGCGGCGACGGCAACCGCCCGGCCTAAGACGAAAAGCGTCCTGTCCAAAATGGAACGGACGATGACCCTGCCGATTTGCGGGCGTCTGTAAGGCGGAAGCTCCAGGTGAAAGGAGGAAGGAATTCCTTTCAGGATTGTTTTTGACAGGAGCTTCGAGATCCATACGGTTGCGGCAACGCCAAGGACAATCACGCCGGTCAGCATCAGCGTGGAGAGGACAGAACGCCAAATTCCTCCCGCGGCTCCGGCGAAAAACATGGTGATGATCGCGATCAGGGTCGGGAATCGTCCGTTGCAGGGAACAAAGCTGTTTGTGATGGTCGCAATCAGGCGCTCGCGCGGGGAGTCAATGATGCGGCAGCCGATGACTCCGGCGGCGTTGCACCCAAATCCCATGCACATGGTGAGGGCCTGTTTTCCGTGCGCGCAGGCCTTGCGGAAGAAGTTGTCTAGGTTAAAGGCGATGCGGGGCAGGTAACCTACGTCCTCGAGCAGTGTGAACAGCGGAAAAAAGATCGCCATGGGCGGTAGCATGACGGAGACGACCCAGGCAAGCGTACGGAACATCCCGTCGACAAAAATTCCTCTAATCCACTCAGGCGCCGAAACGAACAGGAATAAGCGCGAAAGAGGTTCTTCCAGCGAAAACAAACCCGCGGCAAGCAGGCTTGAGGGCACGTTTGCGCCCGTGATGGTAATCCAGAACACAATGAAGAGCAGTGCGACCATAATGGGAATACCCGTCAGCCGGGAGGTCAGGATTTGATCAATTTTTCGCTCCCGTTCGGCATAGTTTCTTCTTTCAAACGTAACCGCTTCCCGGACAAGGGATTCGCAAGTCCGGACAATTGCCCTCACGACCCGATCCCGGAACGCTTCGTGCGAAATTCCGGCTTCTTCCAAGAAGCGCCGCGCTTCGAAAATCTTAGGCTTTAACGCTTCCTTTTCCCTGAGATCAAATCCGAGGCTGTCTTGCAGGGAGCAAAGCAGACTCTCGTCTCCCTCGAGAAGCTTAAGCGCCACCCATCGGCTGTTCGCGAAGCCCTGCAGCGCGTCCTCCAACGCACCCTCCAACATGGATACAGCCTGTTCCATTTCATCACCATATGTAACATGCAGATGTTTTTCGGGAAGGGAACCGTCCGAAAGAGACGCTACGGCCTCCATCAGGCGGTCAAGACCGCCGCCGCTTCTCGCGTTTGTTCCGACGACAGGAATGCCAAGACGGCTGGACAGAAGATCCAAATCGATGCGGATCTTCTTTTTTTTCGCCTCGTCCATCAGATTGACGCAAAGTACGACTTTGCTTGTAATCTCCATGGTTTGGAGCACGAGATTCAAATTCCGCTCAAGGCAGGTGGCGTCGGCGACGACCACAACGGCGTCGGGGTGCCCGAAACAGATAAAATCCCGGGCGATTTCCTCCTCGGCGGAGTTTGCCATGAGCGAATAGGTTCCGGGGATATCCACAAGGAGAAAGCTTTCGTTTTTATACCTGTATTTCCCCTGTGCGTTTGTCACGGTTTTCCCGGGCCAGTTGCCCGTATGCTGATGTAAACCGGTCAGGCTGTTGAAAACCGTGCTCTTTCCGACATTCGGATTTCCGGCTAAGGCCACGATTTTCTCCTGCTTCCTCTCTTTTGGAGTGGGCAGGCCGGGCAGGCCGCGGATCAGGACCTTTGCCCCTGTCGATGCATTTGTTAAACCCNNAATGTAATAGAAACGGGGGATCGTCCTTCTTCGCGTACCGGGCAAAAGCTTGGAGCGGACGATCACCGTTTATTTATGTCTATGAAACGGATACGATGATTTGTTCCGAAAGGTCGGAACGCAGCGCGATAACGGCTCCCCGGATGAGATAGGCAGCCGGATTGCCGGAGGGACTCCTATACAAAGGCTCGATCTCAGTCCCGTCAATAAGGCCGAGATCCAACATACGCCTTCTGATTGAGCCGTCGGACTTGAGCGCCGCTACATTTGCTTTCTGGCCGAGCGGCAGCTGATTGAGCGGAATTTGCTTGCGATTCATGAAGAAACCCTCCTGATAAACAATAAGCCTCGGGGGAAGAATCTTTCCCTGCACTACTATATGGTTCCTAAACTGAATGCGTTACGAATATACTGTGGCAAAGAAAAAAATACTCGATAAGGATTTGATGCTATGAACGGCAGTACCAGTTCGGATTTCAGGACGGTTCGTGGGTATCAACTTGCAAGCCGGCGGGAAGGGCAGCTTACCCCGGCGCAGGAAGATTATCTGGAAATGACGTACAGGCTTTGCATGAAAAACAATTATGCGAGGGTTGGAAAACTGTCCGAGCTTTTACACGTCAAGCCGCCCTCCGCGTCTAAAATGATTTTCAAGTTAGCCGCTTTAGGGTACTTGAATTACGACCGCTATGAAATCATTCAGATGACGGATATTGGCTGGGAAATCGGACAATACCTGTTTAAAAGGCATGAGGCCGTGGAACGTTTTTTAAAACTGATCGGCAATCCCAACCCTCTTAAGGAAACCGAACTGATCGAACATTCGCTGAGCCCCTCCACGGTTTCAGCGATAACCACCTTAGTAGAATTCTTTCAGAGTGATCCGGCAGCGCAGAAAAACTACGAGGAATATAAACGAGCCAAGGAAGGGAAATTAAGCATGATGGAATAGGTAAGCTTTGCTTTTCCATTTCATAATAGTTCGTAAAATTGCGGCGCAGGATAAAACCGTCGGGTTTTCCCGGCGGTTTTATCCTGCGCCGTGTTTGATGAGTCGCTTTCCTGAACAAAGAGTTGTAAGAGAGGGTCTGCAACCCTTAGTATGGCCGAAACGGCGACCCAATATGTATCGGTCCGCCTTAGGAATTTCGGTTTCCCAAAGAAGGGAGCGTGGAAAAAGCCCCCGCAAGAAAAGCGTCGGGGGAGTGAATCGGGGGAATCGGGAGGATAGCACGCCCTTACAGATGGTGACAAATCGGGTATCGCCATATGGTTTGCGAAGGATGGGCGGTGATAAACAAAGAACGGCTTGTTCTGTTCGGAGCGTTTTGCAGTAATAAAGGGAGATAAAATCCGTAAAAGCCGCGCGGAGGGGAGATGATAGCTTAGAAAGGGCGCAAAGAAACCGGGGATGCGTAGAGAGCGGGTGCGGCGGGAAAAGAATATCCTGCGAAAGAACGTATACACTATCTTGTGGGGCAAGCCGTGATGGAGGAACAGGTTGTGCTTGAATTCCGATTTCGATGCGCAAACCCGGACTGTTAGTCAAACGGAGAGATTCGCGCGTGAGCATCACCGTATCGTGCAAAGCGAGAACCGGTCGGTTATACTGAAATCCAATTGGAGAATATAGAGTACGAATTATAAATGAGGCGGTGATGTCGGCGGTTGGTCTTGCACGGCAGGTACAGGGTTTCCCGCCGCACAAAGAAGCCCTTCCGGGCGAGCCGGGACGTAGGCTTTATAGCTGCCTGTCCGTGAAATACAAACAGGAAAGACCGGATTTGGAAAGCGGTATAACCCTGCCGCTTTTTTATTGCAAAAAAATTTTGTATAATCCGCAAAAAGAGAATGGAATGATTTGAGCAAGTTGGCCTTGACATTATCCGGTGATGTTTGTACTATTAAATGAGAAATAAGAGATTCCCGCTATATTAGGGAATCCTATGGGTAAAAAGGAGTGTTGTAAAATGGCATACATGCCGCTGGATAAGAGCAAGCTTTATCTGGACCGTACCAAAATGACCCGTATTTACGATTTATCGCAGCCCTGGGGCGTAGATACCCCGCTGTGGCCGTTCCCGGGCCCGCGCGCTGATCTTCAGTTCCCCCGCGGCCAGTATCTGGAGCGTTTCCACAAGCGCACCTGCACCTATACCGGCACGCTGCACGCGGCCACGCACTGTGACGCGCCCAACCACACCCTGCATGAGGAAGAAGTTGACCGTGCCCGCAACGGCTATACCTTAGCCGAGCTGCCCCTTGAGTATTGCGTCGGCACCGGCGTTATCATCGACCTGCGTTACCTGAGGGACGAGTTCGAGGCGAAGTGGAACGCCGGCGCCGGCGACCCCGCCAAGTTCGGCGATGTCTGGTATCACATCANNATGAAGAAGGACGGGCTTGAGATCAGAGAAAATGACTGGGTCGTCTTTAATACCGGCTTCCATCACTACTGGCGCATCAACAACGACAAGTATTTCAACTATTATCCCTGCCTTGCCCCCGAAACCGCCCTGTGGCTGATCCGCACGAAGCACATCAAGGGCTGCGCCGGCACTTGGGGCGCTTCCGACGGCCCGCTGTGGCATCATCCCCTCAAGGAGCAGATGCCCTGGCTGGATACCAACTATCGGATTGCGACCGGCAAGGATCCCGCGAAGGAATTTCCCGACTACGAGCCCAACCACCGCAACTTCGGTCAGAACGGCATCATCGCCGTCGAGAACGCGGGCGGAGAAGTGGACGTTGTTACCGGCAAGCGCATGATTATCGCCGCCTTCCCCTTCCGCTGCGAGATGGCGGACGGCGGATTCGTCCGTCTGGTCGCCTGGGAAGAAGGCTCCTTCTAAAATGAACTTGGGAAGGGTCGGAAGCTGATAAATTAGCTCCGGCCCTTTCGGAGCGAAGCTTTACTTTATTTGGANNCGTCCCGTTTGGGACGGTCTCTGATCGTAAAGTGCGTAATTTTGAACCCGCGCAATAGACGTAGGAACCCTTTGAAACCAGCCCCGCCTGCCGCTGCGCGGCGTACGGTTTCCTGCAGAGGCAAAGCTACATAAACCGTTTCTGTCCTTCAAAGAAAGCGGCGATGAGGCCCGGCCCGGAATGCGAACCGATGGTCGGACCTATGTAATTAATAAAGGAACCCTGAAAACCGAAACGCTCAATGAGTGTGTCCGAAAAGCATTGCACTTCCTCGGGCGCGCAGTCGGAGTGGCAGATATAAACCGTCTGACGCCGCGCTTCTATCACGCGTTCTCCGACAATCTGATAAATGCGCTCCAACGCGTGCTTTCGACCCCGGATCTTTTCCCGTACGATCAGGTGACCTTCCAGATCTAAATTCAAAATCGGGTTGATGTTCAGGGCCGTAGCCACGATGATGCCCGCCGTGCTCACACGGCCGCTTCGGTGCAGATATTTCAGGTCGTTCGTCGTATAGTAGGTGTTGATAAAGGCTTTACGGCGCTCAAGTTCTTCCAAGCATTCCTCCGGCGTTTTTCCGGCGTCGCGGGCTTCCGCGGCAATGACGCACAGCATGCCGTATCCGATGGAAGCCAACGTGGAGTCGCATAGATAAATCTGAGCGTTCGGATGATTTTCCAAAAACATGTCTTTTGCGATGACCGCGTTGGCATAGGTGCCGGAAATGCCGCTTCCCATGGCAATGTGAACGATAGGCAGCTGGGATTGTTCCAAGAGTTCCGACCAAAAATTGATAAACTCGAAGGGCGTCATCTGGCTGGTCGTCGGTACTTCACCGTTTCGCATTCTGTCGTAAAACGCGCGGCCAAGTTCCGGGTCCATCCGATCCAGGTATTCGGTTCCGGTAATGGAATACCGCATGGGGCAGGCATGAATCCCTTTTTCTCTGCAGAAAGCAGCGGGGAGGTCGCAACCGGAATCAGTAGCAACACAAAATTTTCCCATGACAATCAAATCTCCCATCGTTTGTTGTACATTGGGTCCGGCATGCCCGAAGGAGTTCAAAACGCATGATTCTGCCGGGCTCTTTTCTGAGAAGCACTGATACGATATTCCGTTTTGTTTTATTATACTACGATTTCCCAAATATGCAAGCAAGGCTGCCTTCCGAGTGGGAAAAAATGCATTATATTATGGATTTTGGGCAGCCGGATGAGCAGGCACTGCGCCTCGGAAGCGGCAAAAAGCGGCAAAGGAGAAGCCTGGTATACTT
The DNA here is from genome assembly GCA_002329245.1 of Clostridiales bacterium UBA1446. GTDB lineage: Bacteria > Bacillota > Clostridia > Oscillospirales > Oscillospiraceae > UBA1446. The sequence continues at coordinate 8,692 of DCTG01000024.1, forward strand.
GAGAAGAACACCCGAACCCCGATTCCGTTACACTGTTTGTTTCCCCGTGCTGAAACAACTGTTTTATATACACGCCGCTATTATCCATATATAATAAACCTGATTGGTGATGTCAACGGCGCGTATTCAAACGCGAAGAGCCGCCCGCGGAGGACGGGCGGATCAAATAAAACGGGAGGTTTGAGAGCCATGAAAAATTTCAATAAGTATCCGGATGTGTTCAAGCCCTTGAAAGTCGGCCCCACGGTGCTAAAAAACAGGCTTCAGTTCCCGCCCATGGTATGCTGTCATTCCAATTCTATCGGTGAAGTTACCCAGGAATATGTGGACTTTATCGAGATGCAGGCTCGTACCGGCGTAGCCCTTGTTACAATCGGCGCAACGCCGGTGGACAACGCGACCGGTCAGGATTTTCGAGGCGAACTCAACATCGCCGACGAAGCCATGCTTCCGGGCCTTCAGCGCATTGCCGAGGCGGCGCACGACTACGGTGCAAAGCTTTCTGTGGAAATGTGCCATGCCGGACGCGGAGCGGATCCCGATCTTCTCCTGACCCCCTATGCCTTGGCCCCTTCCGTCATTCCTCTGCCGCATCGCAAGCGCTACGTCAAGGAGATGGATCAAAAAGACATCGATCATGTCATCAATCAGTATGCCGATGTCGCCGACCGCCTGGCCCGGGCCGGATTTGACATGTGCATGATCCACGGCGGGCACGGCAACCTGATCGGGCAGTTTATGTCTCCCTCCACCAACATGCGCAACGACTGGTACGGCGGCTCCTTCGAAAACAGGATGCGTTTCCCGCTTCAGATTATGGAGGCTATGCGCGCGAAGGTGGGCAGCCGCATCGCGATCGAAATGCGCATCAGCGGCGACGAAATTATTCCGAACGGGATGCATTTGGACGAGGTATTGAAGTTCCTCCCCATGGCGCAAAAGTACATCGATCTTGTCAACATCTCCCGCGGACTGATCGTGGACCACAATTACCACTTCTATACGCAGCCCCCCTATTACAATGAGTACTGTCACAACGTGAAGTACGCACGAGAGGTAAAGAAGGTTTTAGACATCCCGGTTTCCGTCGTGGGATCCATCAAAACGCTCAAAGACGCGCAGGAAATCATCTCCAGCGGCGCGGCCGATGTGGTCGCCATGTGCCGCCAGCTGATGGCGGATCCGGATACGATCAAAAAATCCAAAGCCGGGAAAGAGGACGAAATCCGGCCCTGCCTGCGCTGCCTGCAAGTCTGCAACAAAAATGTGGACGCGGGCAAGCCCGTCCGCTGCGCAGTAAATCCCATCATAGGAAGGGAAGGGAAGTTCTACTATATACCGCCCGCGCCGGAGAAGAAAAAGGTCGTGGTGGTCGGCGGCGGTCCCGCTGGTATGATGGCTGCCCAGACCCTTACGAAACGCGGTCATTCCGTCGTCCTCTTTGAAGCGGAGGACACGTTGGGCGGACACCTGCCGAATATTAGCAAGCTTCCCTTCAAGGACGACCTTAGGCAGTATACTGATTGGGATGTTCGCACCACCCTGCGCTGCGGAGCCGACATCCGGTTAGGCACGAAGGCGACCCCGGAGCTCATTGAGGCGGAAAACCCGGACGCTCTTATCATAGCAACCGGTTCCCGGCTTCTGAAACCGCCCATCCCCGGAATCGACGGGCCCAATGTCTCGGACGTCATTTCTGTAGACAGCGGAAAAACCGAGATCAAGGGAAAGAAGGTTATTATTTGCGGCGGCGGCATGAGCGGGCTCGAGTGCGCGCTGGGACTGGCCATGAAAGGCAAGGAAGTCACCGTGATCGACATGATTCCGGTGGATCAGTTTGCCGTCGAAATCGTCAACTTCACGCGCAATATGCTCTTTAAGCTGCTGCGGGAGCATGAGGTTACATTTATCGGGGAACAAAAGATCCGGAAGATAACAGCCGAGGGCGTGGAGACCATGGACAAGGAGTGGAACACCCACTTTTATATGGCCGACCATATTGTAACCGCCTTCGGTCTGGTTCCGAACGACGAGGACATGGAAGCCTTCCTGAATATCGTGCCGGAAACATATCCTGTTGGCGACTGTTGGTACGGGAATAAATCCATCGCCAATGCCAACACGACGGCCTTTAATTTCGCCATGGAAATCTGACGAGCAGCCGTTCATCAAAAAGTTCCCGCCCGGCTTTTGCCGGGCGGGAACTTTCGTGAAAGCGGATAAAAACCCAACCGTATCGACATGGATTTGCACAACTGGCGTTTGTCCTATATAATGCAATTTATGGGATGAGGAAAAAGTGCGGCGTTCCATGCTAAGCCAAATCCGGCAGGCTTTACCCTTAGCTTGAAACGCGGAGAAAAGTTCGTTTTGAACCGTACGGGAAGGAGACGATCGTATGGACATCCGGCAGCTGCGCTATTTTATTCAGGTCTGCAAACACGGAAGCATTTCACAGGCGGCGAAAAACAGCTATATTTCCTCCCAAGGGCTGAACATGTCCATCCTGCGCCTGGAAAATGAACTCAACTGCAAATTATTTCAGAGAATGGGAAACGGCGTGGAGCTGACAGGCGCCGGGCAGCTTCTGCTGCCGCATGCCGAACGGATTGTCCGGGAGATGGACGCGATCACGGAAGCGTTTCACTTGCATGGGAGGGGCGGCCAGGTGGTCAATATCGGCTGCGCCTTCGGCGTTACGGCGGAGCTCATCGGCGAGCTGACCTTTCTCTTCCAGCGCGAAAACCCGGACTATGCCGTGATGATCACCGAGCTGCGGGATCTTGAGTGCGAGCCTTCCGTCCGGCGGCAGGAAGTGGATCTCGGTTTCGGCATAGGGCCTGTCAGCGAACAGGATTTTGAAAGCTGGCTTATCTATTCTTCGCCCTATTGTCTTTTGGTGCACGAGGATCATGCGCTGGCAAGGGAGGAAAAGGTCAGCTTGGATTTGCTGCGGTCTGTTCCGATTATGATCATGGACCATTGGAACAGGACCTATTCCCTGATTAACGACCGCTGCCGGGAGCGCGGGTTTGAGTTTGAGGCCCAGTATTTAGCGGCCGAGGTATCCACCATTCACCGCCTGGTGTCGGCAGGGCAGGGAATTGGAGTGAGCGTGATTTCTGCTGCCGCCAAGCTGATTACGCCGCACGTGGTTGCCATTCCCTTTGACGAGCCGGATTTAAACTGGAACGTTGTTCTTTTCCATAACCGCGGCAACAGTCTGAGCGCCGCGGCGCAGGCGCTCAAGCAGTATGTCCTGGAAAACTGCGTCAGATTTCAGTCTCCGGACTTGAGACAGTGCAAACCGAAAAGCCTATAAGGCGGTTTTCCGAATTTACGGGGGACGGAACCTACTGTTCTGTCCTTTTTTTTTCAAAGAATCCGTGGTATAATTTTCTCTCGTATCAGACCCCTTCGGAACCGTTTCGGGAGGTGGCATGCTTGGCTCGGGAACTGGAGACGAACATCGGCAGTATCAAGGGAATCGGCGAAAAGCGCGTGAAACTGCTCAATAAGCTCGGAATCTTTACGCTTTTTGATTTGATTTCCTATTTCCCGCGAAGTTATGAAGACCGGACGACCGTTCGCGCCATCCGGGAAACGCAGCCGGGGGAAATTGTTTGCGTCCGCGCTATGGCGGCGCATCCGGTCCGGAGCACGCGGATTCGGCAGGGTCTGGAGCTGTCCAAGCTGCGGGTTGTGGACGACGGCGGTTCTATGGAGATTACGTTTTTTAACCAGAGCTACGTGAAAAACGCGATCCGGCAGGGCGAAACCTATCTTTTTTTTGGAAAGATGGAAGGGAACCTACTGCGGCGGGAGATGAACAATCCTGTCTTTGAACCGGAAGCCAAAAAGGGACAGGTGACCGGGCGAATCGTTCCCCTGTACCGCGCTACGGCGGGGCTCTCCAGCGCAATGATTGCCCGCACGGTGGAGCAGGTGTTGCAGCAGTATTCGGATAAAATCCCCGATTTCCTGCCCGATTGGATTCGTAGGGAGCATACGCTTGCGGCAGCCCGCTTTTCCTATGAAAACATACATTTTCCCGCCTCGGACGAAGCGCTTCAGCTTGCGCGCAGGCGCCTCATTTTTGAAGAATTGTTCCTGCTTTCCGTCGGGCTTGCGCTGATGAAGAAGCGGCGGGGCGGCAAGGCGGGTCCCGCGATGAAGCCTGTTCCCATGGAGCCTTTTTACCGGACGCTCCCCTTTTCCCTGACGGGCGCGCAGCTGCGCGCGATTGAGGCGGCGTCCTCGGATATGTGCGGGAAGTTTCCTATGAACCGGTTGGTGCAGGGAGACGTAGGGAGCGGAAAAACCGTAGTGGCCGCGGCCTGTGTGTATCTGACGACGGAAAACGGATATCAGTCCGCCTTAATGGCGCCGACGGAGATATTGGCGGAGCAGCATTATAAGACCCTGTCCGGACTTCTCGGCGGCTGCGGCATTCGCTGCGCGCTATTAACCGGGTCTACCGGAACGAAGGCAAGACGAGAACTGTTGGAGGCTCTTGCAGAAGGAGAGATTAACCTTCTTGTGGGAACGCACGCGCTTTTGACGGAGGGAGTGGAATTTTCCCGTCTGGGCCTCGTCGTAACGGACGAACAGCACCGCTTCGGCGTAAACCAGAGGGCGGCGTTAGTTGCCAAGGGCGAGCATCCCCACGTCATGGTGATGTCGGCGACGCCCATACCGCGCACGCTCGCACTGATAATTTACGGAGATCTGGAAATTTCGGTGATTGATGAGATGCCCCCGGGCAGGCAGAGCGTGGACACCTTTGCCGTCGGGGAGGACAAACGGGAGCGTGTCTACCGTTTTATCCGCAAATTGGTGCGCGAAGGGCGCCAGGTCTATATCGTGTGTCCCGCCGTGGAGGAGGGAGAAGGACACGAGGAGAATGCCGATCTTACGGCAGCCACCGAGTATGCAGCCCGGCTGCAGGAGAGTATTTTTCCAGAGCTGAAAGTGAACCTGCTCCATGGGAAGATGAAGCCGAAGGAAAAGGAAGCGGTCATGGCGGCCTTTGCAGCAGGAGAGATCGATATTTTAGTCTCGACGACGGTGGTCGAGGTGGGGGTGGACGTGCCAAACGCGGCGCTGATGGTCGTGGAAAACGCCGAGCGGTTTGGCCTGTCCCAATTGCACCAGCTGCGGGGCCGCGTCGGGCGGGGTATCCACAAGTCATACTGCGTGCTGATTTCCGATCATCGGGGCGAACTATCCCGGGAACGCCTCCAGATTCTCTGTAAAACGAACGACGGATTTCTCATCTCCGAGGAAGACCTGAAGCTGCGGGGGCCGGGCGACTTTTTCGGGTCCCGGCAGCATGGCCTACCGGCCCTTCGGATCGCCGACCTCGCGGGCGACATGCGGGTTTTGCAGGAGGCGCAGCAGGCGGCCGCGAAGCTCCTGTCCGAGGACGGCGCGCTTTCCGCGCCCGAGAACGGGCAGTTGCGCGACCGTGTCAGGGTGTTCTTTCAGGCACAGGGCGAGATTTTCAATTAGAAAGAAACATCCCCCGGTTTTGTTTTGGCGGGAGCTTTGGGGGAACGGAGAAATGAGGGCGTTTGTTTGGAAGTTGCGTGGATGATTGCGGAGCGGGTGGCCGTTCTGCTTCTGCTTGTGGGTTTGGGTGTTCTGGTCCGCCGGGCCGGAATCATCGATTCCGTTCTTGCCCGGAAGCTTTCGAATTTTTTATTGCTCGTTGTGAACCCTGTTTTGATTGTGAAAGCCTATTTAAGGCCGTTTGACGCGGGTGAAATCAGGTGCTATGCCGCGGCTTTCGCGCTTTCCATTCTCGCGCACGGGCTTTGGGCTCTTTTGGCTCCAGTTTTCATACGCCGCCGGGAGGATACGGAATACAGGCAGGAGCGGCTGGCCTCCATTTATCCAAACTGCGGCTTCATGGCAATCCCGCTGGTGGTCGCCATTTTAGGGGAGACCGGGGCTTTCTACATTATCGCGTTTTTGAGCGTGCAGGCGGTTTACCTTTGGAGCCACGGTTTAGGCTGCTTGGGGGGCAGGCGCCACATACGGCCTCGGAAGATGCTCGTTAACCCCGGCGTAATCAGCCTGTCGATCGGGCTTTTACTTTATTTCACCCAACTGCCTCTGCCCAATCTCGTGCGCGAAGCGGTGAGTGACATAGCCTCCATGAACACGCCTCTTGCGATGGTGCTGACCGGCGTGTTTCTGTCGGAGGTGAAGCCGCGGGAACTGTTCGGTGACATTCGGGTATTCCGCGCGGCCGCATTGCGGCTTCTCCTGTTTCCCGCGCTGTTTCTTGTCCTGCTGCGTATTTCGGGGTTTCCCGGCTGGTTTCAGGGAGCGGATGAGGTCTACCTTGCCGTCGCGGTGGTGACGGCTTGTCCGACCGCCGCGTTCTCCATTTTATTTTCCGCCCGGATGAATCTTTCCGGGGCGCACAGCGCAAAACTTGTGGCGGTCTCCACCATACTGTCCATTCTTACGCTCCCCGTTATTACCTATTTCGCGCAGGCCATTTTATCATGAAATGAGGAATTTCGTTGAACCGTATTTTACAGTTTTTTCAGGGACGGTACGGTATGGACCAGCTGAATCTCGCGCTTCTCCTCTGCGGCTTCGTCGTACAAGGGCTTAACCGGCTGTTCTTTTCGCCCTGGGTTGAAGCTTTGGGGCTGGTATTCCTGCTCTTGGCGGCGCTCCGGTTCCTGTCCCGGAAAAAGGAACGCCGGGCGACGGAAAACGAGCTGTTTTTGAGCGTGTGGCGACCGTTTCTTTCCTGGCTGCGCGAGCTGCGGGAGCGCTGGCGTGACAGAAAGCTGTATCGCTATTTCCATTGCCCGGAGTGCAGCCAAACGGTCCGTGTCCCGAAGCGCAAAGGGAAAATCCGCATTTCCTGCCCGCGGTGCGGGAACGCGTTTGTGAAAAAAACATGATCAGAAAAAAGAGGTCTGCCGCAATCGGATGTAAGTCCGGTGTGCGGCAGACCTTTTTAGCGAATGGTTAGGGGAGGAATCTCACCAGTTCCTCCAATGGTTTGCGCGGGGTAGGCTGTTTGGGTTCCGCTTTTGCGTAGCCGACCGCAAGGATGAGCCAAATCTGCTTATCTTCGGGGATGCCGAGCAGCTCCCGGAGCGGCTTTTCCTCAAAATAACCGATAATGCAGGTGGCAAGGCCCTGCGCCGCGGCTGCAAGTGTAAAATAGGCCGCCGCGATGCCGATGTCTGTTTGCCAGTAGGCGCGCCGGGGAGGCGGCTTGCCCGTGCGGGGGTCATGTTCTGCCTGCCCTCCATAGAGGACGACAAAGGTTCCGCACTGGTCGGCGAACTGGTTAAAACCCTCGATTTTCGTATATTTGATCAGGCCGGTACGAGGCTCTCCGCCGTTCACGACGACATAGCGGCAGGGCTGGCTGTTGCGCGAGGAGGGAGCTCGGCGCGCCGCCTCCAAGCAGGCAAGGAGTTTTTCCTTTTCAACCGGGCGGTCTGCATAATTGCGGCAGCTGAAGCGACGGTTTACGGTTTCAAAAAAATCCATATGGATCCCCCCAAAGACGCGTGCGATAAAACGCGGAAATGAAGCAGGGCGAAAAGACAAACAGGCGAATCTTCCTTATTCGATGTATTGGCGCACCCGCAGCTCCGCTCCCATGTGTTCCGCAAGTTTCCGGCAGGCTTCAATCTCCTCCGCGGAGAGGGGGAGATCCACCACGGTCAAAATGACGCGGATGCCGGCTTTGACCGCCGCAGAGGAAAATGCAAGCATTGCCTCCCAGGCGGCGGGACCGAAGGAGGGACAGGTGCGCTCCAAGTAACGCTCCGGCGTAGAGGCGTTGAGCGAGACGGAAAGTACGTCAATCTTACCGGGAAGCTCCGGCACCACGTCCCGGCCGAGGATCAGCCTGGCATGCCCGTTGGTGTCCATCCGGATGGTAAGAGGCTGCCGTTCCTTTATGCGCGCGCAGACCCAAAGGATATCGTCTAAGCGGTAGGTCGGTTCGCCGTAGCCGCAGAAGACCAGTTGTTCGTACCGGGAAAGGTCGCGGCGGAGAATATCCTCCAAAATTTCCTCACGGCTCGGCTCCCGCGAAAGCCAGAGATTGTCCGTATATATTCCTCCGCTGTGGTTCTTCCGCAGGCAAAACGTGCAGGCGCAGTCGCACCGGTTGGTCACGTTGACATACAGACTTCCGCCGTATTCGTAGGTGATGGTCATAGGGCATCCCCAATCCGGAAAAATGTTTTTCCATTTGCCGTTGTGATTTCGGCCGTTTCCTCCAAAGTCCAGCCGCGCAGTGCCGCAACGGTTTCCGCCGTACGGTACAGAAGCGAGGAGTCGTTCCGGCGGCCGCGGAAGGGCTCCGGCGACAGGTAAGGGGCGTCGGTCTCAATCATAAGCCGGTCCGCGGGCATCCACGCGATTACTTCATGGGCCCGCCGCGCGTTTTTAAAGGTGATCGCTCCGGTGAAGGAGAGATACCAGCCCATTCGAACGAGCAGTTTCGCCTGTTCCAACGAGCCGGAATAACAATGAAAAACGCCCGTTACCTGCGGAAATTCCCGAATGATGGTCATGACGTCCCCGTGCGCCTCCCGGTCGTGCAGGATGACGGGAAGAGAACACTCCCGCGCAAGGGCAAGATGCTCCCGCAAAACCTGCTGCTGCACCTCTCTCGGGGAATAATCATAGTGATAGTCAAGCCCGATCTCCCCGATCGCCACGACCTTCGGATGGGAGGCAAGGCGCCGCAGCAGCTCCATGTCGCCTTCCTGCATGCCGCTTGCCTCATGCGGATGAAAGCCGACGGCGGCATATACGTGGGGATGGCGTTGCGCCATACCGATTACCATCATAGCGGAGGAAAGGTCCTGCGCCGGGTTGACGACCAGCGAAACGCCCTTCTCCGGCAGGGAAGAGAGCAGCGCGTCCCGGTCGGTATCGAAGGCTTCGTCGTCGTAATGGGCGTGCGTATCGAACAGTTCCATGGCCTTAATGAATGCTCGCGCCGGAGGGCACGGAATCGTCCACGAAAATGACCGAGGCACCGTCGCATCGATCCGCGGCCAGCAGCATGCCCTGGGACTCCACGCCGCGCAGTTTCGCGGGCTGGAGATTATAGACCAAAATAATCTTTTTGCCGACCAGCTGCTCGGGTTTATACCACGGGGCGATGCCGGAGACGATTTGCCGTTCCTCTCCGCCCACGTCAAGGAGAAGGCGCAGCAGTTTGTCGGACTTTTTCACCGGCTCGCAGAACTTGACTTCCGCCACACGAAGTTTCACTTTGCCAAAGTCGTCGATGGAGATGAGGGGAGTTTCTGGCTGGGGCTCCTCCGCCGGCGAAGCGGCCTCGTAGTTTGTGTCCGTCGCGGGTTTCTGTTCCGCCGGCGGGGAGGTTAAGGCCGCAAGTTCCGTCTCTAAATCCAGGCGGGGAAAGAGGGCCGGGCCGCGGCTGACGGTATAGCTTTCCGGTATTCCCCAGACAAGACTGTCCCAGCTTTTGAGCGCTTCGTCCTGGATTCCCAATTGGGCAAAAATTGCTTCCGCCGTCTGCGGCATATAGGGTGAGATCAGGATACCGGCAAATCGCAGCGCCTCGCATAGATGATACAGCACGGCGCCGAGCCTCGGCGACTCCGATTCGCTTTTCGATAAAATCCAAGGTGTGGTTTCGTCAATATATTTGTTTGCCCTTGAAATGAGCTTCCAGACTTCCGAAATGGCGTTGGTAAAGAGGAGAGCTTCCATAGACTCCTCATATTTCCGGGGCGTTGTCTTAGCCAAGGAAATCAAATCCTCATCCGATTCCGCGGACTTACGGACCTGGGGCAGCGTTCCGCCGAAATACTTTTCCACCATGGTCACGGTGCGGGATAAGAGGTTTCCAAGGTCGTTTGCAAGATCCGAGTTGATGCGCTGAATCAGCGCCTCGTTGGAAAAGACGCCGTCCTGGCCGAAGGGCATCTCGCGCATCAGGAAATAGCGGACGGCGTCCACGCCGTAGCGGGAACAGAGAACGACGGGATCCACGACGTTTCCTTTGGATTTTGACATTTTGCCGCCTTCCAGGAGCAGCCAGCCGTGGCCGAAAACGCGTTTCGGCAACGGCTCGCCCAAGGCCATCAGCATGATAGGCCAGATAATGGTGTGGAAACGGACGATCTCCTTGCCCACAAGCTGGACGTCTGCCGGCCAGTATTTCCGGTAGAGGCTGTCGTCCTCGCTCCCCCAGCCGAGCGCGGTGATATAATTGGATAAGGCGTCCAGCCAGACATAGACGACGTGCCCCGGGTCGAAGGTGACGGGGATACCCCACTGAAAGCTGGTGCGTGAAACGCAGAGATCTTCCAGACCCGGCTTAATGAAATTGTTCATCATTTCGTTTAATCGGCTTTGAGGCTGGATAAATTCCGGGTGGGCCTTATAGTGCGCAACCAGACGGTCCGCGTATTTGGACATCCGGAAAAAGTAGCTTTCCTCTTTTGCAAGCTTCACCGGGCGGCCGCAGTCGGGGCAGTTCCCGTCGGATGCCTGGGTGGCCGTCCAGAAGGCCTCGCAATCGGTGCAGTATAAGCCTTCATATTCGCTTTTGTAAATGTCGCCCTGGTCATAGAGCTTTTTAAACATTTTTTGAATGGCAGCGACATGATAGTCGTCCGTGGTGCGGATGAATTTGTCGTTGGAAATATTGAGAAGCTTCCAAAGATCCCGGATGCCGGCCACAATCTCGTCAACAAATTCCTTGGGCGTCTTTCCCGCTTCGTTAGCCCGCAGTTCGATTTTCTGGCCGTGTTCGTCGGTGCCGGTCAGGAACATC
>DCTG01000191.1:0-3523 GCA_002329245.1 Clostridiales bacterium UBA1446
GCAACATCCGGGGATACGGGAAAAGCCGCTTTGGAAGGATTCCGTGACATCCCCGGGACGAAGATTCTTGTTTTTTACCCGAAAGACGGCGTGTCCGCCGTGCAGGAGCTGCAGATGGTCACGCAGCTCGGAGAAAACGTAGGCGTATACGCGGTAAACGGAAACTTTGACGACGCCCAAAACGGAGTGAAACGGATTTTTTCCGATGAAGCGTTCCGCAGCGCCATGGAGGAGAAAGGATATATTCTCTCTTCGGCAAACTCCATAAACTGGGGCCGCGTTTTACCTCAGGTTGTTTATTATGTTTCCGCTTACTGCGACCTGCTTAAATCCGGCGCCGTCGCGTCCGGCGAAAAAATCAACATTTGTGTGCCGACCGGAAATTTCGGAAACATCTTAGCCGCCTTCTATGCGCGCGAGATGGGGCTTCCCGTGAAAAAACTCATCTGTGCCTCCAATGAAAATAAAGTGTTGACGGACTTTATCCGCACAGGCGTTTATGACCGCAACCGCTCCTTCCGCACGACGATATCCCCCTCGATGGATATTCTGATATCCAGCAATTTGGAGCGCCTGCTCTACACACTCTCCTGCAGGAACGACGATGCCGTACGCTCCTATATGGATTCGCTTCGCTCCGGCGGGCGTTATACCGTTTCCACGGAGATTCGGGACAGATTGCAGGCTGTTTTCTGGGGCGGATTCTGCGATGACCGGCGCACACGGGAGGTTATCGAACGGGTATGGCGGGAAGAAAATTACCTGATTGATACGCATACGGCCGTCGCATTTGACGTGCTTTCCCAGTACCGCGCGGAAACGGGAGATCATACTCCGACGCTCGTCGCCTCCACGGCAAGCCCGTTTAAATTCTGCGACAGCGTCCTGGAAGCGCTNNCGACCGCCTTTCCGAACTGACGGGAATCCCTGCTCCCGCACCGCTTTCCGGGCTTCGTAACCGTGCCGTGCGCTTTCATCAGAGCGTCTCGTGCGACGGGATGGAAAAAGCCGTGCATGAGCTTTTGGCAAGACCCTAAGGAAACGGAAGCATCTCGTGTGAAAATGAGGTGAAGGATTGGCACTTTACGCAATCGGAGATCTGCATCTGTCCCTTGGAACGGATAAACCCATGGACGTGTTCGGCGGCGGCTGGGAAGGCTATATGGATAAACTGCGGGATAATCTCTCCATACTAACGGAGGACGACTGGATTGTTCTGTGCGGAGATACCTCCTGGGGCATGAACTTGGAGGAGGCGCGGGAGGATTTCCGCTTTCTGAACGAGATGCCTGGAAAAAAACTGCTGCTGAAAGGGAATCACGACTACTGGTGGACCACAACGGCTAAAATGAAACGGTTTTTTTCGGAAAACGGCTTTCATAAACTGGATTTTCTCCACAACAACTGCCACTTTTTCGGTGAAACGGCGCTTTGCGGCACGAGAGGCTGGTTTTTTGAGGAGGACGCCGAACCCGCGGATGAAAAGGTCTTTCGCCGGGAGCTGCTGCGGCTTGAAACCTCGCTCAAAGCGGCTTCCGACCATGAAAAAATATGTTTTCTCCATTATCCGCCTCTTTATCAGGGGTATACCTGCCCCGAAATTCTCTCCCTGTTGGAGCGTTATCATGTGAAATCCTGTTATTACGGTCATTTGCACGGGAAAAGTCATCGGCTTGCGCTGGAAGGCGAACGAAACGGCATCCGGTTTTCCCTTATCGCAGCGGATTATCTTCATTTTATTCCGGAAATAATCTTATAATTTTGAAAAATAGCTGGAAATAATGTTACAAATCTGATAAAATTATATGGTTAACGCTCCGATGCCTACATATTCGGCCGGAGAGAGCAGTTTTAGGAGGAAGAAATTCAGGATGAACGTTAAAAGTGTCGAGAAAAAAGAGCACAGTGTTGTGGTTTTGGAAGTGGAAGTTGGAAGCGAGGAATTNNCACGTTCCCGGATTCCGGAAGGGGAAAGCCCCCCGCAAAGTGATTGAGGCAATGTACGGTGCATCCGTTTTCTATGAAGATGCGGTCAACGAGGTTTATCCGGAAGCCTATGACGCCGCCATCCGGCAGGAAAAATTAGAGGCCGTCAGTTATCCTGAGATGGAAATTGTCGATATTGGAAAGGAAGGCTTTACGTTTNNCCGATGTGAAATTGGGGCAGTACAATGGACTTTCCGCGGTTCGTCCGGCGGTTGAGGTCACGGAAGAGGACATTGAAAAAGAAATGCAGCCTCTCATAGACCGGGCTTCCCGTCTTGAAGCCGTGTCCCGCCCCGCGGCCGAAGGCGACACCGTGGTGATTGACTTCGAGGGATTTGACAACGGCGTTCCTTTCGAGGGTGGAAAAGGCGAAAAATACAACCTGACGATCNNCGGATCCGGCAGCTTTGTACCCGGCTTTGAGGAACAGGTTGCCGGCATGTCTGCGGACGAGGAAAAGGATATCGACATCACCTTCCCCGAGAACTATCACAAGGAGCTTGCCGGGAAGCAGGTTGTCTTCCATGTGAAGGTTCATGAGGTGAAGGAAAAGAAACTGCCTGAGATCGACGATGAATTTGCCAAGGATGTTTCGGAATTCGAGACGCTCCAGGAACTGCGTGACAGTCTGAAAAACAAGATCTTAGAACGGAAAACCGCGGAAGCCGACAGTGTATTCGAGAATAATCTCGTCGACATGGTGGCTGAGGGAATGGAAGTTGAAGTGCCTCAAATCATGGTTGATATGCAGTCCGAACGGATGCTGAACGATTTTGCCCGTCAGATCGGCGGACAGGGCATTCAGTTCCAGGATTACCTGAACGCCATCGGCATGAATTTCGAGCAGGTAAAGCAGCAGACCGACGAGGCCGCTCTCTCGCAGGTGCGCCGGGAACTGGCGCTGAACGCCGTGGTTAAGGCGGAGAATATCGAGGTATCCGAAGAAGAGATCGAGGCCGAATACGAAAAAATGGCCAAGCAGTACTCCATGCCCGTTGATAAAATGCGCGCCGCAATTTCTTCGATCGACCTGTCGCATGAGCTTCGCCTGCGCAAAGCAACGGAGCTGATTGTAAAAAGCGCGGTTCCCGTGAGCGAAGAGGCCGCTCCCAAGGAAGAAAAAAAGACAAAGAAGCCTTCAAAAAGCAAAAAGACAGAGGCGGATGCGGAAACGGTGAAAGACGGCGAAGCGGCGGAAACGAAACCGAAAAAACGTTCCATGAAAAAGACGGAACAGGAATAACCGGTATCCGGCGCGGATATATTAGTTAAATATGCGAAAGGAGCAGGTGTCATGAGTTTAGTTCCGTATGTAGTAGAACAGACAAACCGCGGCGAGCGTTCCTATGATATTTTTTCCCGACTCTTAAACGACCGTATCGTCATGCTTTCCGAAGAAGTCAACGATACGACGGCCAGCCTCGTTGTGGCCCAGCTTCTCTACCTTGAGGCGCAGGATCCGGATAAAGACATTCAGTTTTATATCAACAGCCCCGGCGGTTCCATTACGGCCGGCATGGCGATTTACGATACCATG
>DCTG01000191.1:3564-4469 GCA_002329245.1 Clostridiales bacterium UBA1446
CATGATCCACCAGCCTTCCGGCGGCGCCCATGGGCAGGCGACGGATATCCAGATCCAGGCCGAGCGGATGGCTAAACTGAAAAAGAAGCTCAATCAGATCCTTGCGGATAACACCGGTAAATCCGTGGAGCAGATAACAAAGGATTGCGAGCGAGACTATTTCATGTCCGCGTCGGAAGCCTTGGAGTATGGGATAATTGACAAGATTTTTTATAAACGCTAATATTGATATGATTTCAATCAGCTATTAGCGGCTGAAAGAAGGTGAACGGTAATGAAAAATGACGATAAAAAAGTCCGCTGTTCTTTCTGCGGAAAGCATCAGGAGCAGGTGGCAAGGATTGTCGCCGGCCCCGGAGTTTACATCTGCAGCGAGTGCATCAAGCTCTGCAACACAATCTTGGGTGAAAACGCTCCGCCCGATATTTCGGACGTTATGGTTGTTCCCCCCGACACACTGCCGACACCGAAGGAGATTCACGCCTTCCTTGACGATTACATCATCGGACAGGAGAGAGCGAAGATTACCCTGTCGGTAGCGGTCTATAATCACTACAAACGCATTTATTACGGCGGGGGAGAGAATGTTGAGCTCCAAAAGAGCAACATCCTCATGCTTGGCCCTACCGGANNAAACCCTGTTTGCGCAGACCCTGGCCCGCATGCTGCGCGTTCCGTTCGCCATCGCGGACGCGACTACGCTGACGGAAGCGGGCTATGTGGGCGACGATGTGGAAAACATTCTGCTCAGGCTGCTGCAGGCGGCGGATTATGATGTTGAATTGGCCCAGCGCGGTATTATCTATATTGACGAGTTGGATAAAATCGCGAGAAAGAGTGAGAATACCTCCATTACGCGTGACGTAAGCGGGGAAGGCGTCCAGCAGGCGCTGCTCAAGATTCTC
>DCTG01000227.1:0-34341 GCA_002329245.1 Clostridiales bacterium UBA1446
AAATTGTAAACGTTGTTGTGCCGCTGCTGCCGGTATAGATTCCTATGCCCGTTACGGTAACCGTTGCCGTTCCCGCGTTTGTATTGTTGCTGTAGCTTACCGTGTAATCGATGTCCTTGGTGAGAGGATTCGTGCCGTTCTTTACAACGACTGCCGGGGTATGAGCTGTGCCGTTATAGGTTGCCGGCGGAATACTGTTAATCGAGAAAGTAATTACCTTCGGTAAAATTGTAAACGTCCAGCTAACATCTGAAATATCCTCAGCGGCAGCATAAACAGTTCCCTGAGCCACATCGACTTTAACGGAATAGGTTCCCGCATTGACCGGCGGGGTTGTGGAACCTACGGCAGAACCATCCTTATAGTATTTTTTGGTGATAGTACCCATACCGGTAGGGGCCGTTATCGACACGCTTTTAGCAGAGCCGTTATATGTAATGGGGGTTGCCGGTGGGGAAAATGTGAAATCTGAACTTGTGGGAGTTTTCAAAACAGTCAGAAGAGCCTCCTGGCTGCTTTGCGTGCCGGGATAATAGGGGTTTGATATAATACATCGATATCTGTACCCGTTCATGGTAAATGTGGTTGGCGGGGTTGTATAGGTCGAGCTCGTACCGTCTGTTCCTTCGTCGACATTTGCCCAGGAGGCTCCGTTATCAACCGAAACCTGCCATTGATAATAGCAGAAACCGGTGTTGGAAACGCTGAAGGAAGCCGTCTGACCGCTGCCTACCGTTTGATTTGTCGGTTGCTCTGAAATGGCGGGCTGAACGGGGTATGCCTCGAAATACTTATATTTAACACCCTGTTCGTCTCTAAATGCGTTTTCAGTTACAGAAATTTTTCCTGTTCCGGAATAATTCGTGCTTCCCCACATCACAAGATTGGAAGTCTTGGGAGATACGTANNGTACACGAAGAATTCTCCTGCGTAAAGTCCGCCCTGTGCTTTGAGTGAGCTTGTTCCATCGATGGATATTGTTGAACCGTTATAGTTCGACATGAAACCCGCTCCGCTTGATTGAGAAGCCCATATCGAAAGTTTCGCACCGTTTCTAAGTATCGTACCGAAATTGCCATAATCCCATATTCCGCATATATGACCTCCTCTTGTAGCGTTGGAAGGTGCATACGCATTTACGGTGCAACCGTCAATAATAAGCTTAGAAGTGCTGCCGGATGGACGGCTGTATGATATCCCGGCGGAAAATCCATCAGTATTGCCTCCGATAGCTGTCAAGGCTCCCGGACCGGTTATTGTTAAACCATCATTGGCGGCAATGCCAAAGATGCATTCGCCGATTCCGGCGGGGGCGGATGGCGTGGCTCTGTTGTTGCCATATAATGCCGAGGCATCAACTGTATTATTGCCGATTAGATAAAGCGTAGTATTATTATCGAAAGTGATCAAAGACCAAGTTTTATCATAGTCTGTACTTAAATACCCATGACTTGTTGAATTAATATTGGCATTGTTTAATGTAAGGATATTCGTAGCCGCGTCATAACTGACTGTTCCGTCGCCCAGCACATTACTTGCGCTCTCACTTGTAACCGGAGTGCTGCCGATCCAGATTCCATATTCGGAAGTGGAATCGGCGGCAAATGTCGCTTGACGTGCAAATTGCAAAAAATTGACGCGCAAATTGCAAAAAAACAAACAAAAAAGGCCTGTTTAATCCCCTTTTACGGAATTAAACAGGCCTTTTCCTTTTTAAAGCTTCGAGGTTGCCTCTGGCTGCCTCTGACCGTTTAATAAGCCATTTAAGCGTTTAAATCAAGCGTTTAAATGTATTTCTTAAATCGTTTTTGCGTGGTTTGAAGGATCGTTTAAACAGCCTTTTAACGGCATCTTAAACGTTCCTAAACGGCGGCTGCGAGGTTGCGGATGAGGCCGTCGAGGTAGAGCACTTTGCGATAATTTTGCTTCCAGTAGTCCGGTGCACTGATCACGCCGCGCTCGGTCAGGCGGATCAGCGCCTGCTCGATATCCATGTATGGCGTGCCCGCTTTGACAGCCTTCGCGGCGCCCTGGATGATGAGCTTGTCAAGCCACTGGAGATCATCCCAGTGCTTCATCCAGTAATCCGGAGAATTGATTATGCCGAGGCGGTTGAGCTTCTGCAGGGCAGGCCAGACAGGTGGCCAGAAGCAGAAATAGGCACGGACGTCTTGCTGCAGCTCCGTGAGCTTAGCCTTCTCTCTTGCGCCGGCAGGGACTGCAGGGTCGTTGATGTACACGTAGGCGCCATCCCAGGCGTACCAGAGGATATAATGGCCGCCCTTCGTCCAGCGCCCCGGACCCATGATGCAGACGACAAGGCCGCCGTCTTTGATGCAGGAGAGGGCCGAAGAGTGGCTACTAGTCTGCAGAAAAGTGAGGCCATACTCCTTTGCAACGCCAGCGAAAAGCGCCCAAGCGGTGCCGTTGTCGGGCGTGCGATAGCCCTTGGCCATGGCCCATTTGGCCATCTCCAAGGGCGTGATCTTCGGATCGATATAAGTTGCCACAATCATAGCCGCCGTGGTCGGGCCGCAGCCGGTGCCTGACATATAATCCGGCCCGTTCTTGAGGTTCACGTCGTAAAGAAATTTTGCCCAACGCGGGTCTGTCTGTTCGTAGTTTACAGGCCTTTTAGCCATCGGCTACCCCTCTTTCGCTACTTCGGCTTGCTTCATCTCCAACGTGGCAGCCTCGATCTTAGATGTCAACCACGCTTCCACGTCGCCCACAATCTCCGGGAGGGCTTTTAGCGCGGCGGCACCCATGATCTCCTGGGCTTTCATTTTAGCCATGCGCAGAGCCTCTTTCGCGGCCTCCTCGTCCCACTTGCCTGCCGCCTTGAGGGTGGATACATAAGTCTGCATAACCTCTTTCACCGCGGTCGTGACCGCGTCGTTAGCCATGTTGAAATATTTATCCAGCGCCTCGTTGTTGGCCTTGGATTTAAGGAATGCTGTCAGTTCGCTGACCGCCCAGGCTACCAGCGGCACCAAGGCAGCATTGATGATCAGAGACAGGATATCTGTCGTTGTCATGTAGCGTACCTCCATTAAAAATACCGCCATCCGTGGCGGTTGTGTTGCTTATTCGAGCTCGCTTCTTGTAGTTATGCTGTGACGATGCAGGCGCCGTATCCCTCCGGAAACTGGTCAGTATAGGTCGTTTCCAAGATATTGTCTACGTCTGCCTTGTACGCCTGGTACAGATGTGTATTGATGAAATACACCCGGTACTTCTGCTGCCCCGCTGCCAATGAAATATTTGCCTGCCTGATGATCTGCTGCGCCATGAATGTTGCCATCATAATAACCTCCCTATAAAATCAGCCCGCTACCGCGGGCAGGATGTCTGATAGAATTGTGTCGATGGTTGCCGTTAAAATATCGTTTTGCGCGGCAAGGGCCGCGTTAGAGGCCTCAAGAGCGGCAATACGCTGCCCTTGATCGGGTGATGGGGGAGGTCCCGGCGGCTTCTCCTCCTTCGGAATTTCCACAATCTCTCCATCTATAAAGCGGAAATTGCATCGTCCGTACTTGTCTGTGACAGGAAGTGGAAGGTAATGATTCTGCGCGTGGTGGTAGCGATCTCCAGTTCCTTCGTCAATCTCTATCCAACCCGTTTTGTCCATGATGAAAGCGGAGGAATTGATGGCGGTTATTTCTCCGTTTCCACTAAGCAATGCGTAAACTTTGTGTGAAAATTCCTGCATCATTTCAATCCCTCCCTACAGATCTGCACTTACAAAAATATTAAACACCTCAAACCCATTGTACCCGCTTGGCAGACCGTAGTTGATTTGCAGATAATCCGGTCTGGAAATAACTTCCAATGGAGAAGCATCATGTTCTCCGCTCCAGTCGTTTTTAATTAGACTTATCTTGTTCGCGTTTCCAGGATAATCAGTAAACGCGTATGTCGGTGCGATACGCTTTGTTGCCTTAAACGGTATTGTCATACTGCACAAGCCCACCGGCGAGAGTAGCTTTTGAGAATCGATTTTTTCCGCGTATCGCTGGCACTTACGCAGTTCCTCCCTGTAATCCGCAGGAGGGTCATTTGCAAGAGTGGATACGCCGCTGATCTCCATCTTCGTGGCATAAAAGGATAATCCGTCGGTCGTCGTATTGTTGTAGATGCGGAACCACAAGAATGTGTTGCCATCGTCTCCGATGAGATCGCAGACAAAACCGCTTCCGAGACTTAAGTTTTCCGTGTCTATGGCGCCGGAGGCTGGGACGGTTAAGGTTAAGGATACCGACGATGCCTGCCCGTATATCCATACAGACAGCGTAACCTTTCTCCCCCGCAGCAGCGGAATCATCCAAGGCTCAATTGGTTGAAGCCATGCCGAATATCCCGCCGATGTCTTGTTCAGCGAGATATATCCGCTTCCTACGGTAACCGTCATTGCCCCGCCGTCGTGAATCAGCTTCCACCGGTCAATTGTGTATCCGTCTTCCGTATAGCTGCTTAAGCCCCGCTGATTCACAGGGTTCCGAAAGTCCCAGTTATCCAGAAGGTTGCGATTGCTCCCACCGATTTGGGCGATAGTTACGCCATGCGGGTTAGTACTGTCGGCCAGGTGGGCCTGCGCTGCGGACAGGATGGCGTCTATTTCCGGTCCAGTTTTATACGAGTAATATTCTTCATGTTCACTCATACTGTCCACCGTCCTTAAAAGTAAATAATTACGATACCCGGTGCGCCGTCTCCACCGTTTCCGCCCGCTCCACCCCGCCCTGGGTCACCGTATGCGAGATAATTGCTGCCGCCGACGCGGTTGTAGGCATTTCCGCCCGCTCCACCGCCGCCGCCGCCGGATCCTCCGCCTCCGCCCACACCGAAATTTACCGCGATGTTCCCGTCCGCTGCGTCTGCACCGTCGCCGCCGTGGCCGCCCTCACCCCAATAATGCCCCTCGTTGTATTCTCCGGATCCGTCGCCGCCGCCGTTTCCGTTTGCGCCATTGGCAGCGCCACCGCCATAGCCTCCGGAGCCACCGGCCTGACTGCCGTAACTGCCTTCCTCTCCCATTTTGCCTGGGTAGTAGGTATTTTCTCCCACAACAATAGCAGGCCCTTCTGCGTCGCTGTCGCTGCCGCGCCCGCCTGGTATTCCCGTTTCTCCCGGATAGGCAAACCGATCTCCCGTAAAAATGTCTGTAACTCCCTGCGCGGAAACTGTCCCGTCCTCGGAAGACATACCGCCGAAGGTGGTCGCCCCGCCGGGCATTCCCGCCACCTTCCCGCCCGGATCTGCGACGCCACCGGCTCCACCCAGTCCAATTACAACCGGTATGGCCTGCCCCTCCGTAACCGTCATCGTTCCAGTCAAGATTTTTCCACCGGAGCCTCCAACACCTGCCGCTCCACCGTTCCCGGCCTTTCCAAGTGTCGTAAAATTTCCACTTGCTGTTTCGCCGTACTCTCCGGATTCGCCTCCCTGACCGCCGGAAATCAGCACATAGCGAATTACTCCCGTTATTGGCGATATCCAATACCCGGATGCTGAAATTACGATTTTATTCTTATAGTTATTCCCGAAGACTGTCGGAACGTAACCGGAAATGAACGTAGCGGTTGCGCGCAGAGTGCGGCTTATGTTGATATACATTGATGCCAGAAAGGCCTCAGCCGCTTCGTCAAAGGGATCGCTGAAGCTTAAATAAGCGCCGGGGCGTTCCGCTCCGACCTTCAGGTCAGCTGCTATTCTTTTCGCGTGCGCGTAGAAGGATAGCGTCCGAGCGGCTACGTTTTCACTGTTTGCCAAGCTGACCAGCGTCATATCGTCGACAACGGCAATATTCTCAGCTCCGGCGGCCGGAAGCCGGTGGGAAATGATCTTCTGTTGGTGCGTATATGTTTTTCCTGTCAGGATTCCCGTGCCTGTCAGAATGGCATGATTCGGGCCGGATTCTATGATCGCAAGGTTACCGGTTGCGACAAGATCGTGATGCGGGGCATCGAATACGATTCGCTGCCCAACAGCCTCGCCGCTGCCGTCGGTATTATCAAACAGCGTCTTCACATCGTCGCTGTCAAGCGCGACATAGGCATGCTCGGTTACGTCGGCGCCGGTCGCGGGGGTGGTGTATTCAATATCACCCTCTATGTATAGGCGGTCGTCGTCGATAGGAACGGCAGTGTCCACCGGGATAAATGAAATGTGGATTGTTCCTTCAGCTGACTTTGTGATGCTTGCCCCGACCGCAAAAAGAAGCTGATGAAGATTAGCGCGCCGGGTGTCCGCGGGAAGCCATCCGTACATCGGTATATCCGCGACAGAGCTGTCAACCGTATAATCGATCACGCCGCCAACGATGTCCTCCAGGATCGCCCCAAAGGTCTGACCACTGTAAATTCCGCCGTTATGTGGCATCCGGTCAAGCAAGCCGACCGCGGAAACGCACTTCATCAGAAAAGATGTGCGTCCCTCGCGGCGCAGTGATAGTACATAGAATTTTCCGATAAGCTCATCGTTATGGTAGAAGTATACCGGCGTCCCATAAACATACTTTGTCAGGTCGGCGGAATCGTATCGACACTTTAATATTTTCCCATCCGCGGTTCTGAGGCCTGTGGAGCCGGACGGAACAAGGCGAATGTATGTCAGGCAGAGGGAGCGGAGCGTGACCTCCAACGTATCGAAGGGCAGCTCGTCTCCCGGCAAGTCGATACTCATAAAGCAGTTCCCATCAAGGATTTGCTCCACCGCTTCCGGATCATCCGTAAAAGTGATCCCGGCATATTCAATTCTGTTCGCCATACCCTGCCTCCCCCCTTTGATTTTTACGACGGCGAACGCTGGGGACGCATTGCGATAAAGTTCACCTGCATGTTATTCCAGTAGTTGATGCCGGCCCGCCTGGCCTCGAGACCATCCGTAATCGTAGAAACATAGGCCTTATAGGTCATTGTCCCCTGGCCGTAAGGTACCGTGATCAAATGTTCCCGATTAATCGGATCCGTCAGCACTTCATACAGCGCATCGTATTCCGTGACAGCCTCGGTGCTTCCGCGCTCCCGAACCAGAGTCATGGAGTAGTTATAAAACGTCCCGATTGTATCAAGATCCATAGCCCCTGATTTCAGGCGGCCAGCGTTTTTGCCGTCTAAGATGCTGGCAGTGCGTTTAGGCTCGCCGATGTGGACGCGCAGATGATTATAAGCAATACCATCCACAGTAAGGATTGCCATCACATTACCCCCTTGACTGCTGCCTTTCCGCGGCGCGCGGTCTCCACGGTAATCGCAGGCTGCAGCACCCGGCCGAGCTGACTCAGAGGCCCCTTAAACTCAACATTGACCTTGATATCTCCACCTGCACCGACACCGTCCATTTCCGACAGCGCCTGCTTAAAGGCCTCAACCATTGTGGCCAGCGGCGCCTCAATATTGGTTCCGTGGCGCTGGTCGCCGAGAACCGCGACAAACTCCCGGTTCGGTGGAATCACGGCGCCTTTTGCGAGGCGGGGCAGGGAAACCGGCGTCAAATAAGGAAGGCTGAAATCCAGCCCAACAACCGAGCCAAGAGAAGCGACCTTGTTAAAGCCGCCAATCAGCAGGTTGATGCCAGAAACAATGCGGTTGATGAAGTTTTCCACACCGGTGATGATAAAGTTAAGTACAGATTTAATTCCACCCCAAAGCCCGTCCCAGATCCCGATCAGCGTATCCTTGAAGCCCTGGAACGCATCCTGCAGCGGCGTGATGACGTGCTCCTTGAACCAGCCGGAAACGGCTTCCCATACGGCTTTGATCGCGTCCCAGGCTTTCCAAAAGTCCTCACGGATGTCCTGCCACGTCTTCGAAAAATACTCAGCAATAGCATTCCAGATAATGGTCGCTTTTTCTTTGACCCACTCCCAGTTATTGACCAAAAGGACGACGATAGCAATCAGCGCACCGATTGCGAGAATGACCAACATGATCGGGGAAGTCAGAAAAGCAATCGCACCGGAAAAGATGCTGGTTGCTGCAGCAAGACCGCCGGTTACTCCCGCCGCAATAGCGCCGATGACATTCCAAACGGTGATTGCAGCGTTTACCAGCCACCAAGCGGCCGCAAAAGATCCGACTACGATGGCTATGTTTTCGATCGTTTTTTGGTGGTCGAGGCACCAGTCACTAAAGGCCAGAACGCCGTCAACGATCCCACCAATGATGTCTTTGGCGGTCTCCCAGACTGCGTCTCCAATGGGCTCTAAAATGTTCCAAATCGCGCCGGCTATATCACCTAAGCGCTGTCCGACCTGTTTAAACTGCTCCGTATGATCCGCGAACCAGTCCCCGACTTTGTCCAACTGCTTGGAGAAAAATGAAAAAGCGTCCCGCAGCTTTTCGCCGATCCATTCGGCGATTGGAATCAGTGCGGTATCAACAAAGGCCATAATGCCCGGCGTCACCGCTACGACGACATCGCCGAGCGTCTTAAACCACGAAGATAATTGATTTAAGGCACTTTCCACTGCGGCCGGAATATTAAAGGACTTAAAAAGGTTTCCGACAGCCCCGACTATAAGATCGATCTGAGCTTCTATCATGTAGATCAAGCTGAGCACAGTTTCAAATGCGGCGCCGCCGATGTCTGCGCTGGCAAACTCAGACTTGATCGCATCCCAGATGCCGACAGCAGTGTTCTTGATGTTCTCCCATCCGTCCCGGACGCGCTGAATCTCAATTTGATAGATTCCGAAAAACTCCAGCAATTTTGCCTTCATTGTGTCGAGCGCGTTATTGGTTTGTGCAACCGTTTCGCTCGTAGCTGTGTCTGCGGAAGCGGCAACCGCCGCAGAAGCAGATTTATCAGCACCGTCGGTACTTCCTCCTTGCAGTACGTTGAGCTCGTCAAAAGAAGCAAGGCTTTTTGATGCCTTTTTCGCGGCGTCTCCGCTGGCCTCTGTACTCTCTGTTAGGTCGTCCACCGCATCTGCAGCCGCAGTGGTTGCCGTAACAACCTGCAGAGACTGCCCGGTTAGGGCGGTTATAAAATTCGCGAAAACCGTCGCGGCAGCGTTCAGGGATACGAGCAACTGATTGATCAACTTAAGTGCCGGGGTAAGGATCTGGGTAAAAGCGCCGCCCAGCGTCTGCTTCAGGTTGGTAAACTGGAAACTAAGCATCGCGACCTGGCCGGAATAGGTGTTCACCAGCTTGGCCGCGTCGCCGGTCTGGAAACGGGTCTCCTTCAGGATGCCGTTGACCTCAGCCTGTACCTTCTGAGCCTGCGTCAGGCTGGTCACGCTAACGCCGAGCTCCGCGGCATATTCCTGCCACATCTTCGCAACGTTCTTCGTGACACCGGCGTTGTCGACGAGGATGCTGTTTTCGTTTTTCAGTCCTTCGGAGGCGCTGGCAACCGCCTCGCCCATTGAGAGGGAGGCGTTTCGGGCAAAGGCTGCGCTGTCCTTCAGCGCAACCATGACCTTCTCGATCTGCTCGGTGCTGTAGCCCCGCAGCAGCAGGTTTTTGTACGCCGTAACTGCGTCGGCCGCCGGCACAAGACCGTCCGAGATGTATGACTGGATAAACTCTTTTGCCTGATCGAAACTCTTGCCCTGCCCTTCGGCTATGCTCTGCAGTCCGATCATGGCGTTTGTTAAAAGGTTGGAGGCCCTGATCGACTCTTTTACAAAAAGGCCGATCGCGCCCGTTGCGAAAGCCGCCGTCATGACGCGGGCGAAGCGCTTAAGGCTGGCCGTCAGTGTCAAAAGCCCGTTATCGACGCCTTTCTGGTCTATCTTTGTGCTGATGCGTATGTACCCGTCCGGCGCCGCAGCCATGGTTTCGCCTCCTTAACATTTTAGTTGCGCGAAAAATTCGTCTATTTTCTCCTGATCCTCTTTTGACAACTGCTCCGTCAGGGCGACTTCCTGCTGGGCCTTCGCGATCCGGGAGCGGGTTTTTGGATCCTTGACCGTAGAGAGATCGTAATTACGCAGATCCCGGACGCGGTTGAGCACGCAATTGTCAGTCAGTCCCTGCAGGAGTTCCGAAAACTCCCACCAATGCATATCTTTCGAGCGGGAGAGATCAATGCCGTAGTCGGATCGGAAGGACGCCCGGATATAGTGGATATCCCGCTCAAAGTCCATGTCCGGCTTGTGATCCGCTACGCGGAACTCGTCCCTGCCGAGTTGCAGATATTTCACCGCCATACGGACGGCCTCCTGGAGATCAGTCGGTTCCTTTTTGTAGAGGATACCAACTACGCCGATGGCCCGTTCAATGTTGCTGATGTTCGGGTCGCTGATGCAGCGCAGGCAAGCGAGGGCATACTCGTAACCGGTGTTGATCTCGTACTCGACGCCGCCGACAACCAGAGCTTCCGGATAGCTCATTCTAAGGCCCGGCGCTGCTGCCGGTTCGGTTTATATTTCTCCGCTGCGGTTTTCTTCAGACCGTCTAAGTTCAAGTTCATTTTTTTGAAGTGGGGTTCCAGCTGCACGATCAGATCATGAAACATGGTCAGGTAATTTTTCTCACCGAAAATCTTTTTACAGGCTCCGGGGCCGAGGAATTCATCCAGCGCGGCGCGGGCATCGCTATAAAACCGGTCAATCAGCTCTGCACCGTCTCGCTGGTTCTGTGTGAGTCCAATTACTTGTTCGCTGTAAGGCTCTCCGAAGATGTAGAGCGTTTTATCCGGGCGGGCGTCAATCTCCTTCGCTTTTGCCTCATATTCGGCAGTCAGCCGATCGATTAGCTCATAGGTTTTAAACAGCCGGGAGCTCAGACTGACATCCGCAAGATCAAAGGAAATGGTTTCGCCGGCGTCGTTGACCTCGATCACATACTCTGTCTGCGAGCGGACGCGGATTTTGTTTTTTTCTGCCATTTTTCAGTTCCTCTCCTTATCTCGTTTTCGCATAATCTCTTTGACGGCGCGTTTATACTGGTTTGGCAGATTGAGCACGGTAATAAGCGCATCACCCTCAAAGATATAGACCTTCTCGCCCCATATACGGAGATTGCTTCCACAATGTTTGTTGAGATATATCCCGCTTAGATAGCGGTTAAGACTTTCGGAGGTTTCCGCGTGGGTTACGCCATGGTCAAACGCGATCTGCGCGATTCTATTCACGGATTTCATCGGCACGCCGACGCGTTCCCTAACACGTTTTTTCCGTGTGCCGTTGTATACATACTTCATCCTCCGTAACCGGGCGGGGCAGGTCATCCCTGCCCCGCGTTTTATACCCGGATGTTTGGTTACGTCGCCGGCGTAGGCGTAAAGGATGGAGCGCCGGCAGTAATGACTGCGGTGCCGTTCTGCGGGTCACCGTTGTAGTAGATCGTCACACCGAGGGTCTGAGGCTGTCCGCCGGTCAGGGTGAACGTATCGACCGCGACGACGGCATTCTGAAGCTGCGCAGGGTAGGGACTATCACCGCTAATATCAATTTCGAGGATCTGCGTTTCTGCAGCTGCACCGACCGCGCGGTTTTTACGCATTTCTTCGAGATATCCATGTGCCGGTGCCGTTGTGCTGTCGTGCAGCGCGATGGTGATCCCCGCGCTGACCTGATAGCTGTCGACGCTGTTTGAGGCGTTGTCCTCGTCGATGTAGGTTTCAGTCGTCACCTGCGGGTTATACGCGAGCGGGAACTCCGTGACGCCTTTTCCGAGGCGCGCCCATTCCGGGGTTATGGTGGTGCCGATATTGATAAAATAAGCCATCAGGCTGGATTTGAGTTTTGCCATTTACTGGGCCTCCTCATAGTAAGTCAGGGAAAACACACTGAAGAAAGTTGTGTTCCCGTCTTCGTCTTTGCCCGATTGATCCGTCGGGCCCTTCAGGGTAGTTAGCGTGTCCGGGGACCGACGCGCCCCGATATTGAGCCCCGTCGGTCCGTTTTTCCGAAACCAGGCCGAAATGTCACTAAGTGGCTGTGTGATGGCACCGACACCGTCCGGCACGGCATTTGTTGTATGGAAGATCATAAAGGGAACCTCAGCGGAGAAGCCCCCGAGAATGTCCTCCTCAAGCACGACGCCCCCGTCGGATTTGATGCAGAATCCGAGACCGTTCGATTCCTCGACATATTCGAGCCATAGATGGCCTGGTAAGATCGGCTGTTCGGTTTCCGGATCCCGCAGCCCGTTGATCCACTCTTGGAGCGCAGTGATTACCTGCGTGACGTCGGTCGCGTCGAGTGCTCTCACCGGTTCGTCTGCCATTTAGCCGCCTCCTCCCAATTTCCTGGCGCCGGCTATCCACTTCGGGCGGTAAATCGCCTTGGCAGCGTGGAACCACCGTCTCGTTGCTTTCGGGTGCGCCTGTTTGCTGTGATTAAAATTCCCATAGTATTGCGCCTTCGCATAGGCTTTATTGTAGACAAGCAGGCCGCTTCCGATCTTCGTGCCGGCGATGCCGGAGCGTTCCAGTTCGCCGGTTACGCGGGGGACAAAGGGAGCCGTGTCCTTCAGAACCTCGTTGTCGAGCCATCGCTGTGCCAATGCGTTTGCGGTTTTCAGACGGCCGCGGATCTTGGCGTGGTGGAGGGTAAAGGTGACGACGCGAGGCTTCATTTCCCTGTTACCTCCAGGATCTGCAGCTGCGGCTTTCCCAGCGCGGCGGCCGGCACGCCGGCGGCCGTTACGCTGAAGCACTGATACTTTGTGATCATCTGTTGTTTCGTAGCAGGCGGCAGTGTTTCGGTTGCAACGCCGGAGATGAAAAAATCGTTTGAGCTGCCAAAGGTAAAATAGCCCGCTTTCTGCTGCGCGGAAAGCTGCTGCCATTCCGGAAATGACAGAAAGGTACGGTCTGACGTTGTGGTAATATCCCGGAGATCGATGATGAGCTGTGCCTTGTCAGATGTGGAAACTCCGCGCGCAGAAAGACGCTGCTGATAGGCCGTATCGAGATAGACCCGGTCGATAACGGTGCGCTGGTAAGCGGCCGCGCCTGCCGTGGTGCTGATGTAGTTGTACAGAGTAATGGTGTGCGGTCTCGCCCGTCGGCTGATTACTTTCATGGTCATATCCCCGCATAGAGCAGGCCTGTCGGACGCAGGTGGGAGCAGGCTGCCGTCAGCGCGGCGATCTTCATGGTCGTGATCTGCTGCGTGTCGACCGTGTAGCTGTAGGAGCCAACCTTCTCCTGCGTCGCGGCGATGCCGCTGCCATCCGTCGCCGTGTCGATCTGTGCCAGGGCCTCCGCAACTGTGCAGACTGCAAGTTTGATATTTCCCTGCGTTTCGGAGGAAAAACTGGACATGCCCTTCAGCCGGATTCGGCCGAAGGTGAGCTTGTCGATCTCGTCGGATGCGCGCAGCGCGATACGGGGAAACACTGCGGCGTCGATCGGCGTGCCCTTGTAAAGGGCTGTGTAATCTTCTTGCGTGATGTACGGTTCATAGGCCATATTTACGGCCCCCTTGCTTATTACTTTACGGCGATGTTTGCAGTCCCGGTGGCCAGGACATGGCCTTTGACGTCAACCTTCGCAACTGTGATCTTGTCGTGATTCTCTGCGGGGGTTAATTCGTCACCGGTCGCAATGTCAGCCCAATCACTCACGTCGTCCATGTAAAGCGGCGCGGGCGCGGTTGTCTGCGCTGTTTTGTACTTATAGGTGCCAGCTCCGGTGATGGTGATTTTGGTATCCCCGACCTCTGTGCCGGCGGCCGAAGCGATGACGACGGCGCCCAGATATTTGGTGCTGAGAGATGTCTCGATCGCCCGGACTAATGTTTGTTTGCTGTCTGGATGCTCGGGCACCTGATCAAAGGCGATCCCAAGATAATCACAAGCCTGCCGCAGCTGATTGGGCGTAAGCTTATCCAGCAGCGTCAGTTCGTGCTTGCTGTTATCGGCCTGATAGCCGTCGGCCGTCCACGCAGTCACATCGGTTCCGAGGGGAACAACTCCGACGCCGTTTTCGAAATTGACGGCGCGCCAGCTGACATCCGGCTTTTCTACTGGTGAATAAAGTCTTGGCATTTTAATTCCTCTTTTCGTTTCCGTGGAACGCCTCCAGGATTATTTCCCGGCGGCGTTCTCTGTTTCCTTGATTATTTTCAGGACGCTGGATTTGGCCTTCAGCGAGGTGACGTCGATGCCTTTTTCGGCTGCGTATTCCCGCAATTCCTTTTCAGTCATCTTGTCCAGCGGTGACGGCTCGGGTGCCGGCGACGGTGGCGGCGGGGACGTGGCTTTGTCATCCGATAAATCGAATTCTTCAGGAGGGTGATTGCCGCTTGGGCCGGTAAATTTCGGTTCACTTTGCTGTTCGGCGCCAGTTTCCACCTGATCCATGGTCCCGGCTGCTGCCTTGGCCTCTGCCTCCTCTTTGGCTTCTGCTTTGGCTTCAGCTTCGGCTTTCTCGGCTGTAGCTTTCGCCTCTGCCTCTGCTTTTGCTTTTGCTTTCGCTTCGGCTTCAGCCTTCTCAGCCGTAGCGAGATCCGCAATGGTATATCCCTTCTGTCTGAAGTAGTCGATCAGATAGCTACTGTCCGTCTCGGCCACGCCGCTTTTGAACTCGACGCCGGCGCGGATCCCACTGAAGGCGCCAGCGGGGGCGATGATCTTTGCCATGTTTTTCTCCCTTCCAGGGCAGGGCCGGCGGCCGCAGGATTTTTTTCGCGGCCGCCGTCTCCGTCCTTTTTTGGTATTAGGCCGTGTTAAGCGACCTGAATATTGCGCAGCACTGCGGCGCAGCGGGTGGCCTTTACAGCAATCGCCGCGACCATTTCCACTTCGCCGGTTTTAACGGCGCCCGGCGCGTTGAGGTCAGGAAGGTATTCCGTTACGATCTTGTCGCCCTCGGGGGAAACGCCGTGGACACCATCCATCCCGAGGCGAACCGCATAGATGCTGGTGACGTTACCGACAATCGGTATGATCGGGTTTACGCCGCCGGGTCTGTCGCCCAACGCCATGACAGTGGACGGGCCCCATTGGGCCACTTCGAGCCCGTACTCTGATTTTGCCGTCACACCGATTCCGGCGCGGTCCATGACACTCTGCCACTTGCTGTACATGAAGCTGTTCATCAGATACAGGGTCGGCGCGCCGTCCATGCGCGCGCGAAGATCGCGGAGCGCGTCTATAAACACCTGCCAGTTTGCTGTGATATTAGCTGAGGTTGACAGGTCAATGGGTGCCGCGGGAATCACTTCCGTGGGGCCGCCAGTAACGGTGATGTCAATACCGTCAAAATCCGCAGGCACAAGCGCTGCGTCACCATTGATGAAGAGATTATGGAAATGGGCAACGGTTGCCTGCGCCTTCTGCTGGAGTTGAAATTTGATGTGGTCGACAACCTGTGTCTCGTGTTTGATGAGTACGCGGTCCAACTGGAAGCTGCCGCCGAGAACCTTAAGGTTGGCGTTTTGCGGCGTCGTCACCGCTTCCTGTGGAACAAATTCGGTGTTGATGGCGCGGGACCCAGCCTGGGGGAAGGTCGTGATGCGGTTGTAGGTATAGGTGAGGGATTGCCCTATGCCGCCTGCTTTGACCGTGTTGTCAAAGGTGAGCATGTCAAGCAGGGCGCTCTTCCGGAACTCGTCAATAACGTACTCGGAGAGCTTGTTTTGGGAAAGGGCGCGGGCTTGTGCAAGTGTTAACATGATTCGGATTCCTTTCGTCGGTTATTCCGGCGTGGCACTTATTCTTTGCCTGACCCGGCTCCGAGGCGATCCATGATCTCCTCATCCAGCGATTTTTCGGTACCTCCACCGCCGCCATGGCGTTCTCCGCTTTTGGGAGGCGGAGCGGTAGATTGGGTCGTTGTAAATGCCCACGCGTCGGTAGATTTGATTGCGGTGATTTGCTCATCCAGCCCGGTAATGGCGCCTTTGTCGCCCAGGCTGATCTTGCTGGGGTCGAGCAGCGCCTTGACCGCCTTAAGGTTAACGGCGCCCGCTTTGGTGAGCGTCATATCAACGGCGGCGTCCAGCTTAACCTGCGCAAGCTGCCTGGCGTGTTCTTCAGATGCCGTGGCTACCGTGGTGAGCAGCTCGGTGATCTTGCTCTTCAGCTCCTCGGGTTTAGCCTTGAGGGTCGTGGCAAGCTCCTCGAGCTGAGTCTTGAACTGTTCAGCGTTCGTTTCCGCTGTTTTGAGGCTGGCTTTAGCGGCCTCGATGTCCTTGCCGTTTTCGGCCATAACCTTTTCGATTTGCTCATCGGTCAGGCCGAGCACTTTTAAGTCTTCGCGTTTCATGTGTTGACCTTTCGGCAGCTACGCTTTTTACGCGGTTGCGTCGCGCGCTGGCCTGCCGATTACGCCCGACAGGCGGGGCGAAATAGAGCCTTTTACACCGTGCTCAGGGCGCAAAAAAGCAGCCTTTAAAGGCCGCTTAATTACTGTTTAAACGAGGTTTTACGGGAAGTGAAAACCGCCCGGCGGCGAGGCCTGGCGATTAATCACTTATTCGGATGTAATCATTTCGTCCATTTCTTTTTTCATTGCTTTCTGGAATTCTTCGAATGCTTTTTGCTGTTCTGGTGTAGCGCCCTCTTTCAGGACGCATCCTCCTGGGACAAATCTGATGACGCCGTCCAAAATCGGCGGTACTGGTATAAGCATTTATTTCACCCCCAGCAATTTTTTGAATAAGTATGTAGCGGTTCTGGCCAGTTTTCTTGGGTTGTGTTCTGATACGGCCTCTGCCAAAAATTCAGAATTATTAACATTGGCATAGTGCGACAGGTTTGCTGTAATTATACCCGGATCATCGGCAAGGTTGCAAGCTGCTAAGGCCTGTTTCCGAATTTCGCCCGATACTTCCCCGCGCCGGATCGCCGCGAAAGCTTTCGTGATATCGGCCAGATTGGATCCCGTTTTCACTACGCCGTATTTCTGGAGGGTATACGCGTATTCCAGAAGATGTGCACATTCGTGTTTGCTGATCCCCAGTAGGCTGTCCTTTGGGCTCCAGTACTGTGATTTAACCTGCGCTTCAATCATTTTTTTGATGGCTGCCAGATCCTTCAGTTGGCTATCGGAAAATGTGAGCCCGGCTTTGATGACCCCGTTTCGGTGGGAAAGTGACGCTCTGGCCACAACTGGAATCTTATCAAACTTGATTTCATCCACAAAACCGTTGAGGATCGTGTATTCCTTGAAGATTTTTTTCAAGGTCCGGTTGACCTCATTCACGACGTCGACAGATTGCCCGGTATAATTAACATGGGCAGCGCCAAGCGTTTTTTTAGCCCAGTTTTCAGCTGCTCCGACTGATTTCTGACTTATGGAGGATTGCGTAAAAGCTCCGCTTTTAATCGCGGCACTCCGCTTCTCAGCCTGAACGGCTTTTGACGATAATCTGTGTCCGAATCCCGGTACCTGCTCGCGGGTGCTGATTCGTGCGAGCCCTGTATCATTCAGGTGCTTCTTCAGTCGAATTTGCCATTCCCGGACCTTCAGCAGCTCCTTGGTGTTGTCGACGCCACCAGCCTCCAACGTGGCCGCCCGGCGCTTCCAGTGGCGGATCATACGCTCATTGTGGCGTTGTTCCTGCTCAGCCAGGTAGATTGCAGGATCGTACTTTTCTTTCGGCAACTGCTCGGAGACGCCTTCGATATAGGCATAAAAACTGTGCCTGCAATTGGCTCCGCAAAGCCCGTCGACGCGTCCGTAACCAGTTGCGTCGCTTAGCTTTGGATACTTCGGATGCGTACCTGAGATGCTGTAGATGCTGCCTTGCCACACGGCATGGGACGGTCGGGAGTCGGCATGGGATGTGACCTCGACGAGATCCGTCTTCATCGCCGCGGCGTTTGCGAGAGAAATCTCAGCGGCCGCTTGATTTACTCCTGTGACCACCGCCCGGCGGACCCCCGCCTCAACGGAGATCTTTGCGCCGGACAGGTAGTCCATGTAGGAAACTCCATTCGCCGCGAGCTGCCTGACCGTCGCGTCGATAGCCTGCTCTTGTGTGAAGGCGCCAGACTGCACCATCAGCTGCGCAG
Organism: Clostridiales bacterium UBA1446; assembly: GCA_002329245.1. GTDB lineage: Bacteria > Bacillota > Clostridia > Oscillospirales > Oscillospiraceae > UBA1446. Next base: position 17,922 of record DCTG01000227.1, read on the forward strand.
CGTCCAGATACTCGGCAAGCTTTCCACTTGCATCATTTGCGATCGATTGCGTCAGGTTCCGTAGCGTATTCAGCGTGCGGACGGCGTTTGCGGACATTATCTGGGCAAAGGCGGGCGATGCTGTAAAGGGAACGGTGTCAGACGGCAGCACACCTGCCTCGACTGCCGCCTTCCGCAAGGCCTCATCCGTTTTCAGGGTCTTGAGGCCCGCGGATTTAAATATTTCCTTGATCTCCCGCTCCGAAAGCTTCAGCGCCCTCGCAATTTCAACCTGTATGTATTCCCGCCCGGCGCCCATCTCCTGAAGCTTAAAAAGCTGCCATTTTGCCGTATCCGTGACGGTGTAATCAGCCTTGGCGATGCGGCGCGCAATGTCCCGCTGAATGGCGGTCTGGAGCTTTGAGTAAATCTCCTGCAGGGGTTCGGCCACGCCGTCAAGATATTCAGGCGTGAGCATTGACTACACCCCCGTGGTTGCAATGTCCTCAGCCAGGAGCTTGTTAGCCTGTTCCTCGGTCATTCCGAAGGAAGACGTAATCAGAGCGATAGCGGCCGCCTTTGAGATCTCACCGGCTTTGACGGACTTCACGACTCCGATCAGGCTTGCGACCTGCGCGCCGTTGAGCGTAACGCCGACGCTTTGCTTGATATCCTGCCGGGCAATAGCTACCTCTCCGGTTTCGCCGGGTACATCCTCAAAATCGATCATGCCCGTTCCTTCCGTCTCCGCTGCGATGGCGCGTGCTACCTTTTCCTCATAGCCTTCGTACTCCATGAGATAACGCCAGAGGGGAAACTTCCCCTGTGTCAGGAGCAGCTGCATCCGTGTGCGCTTGGCGGCGTTGTCCTCAATGATAGAATCGTCGAAACCGATCGTAATCTCAAATTCCGATCCGAGGCCTCCGATTTCTGCAACGGCCCGGCAGAGTCCAATAAGGGCGGCTTCGAGAACCAACTCATTTTTCTTGAGGTTTTGGTACAGCTCGGACTTTTCCGAGATTACTTCTGTGGCGGTCTTTGCGGTGCCCCGCTCGAAGATATACCGGTCGCTTCCGAGGCCGCATTTTTCGGACAGAAGGTTCAGAAAACGCTGCAGCGCCTTCTCGTGGGCATCAGCCCGCAGCTCCATATTGATCTCGTGGATAGGGACTCCTGATGATTTGTCAAATCCCGGAAGAGCGTAAAACTCAGTATCGTTCGAATCAAAGATGGGTATCTGCTCACCGGTTGCGTGATCTACGATGATCTTCGTCAGTGCGTCCTCGATCATGACGCGCTTTTTTCCTAAACGAAACTCGTTGTCGTAGCTATCATAGACTAGGTCGATGCTCTTTAGCAGGTCGATTGCATTGGCGAAAACAGAGATTCCAAGCGGACTGTCGAGGTCAATGTTGTTTGCCGTGTTCGGCCCGATGAACTGAAACCGCGGCGTTGGGGAGCGGGTTTCAACGCGGGCCTGCATACCGTGAGGGAGCAGACCGTCTTCATCCGCTGGTACCGGCGTCGCATCACCCTTCACAGGAATCAGTTTGTTTAAAATTACGTAATTCCCGTCGGTATCCAGCTCGTGTATATTGAGATAGATCATCTCTGACGTCCCGATCTTCAGGATGCTGCCGAAGGCGCATTCGGTTACGCGGTCGCCGTCCCAGGTCATGGGATAGCACATATCTCCACGGACGTAATCGATTAGTACACCGCCATTTCCGTCAGAATGCTCAACGAAGGCGCCGGTTCCAAGGGCGAAAGCCCGTTCGACCAGCTTGTTGGCTTGAACACGGAAATTATTCGCCTCCAGCGCCTTCTTGATATATTCCTGGGCCTTGGGGTCGCTGACGGTTATCTTCACCCGCTCATTCATAAGAAGATTTGCGTGGTCCTCGCAGATCTTTTTCGCCATCTGAAGTCTCCGGCGTGTGCACTTGATTTTGTTCTTGCCATTGTAGATCATGTAGTCGTGGAAGTTCTTATGATAGCCCGTATACCAAGCCTTCCAGACCTCGATCTGCTTATACATTTTAGAGGCCGGAATTGTGTATCCAAGGCCCTCCAGCACGCTCCGGATGGTATTCAATCGATCACGTCCTCAATAAGCTCATGTCCATGATGCTATTCATCATGGCTTCGGTCGTATACTCCTGTGCGTCCAGGCTGTCGATATTGGTGGTGCCGTCGTCTAAGCGGATATCTTCGTCTTTCGGATCCCACTGTGCATTGCAAAAGGCCTCAATCGTCCTTTTGCAGCGCCGCATGATCTTAAAGCGCCCCTGGCTTTGGAGAAGGGTATAAAAACGGATACGATCGATGATCGGTCCCTTGACGGCATTGCGGATGTTGATCTTTAGCCCTGCTTTGATCGCGGTGTTTCGCAGGCCGCGGATGAGTACCTGCTCGGCGCTGTCGCAGTAGACGTCGACGACCCGGTACTTTAGCTGGCACATCCGGACAAACTCGACAAAGTCGTCCTCCAGCTGCTTTGGGGAGATCACCTGCTTGCGGTAGTAATCTTCCAGCGTAATAACATCGCGCAGCTGCGACGTCAGCCCCGTACAGTTGAAGGTGTGGGCAGAGCCGTTGCCGCCGAAGTCGACGCCGATCGTGGCGAACATAATGTTGTCCGGTGCCTTATCGATGATAAATTTCTCCGGATCGTCGGCAAACTCGCGGTATATGATCCCTTCCGCCGCGATGCGAAGGCCAAGGATGTCCCGCTTATACCAGATGCTGTTTTTGTCATAGGTCTTCAGCAGTGCCTTAACCTTGTCGAGTGGGATGGACATGTTATCCGCGATGGTGAAGTGGCCGTAATTGTAGCCATAGGACGGGACTTTCGCCTGCTGGGCGGCGTGAAAATCCAGCACGTCCGTATAGTACGGGTGCGTTGGGGCTTTCGGGTTTAGGTCGTGAAAAATTTTTCGGTCGGAGCTGGAGAGGGTGCGGTCAAAAACCTCCTTGATAAAAACCGGGTGACAGAGGTTTGCTTCTGTTATGTAGGCCATTCCGTAGGTGTTCCCTTGGATAAGCTTGTTGTCGCCGTCCTTGCCGCCCCCTGAGATGAGGATAACCTTATCGCCTGTGAGTGTTTCAACGTAAAGGCAATCACGGTTTTTATAGTTGCCCTCCCGGCAGCGGCCCTCGTAATAGTTCTGCAGGCCGTAGCCGTTGCAGTCAAGGATGTTGAGCTTTGCCGTGGCAATAGATACGCCGGCTGCAAGGTGAAGCTTGTCCGGGTGAGTCTCCAGCATGACGGCAAAAGCGGTGCCGGCGAGCACGTTTTTACTTCCACGCTTTCCGCCCTCGGCGACGTTAAACCAGGACGTTGCGCAGCGGTCATACCAGGCCCGCTGGTTCATGGTGAATGGTGCCAGCTTATTCATCGTCTATCACCCTGTTGGGAACCGGATTTTCGATAGCCCACATGATCACCTTCAACTGCTCCCGGATCTTCTCCGTGTCGCCGGTGATGCCCTTCTTCTTATTTTCAACCGCGGTTACGGCCTGCTGAAGCGCGTTTATACCGTGTTTTTGGAGCGGGTTCATGGTTCCCTCCACTTCCCCAAGTCGTTTTTTGTTATCATGAGCCACAGAGCGGAAATTCTCTTGATTTAAATGCGTTTTAACGTTTTTTTAAAGGTATTAAAATTCTTGCGCTTAGTTTGTCCCGGAGTAATTTTTACCGCCAAAAAGGCGTGTTAGGTCCTTTTTGGCGGTTCAGCGGCCAAATTGAAGTCTCTAATGTTGCGTTTCCGGCGCTTGGGCCCTAAAGGGACTACCGTGCGGCGAACTACGTTTTATATGGAACTCCACGGACCGGCGATATCCGCCTCTGTGGAATCGGTCATGATCAGCCCGGTTCGCGGAGATTCACTCAATGTCAGGTTTCAGACGCGCCTAGGACGTTGATTAATAGGGAAATCGTTTTTGGTTGTCCACAGATGGTAACGGCTACTAATGCCCGCTTTTTTCTTGGTATTACGCGAATTACCTGGCACTCATGCCCTTTAAGGGGGCCACCAACGATCTCTACTCTCTGCCCGTTTTTCAGCTTAATGTCCGAGGCACCAAGAGGTGCACCAGCGTTTTCGAGCCAAAGGATATATTCCTTTTCCTCTTCATGCAGCGGTTCGGGTCGATTTACTCCAAGAAATCGATAAAAGAGAGGTATGCTCTTAATCCTGTAAAAGTCCCCGTCTGAAAGATCAAGTTCTATAAAAACATATCCAGGGAATAATGGTTTAATCAGTTTGTCGTTTTTGGGTGTTATGACTTTGCAAGGGACAAAGGCTTTATAGCCCTTTAACCCTAATTCTCGCCTGACTTTGATTTCGGCGCCGGTTACCACTTGCAAAACATACATATGCATGATAGGATCCTCCTGTTTTTTTATAGTGGCGTGGCGCTGCGGGCCGCCCCGCCATAGTGTACAAAAACATATATAGGATCCAAGGGCAGTAAGGAGAGGTCATGGAATGCGTCAGGAAAGAGAGGAAAACCTGACGGCCCTGCCGGCGGCGAACGACAGTGTGAGGAAGAGAGTGAGAAGTATATATCATCCAGCAGAAAGCCCGCAGACAAATCCGCCGGGAGATATCGAATTTATGGGGGCGGAGCGCTGCGAGACCGCTCCGCGCGAAAAATCTACTTTTTAGGCGGCGAGCCACCCGCAGAAAAGGCACATTTAAGCCCTATACCCATAGCCTTTATGCCGCCATCAGCCGCTTCAGTGCGGCCTATAAAGAGGTTTCAGATTTCTTGGACTCCAGGAATTTGGAGACCTGTTTGTATAGTTCTGGGTTCTCCTGAGCCATTGCTTCGAAAACGAGGACCTTAACCTGTTCGTAGCCGGCTTCAAGGATGCTAGCGTTTTTGAGGTCGATATTCCGCTTATATGACGCCGCCCTCACCAAGGCGGAAGCCTGTTTAATCAGATCGGCCGGGTCGATGTCCGCCCATTTGTCCTCCGGTTGCTTGACGATCGCCTCAAATACCTGGTGGCTTAGGAGCCGGATAATGCCCTCGGTGGTATCAAGCTGTGGATACTTGGCCACCTCTTCCATCATCACCCGAAAGTTTTCGCTGGCCATCCGGAGCGACTGCACCGTGGCGTTCAGGGTTGAGGCATGGCGCCAGACCGAAGAGACCGATATCTCGTAGCCTTGGGATTGGATGAAGTCAGCAATTTCCGCGTAGGTAAAATCGTTCATCATCATTTGTTCAACGGCCGCCTTCAGGTCAGAGGGCAGCTTATCTATGATGCTATGCTTCCTGCGCTGCCTAAAAAAGCTCATGTCCTACACCTCGATCAGAGGGTCTTTGATTCCATACGCAAGCAGCGCGATACCCTTGTCGGTGAGTTTTGCTTCCAGGAGTTTATAGTCATAATCTGCGAGGCCGGTTTTGACCTCAGCCTTGCTCTCAATGTGGCGCAACTCTATGTATCCAGCCTCCTGCAGATAGTTGACACAGTCGAGTATTTCGTCCTCTTGGAGATCGGGCAGGGCATAGGCAATGCCGCGGAGCTTATTGTATTTCCACCGTAAGATGTTAATCGTGCGAAGTACCCGGCCATTGTTAGCTATGAAGTTCCCGGCGGAGAGCCGCTTTTGCATGGCTTCCTTATCCATTGTTCCTGCCCTTCCTTTCGAGGAGGATGTCCCGGATGATTTCAAGCTGGCGGTTTACGTTGGAAATCTCGCGCACGAAGTCGTCCTTTGTAATATAATCCGCCCGGATGTCCTTGATCTCGCCGGACAGCTCGCCAAGCTTCTCCCTTGTTTCGGTCCGGAAGGCTGAGAAGTCCTTTTCGCTGACCTTATTTGTTTCAAGCGCGTGGATATCCTTTACACACTTATCAAGGAGCGACATGGTTCGCTTCAAGAAATAGGCGACCACAAGGAGAAGCACTAGGCCAACCGGCCCCAGGAGTGCATTATACAGAGTTGTCGCGTCCATAAATCACCTGTCCGTATGTTTTGTTGGGTGACGGACTATGCCGCCAGTATTGTAACGTGCAATTTTTTAAGAGGTCAATTCAAAGCACTTGAAAAAAATGTTTGAATGAAGTTTTAAGCGGTTACCCAATACCCTCCTGACCGTCGAGCTGCCTAATGCGCATATCCCGGTCAATGTCCGAGACGATATACCGGACAGCTGCCTCTGACAGTTGGTACTTCGCTGCTAACCTCCTATAATTCGTTCCATCGAATTCCCGGCGGATATCCTCGTTGCGCGCCGCGCGAACGAAGCTATCTTTCTTTTGTACATAAACCATAGTTCCGCCGTAGATCTCGACAAGCTTGGCATAGGCTTCCGGTCCAATCAGGTCAAGGAGGCGCCGCTGATCCTCGGTTAGCCCCTGGAAATATAACTCCTGTCGTTCATCCATTAATATCCGCCCTCCTTTGCCTTTGCGCGGCTTTCCGCGGATCGGACATATCGCTTCAGTTGCTCGATCAGCTTCCCGCCCGCCTCAAATGTAATCCACTTCATGGGATCTTTCGTTCCGACGTCTATCTCCAAAATCCTCCGAATTGCTCCGCACATGCGCTCTCCAGGCGGGGTTCCAGCCCGGTCATCAAGTTCACAGAGCCGGTAAATCAGCCGCCATGCGTAAGCCTTTTGCTTCTCGGTCATCATACCGGCCGAAGCTTCGGACGCCTTCTCCCTATGGGGTACCCTATCCCTTTTGAGGGGGACCCGGCGGTTTCCCATCCGCATGAGCCGCAGCAACTCCCGCTCTACAATCTGGAACTCCTCGCTGGTAAGCTCCCTTACTGAGATTTTCCCCGTATGGTTATATACAAGAGCATGGAGATCATCCTCCTTGTTGCCTCGATCCAGGATGTCGGCGCCGGCACCGAGAGAATAAACGCGCTTAATCTGCTCTTTCGTGATCGCTGCCATAGTGCACCTCCTTGCTGCAAGCTAAATCCCGCTGTTATACAGCTTCTCAGCCGGCATCGGCAAGATTCTGTTTGTTCGTCTCGTACCAGAAAGTGTCGTCCTTCTTCAAACTGGCTCCGCTGGCAATGATTTGCGCCTCCGGATAGGTCTTCAGGACCTCCTTATTGACTGTTTCCGAAACCTTGATGCAGTCGTCCATACCAAGCTTACGCAGGTTGTCGATAATCTTCTCCATCAACGCCGGCTTTATGACGACGGATGTGGACGCCCGGAAGCCGAGTTCGCCGAATGTAAGCGTGCGGGTCTTCGCGGATTTAAAATCCGGGCGGTTAAGTTCCGCGAAAGTCTTCAGCTGTTTGCCCAGTTCGATAATCTGAGCCCGGAGTGGCGCGCAGGCCCGGTCCGCACGCTCTTTGATTTGGTTGATTTCGATGTTCATGTCGCCTTCTATTTTGGCGATTTCAATCTCTGCACGTGCAATCTCCATGAGTGCTCGGTCAGCGTCTTCCCAGCTCTGGAGTTGCTGCGGATCCGGCAGCCTTGTTCTTGCCATTTGATATACCTCCTGTCTTTTTTAATCCCCACTCTGCATTTCTACGGGCTTGTGACCGTCACCGGCTGCATTAAGGAGGGGGCGGGAAGTGCCCCCTATGAAATTAGCTTTTTGCGGGAAATCCTAATTACCCCAGTAACTGTTTTGATGCTTTTGACGGATGCCGTTGAGTAAATTTTCTTGCTGCGGAGCGGAATCAGACTCCTTTTGTCCGGTGAGCTCTTCGGCACGCTGATCAGGCAATCCCAATAGTTCCGCGGTTATGGTCATGAGATGCAAGGCAACCCGGTCTGTCAACTTGATCGGCTGTCCGCAGAAAGGGCATGGATCACCGGTTTTTAGCGCTTTCATCAGTTAAACCTCCTACAGTGTCTTCAGCCTGCTTCAGGAAGTAATCTGGCCAGCTCGTAGGGCCGTCTGCGATCTGCTGAAGGAGATGACCTGCTTCCTTTAAAGCATGTTGCAGGATGACATTTTTCCTCCTGAGTTCTGCGTTTTCAGCGGTGAGGCCTCCAATGAGATTGGTCAGCGAGGCGGGGAGCGGCTTATCCCGAAGCTGTTCAATCTCTTCTGGCGAGAAACCAGAGTCCTCGTATTTTGCGAGGCGACGCAATTTTATGGCTACCTCGCACCATTTACCCGCGTTAACGCACCCGCGCTTACAGTCATTATCAAGTCCACAGAGTTCCCAGGGATCGTCGTTGCGCCAAGATTCACGCGTCAGCCTCTCCATCGGCTCACACCTTCAGGCCCATGTGCTTGGCCATTGCCACCAAGCCTTCGTAACTGGTGTTGGCGTTGTCTAGGGCATTGTAGTATAGGTTGACAGTTCCGCGGATGGCCTGCGTGCTGCACGCAACGCCGTAAAGAAAATCGATCTCCGGTTCCTTACCGGCCAGATCTGGGAAAAGCAGCCTGATGTCGTCACGCTTGATGCAGGTCGTATCGTAAACCTTCTTCCGGCGGGTTCGGGACGAAATCTGTGCAAACTCAGCTTTTTTCTTTCCGCCCATATTGTTGACGGTTTCCGTGTTTCCGACCAAGGCAATTCCCAATGTCTGTCCCTGTTCGGCAAAATAGTCCGAAAAGGCCCGTAGTGCCTCCAACGTCTTGATCGGACAATGCTGAGCCTCATCTATGATGATCACCATACCGTCCCGGAGTTTTCCCGCGATGCCAAACCACATTTCGTCGACTCTTTTCTCGGAGACGTTGAGCTTGTCGCATAAGACCCGAAGCAGACTGCGAACGGTTACGAGGCAGGGATTAACCGCGATGTAGATACTGTCGCTCGGATGATCCCGGACATAACGCTTTGACGCCATTGTTTTACCAATTCCAGCTGCACCGCAGGATATGGCCAAGCCGCCCTGAAGCTGACAATTACGTATGTCCTCATAAACCTTGGTGCTGATGCTCGTCGGCGCGTAGCCCATAGTCGTCGCGCCGGAAGGCTGCGCGGCCGCCTCTGCTTTTAACTCAAAATAGCTGTTCAGCTTGGCAAACTGCGCCTCAACATCGCCTTTGTAGGTGCCTTTACGTAACTGCGAAATGATTGCCGCCGAGATCCCGATTTGCTGACAGGCCTTGCTCTGGCTACCGAGCTTCGCTTCTAATTCAGCAAATCTTTTTAGCGCGAGATTTTGCTCTTCTGTAAAAAACATTACTTTCCTCCTTCTCTTTTATTTCCTGCGTTTCTCCGCGTTTTGATTCATGCGGTTTATATCGATGATCACGCCGGTCTCACTGCCGCCGGAAGCCTTACGAAGCGGTTCCTCGCCGGCGCTGACCGGTATGATGACCTTTGATTGATTGATGATAAAGCCCTCTTTACCCGCATGCGCACGTCGTATCTGCATGTCCAGCACATCGATGCGCTGTGACGCAGGAACCAGCTCACGAAGCTCTCGGAGCTTGCCCCTGACCCGCTTCTTAGCCGCGCGGATCGTCTCCTGAGCAGCTGAAACGGCCTCCGGCGTGTCGCTGAAGAGAAGGGTAGTGGATAATGCCATCGGCGCGGTGNNCGCGGTGAGCAAATAGACGTCCGTTGTAGCGTCGTAGATACGCACAGTGGCGAGATCGGCCGGATCGTAGCGGACATAGACCTCTTTCCCTTGGAGCTCCAGCGTTTCTTCATCCCAATATTCCAGTTTTTCACCGCAGACTGTAATATAGACTCCGTTCCGGCCGACCTTCTGGGGCCGTGTACTGCGCATGAGCATAAGCGCCAGATCCTCCATTGGAGCGATTCGCTGTCCGGCCTCTGCAATGCTCTCGTTCCAGACCTCAATTCTGGGCTTTCCGTGATCCTCTTTGACGGCGCCACCGTAGGCGCCGACATTGTAAATGCCGTCGAGCATTTCAGCCACTACCTCTCTGAGGCGGCCGTCGAGCGGGATGGCACCCTTTTTAAGGGTGTATTTCAGACTCTCCGGCTTCTCCAGAATGTTGCCACCAGTAAAGGTTTCAAAAACCCTTGAAATGGTGTTTTTGAGACTCCCAAACGTTCTTTCAATAGGCTTTGCCTTCGCGTTTCGGACAATTGCGTTTGTCATCTCAATGCCGAGTCGGCGGAAGATCGGCGGCGGATCCTCTATCAGGCTCTGGCTCTTCCTGGCGCGGTGGCCACGGCCTCCAACATCGTGAGTCAAAAACTCCATACCGTTGTCGACGTAGATGTTTTTGGGGATCCCAAAGCGTATGATTGCGTGCCGAAGCGCTAAGATTGTGGAGGCCGAGCATGGATTGTCTGTGAGATTCCATCCGACTACCACACCGGAGCGGGCGTCAATGAAAGCCGTAAGGCTGAGACGATGGATACTTTCGCTTCCATCCTCTGCACGGGAGAGGACGTCAAGGGTATGGTTGTCTGCAACCCAATAGTCATTAGCTTGGAGATCCTCGTAAAGCCTGGTTATGTACGGCCCGCAGCGGTCATCATATTGCTTTGCGCCATATCGACCCATTGTAACAACAGCCTGCTCGATCCTTGCCGCCCGGCGTCGAAAGCTCTGCTCATGTGGGATCGCTGCCGCTAGCTCCGGGATGAACTCACGTGTCCATTGCTTGGCCAATTCATAGCACTGACTAATCGGCAGCCGCCGATCGTCGAGATAGGCAAACAAGAAGTAATTCCAAACCTCTTCTGGAATGCTGCTTTTTCCCTTATTCCAACCGCCTCGTTTATCTATAAGGCCGTCAAGATCGCCGTTTTTGTAGGCGGCGTAGCGCCTGTAAAGTGTGTCCACGCTAATATCCATGTCTTTATACCGCAGCTTCAGGGCGGATACAAAAAGCGGATCGGCGTCTGTTCCTTTTTCGAAGGCGGAGCGGTGCTGTAGCCACTCCTCAATGATCTCCGTCCAAAAGGCAATCTGCTCGCGCTCGTGAGCACTGAATTGGTCGAGGGGTTTTTGCCTTTTTGTCTCTGCGATTAGCGCCGGCATCGGCATCTCGGCCTTCAGGCGGGTGTAATACCGCTTCTGCAACTGGGCGGGCAGCGACTCTAAGTTGACAAGGTACTGCTTCTGTCGGTTGTCTGGGTTGATTTCCTCGGCTGCTTCAATTTTTCCCTCGGCAATTAGCTGACGTATGTAGCGCTCTGAGCACCCCTTCAGTTCGGCCGTTTCTTTGACCGTCAGACGCGTCAAATGCCATCACCACCTTATTGTTAGGTGTTAAATCTTACTTTTAACTTGTACGACCTGCCTCATCAGCGCCGGTAGGCCGTCCCCGGCGGACGCCCCGCAGGGCGTTTCGGCTATTTGGAGTATTTTTTTGATTGAACGGCATAGTGGTAACGATCGATTTCACGCAGCTCCATCTTTAGGGTCTCGGATAGTTCCGTTGCGCTCATGGTATTCGCCGGAGGCTTACATTCCAGTATAATGACCTGTTTTTTACCGATAATCACGAAATAGCGTTTCATCCGAAATCCTCCGGCAAATCCGAATAAAACACATGATTTCCGATTTGCATCGTCTTCCTCAAGCCGGGTTTAATTCTGTCAGGGTTAGTCGTAGGAGTACAGAAATACAGCGCGCCAAGGGTCCAACCAGTAGATCCCTGAGAAAACACCAAATCAACTGCGTTATAGGCAGGCTGAAACACTTCTAAGGTTCCAATGTTATTGAGCCCGCAGAACTGATCCGGCGTGCATACCTCTGTTACCGTAGCTCCGAAACGGCCGTCCAGAAGTCTATTCAGGATAGTATCGGCAACGGCAGCCATACCGTTCGGTCCTTCTCCACGGGCTTCATAGAAGACTACTGCGGCAACTAAATCCCTCTCCTCAGGAGCAAGGGGATACGCGGGCTGCTGCATTGGAGAACCGTTCTTTATCACTTCATCCAAGTTGACCTTTTCATCCATGCGCTGGAAGGGTCCCTCCAACATCTCAGCTTCTGTAATTCTGCCAATCTGTACAATTCCATGCTTGCCCACTATCATCCCGTTCTTATGCGAGAGAACCTCCTGCGCTGACTGTGAGACTTCAGGACCTACGAGAACCTCCGCAGAGACGGCCGCCGAGAGCCAAAGGAAAACGCAGAGAAAAAGTCTAATGATATCTGGCCGCTTCATGTCGGTGGTTCTCCTTGAATCGGGCGTCGATTCTGGATCACGTCAATGGCTGCCAGTGCGGCGAGGTGGGCAGCAGCCATGTAGACTTCCGTGCCGGCGGTGATGTACCCACATAGCGGTTCGCAGTTCTTCTCAACCTCCGCAAGCAACTCCCGCCAGATCATCCGAGGCTGATGGTCGCCCTCGTAAAGGACGCTTATCGCGTGATCAAAGGCGTCGTAAATTAAAAGATCGAGTGTGCTGTCGGCTGCTGTAGCAGGTGTTTTTGCTGATACTTCGGGTTCCGTTCGGCGGCTTTCAGCGTTTTGATTCATCCTTTCCACGTTGATCAACCCAGTGTCGCCTTTCGCAGTCGGTGGCGACTCCTTCGGTGTACGCTGCTTGACCTGGTTTGTCGACATTTTTGGTGACAAATTCATTGCCTTTCTTGGGTTTGCCCGTAAGCCTCTGCTGTAACGCCAGTATGCAGCCGCGCCGCTGGTAACGCCAAATTCCTTTGCAATCTCCGCATCGGTCGCTCCATTTTTGTAGAGTTCATTTGCCCTGTCGTCGTTGATTTTCTTTGCCAAGGTGTTTACCTCCTCCTCATTTATATAGAAGGGGCAGCCTTCTACCGGCACAAGGCGGCATTCATTCGTGTCAAGAGCGTAATGGCAACACTTTCCGCCCCCACCTATACTAATCCGCTTGTTGTGGATGCACCCTGTGCAACTCATGGGCTACCCTCCTTGGAATCAGATCCTAATCAGAATCTTCGCCGCCGTTCTGGCAGGTCCGGCAGGTATCTTCATAGCAGCCGTCTACCCACTGAGTCTTCCAGCCAGCGGCCTTCTTCGCACTGACAGCATCTAAAAACGACGTTTCCGCTGGTAGCTCCTCACCGCAGATGTCGCAGATAGGAGTAAAATAACCTCGAAATCTAGCGATGCTCACTGTTCAGACGCTCCCTTTTCGTCCTTTTTTAGCTCATCAACTAGATCCATGGTTGCGCGGACCAGAGCGACCAGAGCGTCTTCGATGTCTTTTACTTTCACCTGTTTTTCTGATAGGCTTGTAGAGCAAGGTAATAAGCTGGCGATCTCATGCGGACTTGCTTCAATAGTAACTTTCATGGCGTTCCACCCCCTATCCAAAATTCTTATTTCTCTTCTTTTGAGAGCCCAATGAATACTTCCTCCACGGTTTTTCCAAGGGCTGAAGAAATCATTACAGCATTGACGACCGATGGGTTTGCTGCACCAGTTTCGATTGTAGATAAAAAAGGACGTGAAATTTTTGCTTTGCTCGCAAGGTCACTTTGTGACCAGCCACGCTCTTCTCGAAGTTCTTTTATGCGATTTTTCAAAACTTCACCGCCTTTGTAGTGTGTGCATTACAATACACGTAAATCTTACCGTACACCTTTTCGTTTGTCAAGCATAAACAACAAAAATTAGCTTGAAATATGATAATGTAAGCTATACAATACATTCACTAAAGTTGGCGGGTGATCTTATATGAATAGACTTGGGGAATTTATTAGAGCTGCAAGAGGGGATTTATCTCTGCGCGAATTCGCATCGAAGTGCAACTTAAGTCATACTCATATAGATAGCATTGAAAAAGGATATGACCCACGAACGGGAAAGCCTGTTAGAATTACAACTGAAACGCTGAAGCATATAGCTGATGGAGCTGGAATCGACTTTATGGTTCTTGCTGCATTGGCAGAGAATATAGACATTTCTAATAATGAAATAGAAAAAAGCTCCGATTCACAATCAGAGCTTGATGGCCTCAATGACATTGATTTTGCGTTTATGGGTGACTATAAATCTCTTACTGAGCGGGACAAGTTTATAATTAGAGAAATGGCTAAAAAAATGAAGGAACAGGATAATTAAGAATGACAAAATCGGAATCTTTAGAAGAGTATGCTTTAGATCATGGCATCATGGTATTTAGACATCTGCCTCTCGTTGAAAGAGATTCCTATGCTGTTAGAGTAAAAGGCCGGTGTTCTATCGCAATCACACCGCGGCGCCTTGCGGCGGCTGAAGAGGTCGTCTGCCTCGCCCACGAGTTAGGTCATTGCGAAACTGGCTCCTTCTACAACCAGAAAAACATATACGACCGTTGGGGCCGTCACGAATATCGGGCTAACAAGTGGGCTATAAAGCGCTGCGTCCCAAAGAACGAACTTGAGACCGCTATCCGTGCTGGCTTTACCGAACCTTGGGAACTGGCCGAACTTTTTGAAGTCACCGAGGCGTTCATGCGAAAAGCCTTGTTTTATTACAAATATGGGTACATAATGTAAACTACACATGCGGATATTGAAATTGGAGGTGCATCCGATGTACTGCTCAAACTGCGGGAATGAGCTCACAGGTAAGTTCTGCTCCTCGTGTGGCGTGCCGGCATCAGGAGATACCCCAGCCCCAGAACCTGTAGATAACCAAAAGCAGGAGAGTGCGGAACCAACGTGGAAGGATAAAAGCCTCAGCTTTAAGGAAAGATTAAAATTACAGGTTCAAGATATGCATGCCCAAGGGGCGCAATCTATGAATGCAAATTTCCAGGCAAAGGCTCATGAAAAAGAGGAACTGATAGAACGGATCAAGCGAATGGACCAAGACGGGATCGCCTATTGTCCAAAATGTTACTCAACTAGCCTGAGCCCTCACAAAAAAGGTTTCGGTGTCGGTAAGGCAATTGTTGGAGCTGGCCTCGGTGTGATGACAGTCGGAGCCTCTGGCCTCCTCGGTCTTGCCGCTGGTAATGCCGGTGCGAAAAAAATTCGTGTGACTTGCTTAAAGTGTGGGCATCAATTTTGGGCAGGTCAAAAGTAATTTAAACGGTTGCGTTAAAATCGTTTTAAAAGGTTACTTTTTAAATCCCCCTCAAATCTGGCTCAAAGATGCTTTTTAACCCCGGTTTTGGAGGGCTCGGAAGCTACTTCCGCACTGATCGGCCGATTACTTCCGAGGTTCCGCACGTTTAAACCATCCATTTTGTCTTGCGTTTTGCTGTTGATCCCATTGGCTTAAAAATAGTTTAAAGCCTGCGTTAAAATGCAAATGCATTGATAACACAGGCTTTTTGATATCTTTTAAACAGTTTTTAAACGTTGTTTTTTACATTTTAATGCGGTTTTAAAACGCTGGCCCGCGGTCCTCCGCTGGAAGCTGTTATAAACCGCAAAATGCCGATTCCTATTTTACACCTTATATAATATAGCTCGATGTGGATCCCGGGCTCTTTCACTCTGTCACGTCTAATTTTCATTGATATCTCGGCATTTTTCCCTTTTCCTCCGCTCACTCACGCCTTTTCTCGCTTTTTTTCACTTTGCGTGTAAATCAACAGCAAATGCCGATTCAGGTAAAAGTGCTATCGCCATACATAGTACGAATAACAGACTTACTAATTGTTTCTTCATAATGCTGCCTCCTCAATGTAAACTTGGTATCAATCCTGTTGGCTTCTGCGGACTTAGTAGTTTGTTTCTCACTTCTTTGCCCCGTTAGGGTTTTATTGGGGAGGGCACCCTTGCAGCATCCTCCGCCGCCCGGAAGCCCATCAGAAGGGCCGGGAAGCGGTTCATCGGCTTATGCAGCGTACGGTTGTAGCCCTTAGCCGCTTCGCGGCAGAGCATCCGGCTGGTTTCTAACATGCCTGCGGCAGCCTTCGCGTCGGGCCCGTCCCGCGCCTGGGCGGCTAACAGTTCGTGCAGGCGAAGCTGAGCCTCTAAATCCGCCAGATTGTTTTGCTTTGCCGACAGCTCCTTGTAGGCGGTCCAGAACCAGATGGTTACAAATCCCGCCAGACAGACGCCGGCAATAAAATAAGCGATGATCGTTGGCATATGCTATAACACCCCTCCAGGGTGCAAGCATAGCAGAAAACAACGCCAAAAACCGTTTTTTGCCTGAATGGTAGTGGATTTCGGCCTGAACGGTAATGGGCATATTGCATTATTAGAAAAATATGGAATAATAAGTTGACTTTGCCCCTGGATATGATGACCCGTTTTCTCTGCCTACAGACGGTTTTGGTAATCACTACCGCGATTATGTCTTTGAGGGTGAGTATCATTATATTGTCTGCCGCGAGTTTGAGCCGGGCATCGTCATCGTTGATCTTATGTGCCCGGAGTATGAGGGCTACCCCGAGAGCCTCAACGAAAGCTATAAATCGAAATTCCCGGTTTGGGTCGCCGGCGCCGTGCCCACAGGAAGCACTTCAAATCAGAAATCATCACAGGAGACATAAAATATACGCCAAATTCGACTGGTACGTTACCTGCTTTGTGGCATGTTTGCAAAAAAGCACAAAAAGGCTTCAAATCGCAATGATTTGAAGCCTTTTTTGGTGGAGACGAAGAGATTCGAACTCTCGACC
>DCTG01000227.1:34390-41882 GCA_002329245.1 Clostridiales bacterium UBA1446
GTTTTAGGCGTATCCGGCGGTATCGCTGCCTATAAAGCGGCGGACATAATAAATCGCCTTAAAGCTCTGGGGGCGAACGTTGACGTTATTATGACGAAAAACGCCCTCGAATTCATCACCCCGCTTACGCTTGCGTCGCTTTCAAAAANNCGATATGTTTGAGCTTCCCGTCTCGTGGGAAATTGAGCATATTTCGCTGGCCAGGAAGGCCGACCTCTTCCTAATCGCCCCCGCTACTGCAAACGTGATAGGCAAGATAGCGAACGGCATAGCCGACGATATGCTGACTACGACGGTAATGGCGACAAAAGCCCCCATAGTCATAGCCCCGGCCATGAACGACTACATGTACGAGAACCCCATTGTACAGGAGAATATCTCGCGCCTGCAGAAACTTGGCTACAAATTCGTAGAACCGGACGAAGGCTATCTCGCCTGCGGGACGACCGGCAAGGGGAAGCTGGCCAAGCCCGAGGTGATAGTCGAATTTGTCGTAGATGTGCTTACCGGCAGGGATGATTGGGAGCTATGAAGAAAATTGTTATAACAGCAGGCGGCACCTCCGAACCAATCGACACCGTAAGGTCCATCACGAATTCTTCAACGGGGCGGCTCGGCTACGAAATATGCGCCGCCCTCTTAAAACAAAAGTCCGCCGAAATTGAAAAGATATACTACCTATGCCCGCTCCGGGCAGTCAGGCCGCCTGAATCCCCCCTTGTGGAGGTAGTGACGACAGGCGGCACCGCCAACCTGCTGGAAACGGTAAAAACGCTCCTGACGGGGGACAGGATAGACATATTCATTCACAGCATGGCCGTTTCGGACTATACCGTCGATTACGTATCCAGCGTGAGTCTGCTTTCGCTTGAGATTTCCGAAAAACTCAAAGAAATTAAGTCTTGCGAAGATACGTACGCTCTTATCGAGGAAACAATCAGGAAAAACAAGTCCGTCTTAACCGGAAACAAAATCTCCTCAAACGAGAAGGACCTTATTATAAAGCTCNNCGCCGAAGGTCATCTCCGCTATCAAGCCGCTCAGCCCGGGCACATATCTTGTAGGCTTTAAGCTTCTCAGCGGCGTGACAGAGGAGGAGCTGAGGCGGGTTGGAATGAACCTGCTCCAAAAAAACCGCTGCGATCTTGTCGTGGCAAACGACCTTGCCAACATATCAGGCGAAAGGCACAAGGCGTTGCTGCTCAGGCCGGACGGTAGCTTCCTGAGGGCTGAAACTAAGGCGGAAATAGCAACTCTTATAATTTCAGAGGCCTTCGGAAGGAATTAAAATATGTGCATGATACTTTTCGCTTTTGATTGTCACCCGGATTACAAGTTCATCTGCGCCGCAAACAGAGACGAGTTTTACGCGCGTCCCACGCGGGAAGCGTCGTTTTGGGAAGGGAAAAATATCCTTGCCGGTAAAGACCTGGTGCGCGGCGGGACGTGGCTGGGCATCACAAAAAGCGGGCGCTTTGCGGCTCTGACAAATTACCGCGACCCCTCCGCGTTTATGCAGGACGCACTCTCCCGCGGACTTCTTGTGCTTAGTTGCCTTGAGTCCGCCGAACCCGCACCCATCATTTTCCGGCGCATCTCGGAAGACGACCGCGCCTATAATGGCTACAATCTGCTGCTTGGCGATAGGGAGGGGCTTTACTACCATTCGAACCGTCTTCCCGGCAGCGAGGTATACATAGAGCCCGGCGTGCACGGTTTGAGCAACAGCTTTCTCGACGTGCCATGGCCCAAGGTCAGTAAGGGAAAGAAGCGGCTTGTAGATTGCCTTAAGNNGGCGGCCGGATCGAGCCTGAAGCTTTGTTTGACATACTTTCTGATGAAGAGCTCGCTCCCGATGACGAACTGCCGCATACCGGCGTCACATACGAGCGTGAGAAGATGCTGTCTTCAATATTTGTAAAAAGCGAAGACTACGGAACATTTTCTTCCACGGTCCTGCTGGTGGGCCGCGACGGCCATGTCAGGTTCTGGGAGAGGAACTACGAGCCCGACAGCAGGAAGGTAAGAGGCAAATTATTTTTCGAATTTGATATGGAGTACGCGGGAGATTAAATTCCCGCTTATAATAATTTATTTCAGTATAAAAAAGTGAAGTCGTGCGTCAATAATGAGGCGCGACTTCTTATTTTTAATGCTGAACCGTAGATATCCAAGGGGCGAGCACAACTCAACAGGCAGTCCAAACACAGCGGCCAGAATAGACCCTGTGGACGCGCGCCTATCGAGAAGGGCGGAGTGAACTCTCCGCCGGTATATGCTGCGTTTGAGCTGAATTTCAACAAATAAGTAAAGTAGCAGGATTATATTTAAAAACCATTGTTTGAAGCTGAGTGCTCGGGTACAGGCGATTTCCAAGCGCTTAACGGAATACTTATGTGCCAATCCAGAAAAAAGGATATAGCGGATGTGGAAAAGTACGAGCAAAATAGTTCAAAAATACACAAAAAGGCTTCAAATCGCAATNNCGGTTTTAGCACAATTCAAACTACAAAAAATGGCTTGAAAGATACTGGAACCGGCTCGGTTTCTTTGTTTATGACACTTTTTTAGTGAACTCACTCACGAAGAAGCGTCAAGGCAGATATAGGATGCGATTATAACGGTTGGCGCGCGGTTCACATCCCCTCATTTTTAATGCAGGATGTGAACCGTGCGGGGAGCGGCGCGTTCGCAACCGATACCGGATACAGAAAACACCGGCAGGGTTTTCCCTGCCGGTGTTGCACTGTTTAATCTGTTTTATCGTTTAGATCAGTCCCGACTTCTGCAGTAGGCGCTGAACCATAACCGCGACCTCGGCTCTCGTTACATAGTCTTTTGGTGAAATTGTTGTCGCTGTAGTACCCGATACGACGCCCGTCTTGATGCAGACCGCGGCTGCGGCTTTCGCGTAATCCGAAATCAATTCTGCATCCGTGTAATTTGCCAATAGTGCTGACGCTTCGTTGTCGGTAAGGCTGACGTTCAGCCCCGTGAGCTTCATGGCTCTCGCAAGCATCGTCATCGCCTGCTCTCTCGTTATCGTATCGTTCGGGCCGAAGCGTGTGCTGTCGTAGCCTGTAATCAGGCTGTACGACGTCGCGGTATCTACATAGCCGTTGAACCAGTCAGTCAGCGTTACGTCGCCAAAAGCGCTTTCGGTAGTACCCCGTGCAAGGCCTAACGCCCTGACGATAATGGCCGCGAATTCCGCTCTCGTAATGCTTCTTTCCGGCTCGTAGATACCGTTTCCAATTCCCGTAACAACCATCCTTGAGCCCATGTCGTTAATCGCATCCTTTGCCCAATGGCTTGCTGCGTCTGCGAATATCACTGGATTGTACACCACGGAGTAGGTACTATTGGTAAGGCTGTTGATCTTTGCATAATACTTGCCGTCAATCACAACGATTTGCGTCGGCACATGACGGAAAGTACCGTCCGCGTTGAGCACGATACCGGTAGTGATCTTTGCGGGATCCACGCCGTCGGGTATCGCTATAGTTCTCTCGACGTAGCCATTGAATTTGGAAACGTCTACTGTCTTATTGCCGCTGGTGCAGGTGATATTAAATTCAACCGGCTTCACAACAATCTGATAACTGTTTTTGTTGGCCGTATCCTCGACTATTTTAACTGTATCGGCCGGGGGTGCGGCGATGGTTACATTGACCTTGATATCCTTAAGCTGCACCTGTGCGCCCATCTGGGCAGATACATCGTCAATATTAATCTGGGAAGCGGGCAGAGTATAGGTTACCGTTTCGGTCTTAATTTCCAGCACAGCCTCCTTGGTCTCCATGTTCTTTACCGTCTGCCCGTTAAGCTCTCCCGTCACAACGTCCGCACCGGAATTAAAGGGAATGGTTACCGTTGCGCCATTATCTTCTCGCTCAAGTTTTTGTTCCAGCTTTGCAGCATCTACCGAGACGATGCTTACCGTCTTGCCATCTATCGTTTGCGTCTGTTGGCTACCCATATCCTGCGACTCTCCGTTGACGATGACCGGTACTCCAGATGAGGAGCCCGAAGGAGAACCGCCGTCATCGAAGTACACGGGGGTTATGGCCAAGGATGCTGCCGAGGCAGTTCCTGCGCCAATGCTGTTGGTTGCAGTCACCGTAAAGGTATAAGCGGTACCGTTGGTCAATCCTGCCACTGTGATCGGGCTTGCCACCCCTGTTCCGGTTAAGCCGCCCGGGCTGGAGGTTACCGTATATCCTGTAATATCCACTCCGCCGGTAAATGCCGGAGCAGTAAAGGTTACAGTGGCCTGGCCGTTTCCTGCCGTCGCCGTACCGATGGTCGGCGCGCCGGGCACTACCGCGTTAACCGCAAAGGTTTGGCTGACGTCCGCCGCCGGTAAATACATGCCATTACCGGCCTGATGGGCAACAATGGTGGCAACCCCGGCTTTAAGAAAGGTCAGGGCTCCTCCCGAGGTAATGGTGCACACATCCGTAGTATCGCTGGTGAACGTTACCGTAAGGCCGGAATCCGAGGTTGCGCTAAGCGTGGGCGTTGTGCCAAAGTTTTGCGCGCCGGGATTGGTAAAGGTGATCGTTTGCGGGGCCTTGGGCGTCACCGTATTGGATGCTGCCGAGGCTGATCCCGTGCCTGCGCTGTTGGTAGCCGTTACCGTAAAGGTATAGGCAACGCCGTTGGTCAGCCCGGTAACTGTGATCGGGCTTGCCACCCCTGTTCCGGTTAAGCCGCCCGGGCTGGAGGTTACCGTATATCCTGTAATCGCCGCTCCGCCGCTTGACGCGGGCGCGGTAAAGCTTACGGTTGCCTGCCCATTTCCCGCCGTCGCCGTGCCGATGGTGGGCGCGCCGGGGACGGTTATTGGGGTGACACTGTTGGATGCTGTCGAGGCTGAACCAGTGCCCGCGCTGTTCGTTGCAGTCACTGTAAAAGTATAAGCGGTACCGTTGGTCAATCCTGCCACTGTGATCGGGCTTGACGTACCGGTTCCCGTGAATCCGCCTGGGCTTGAGGTCACCGTATATCCTGTAATCGCCGCTCCGCCGCTTGACGCGGGCGCGGTAAAGCTTACGGTTGCCTGCCCATTTCCCGCCGTCGCCGTGCCGATGGTGGGCGCGCCGGGGGCAACCGGGCCGTCTGTTCCCAGCGTCAGATCATAGATTGCAAAAGCCCCGCTATCAATATTCAGTTTCAACTTATAAACATTTGTATAGCCAGTCAGATCCAAAGTACATGTTGAAGTACCATTAAGCCCCGATTTAGAATCCAACTCAGCTTGCTGGCTAGCGCCATAATAGGCTGTGGCCGTAAGGGTGGCATTATTGCAATCTAAGTATTTGACGGAGACAGACGTAAAATCAGGAGAAAACACTGCCCCGCTTACCTTCTCAATGGTCATATTAACACCATTACTACCGCCAAAACCTTCAAGATATAGTCCTGCGGTTACCCCAGTATCCTCGGGGAAATAAGCTAAAGTAACATAAACGGAGGAATTATCATTACCTGTTATTATGAGATTTCCATTTGTAGGATCCTCATACGTGGCAACAGCCGGATTCCCCTCTGTTGCTACACCCACAAAGTTATATACAATCTTTGCAGCGCTGGCCGGCAGCGACATTGTGGACAAAATGCCCACCGCCATTATTAGGGTCAGGATCATCCGCATAAATTTCTTGGAGGTTCTTTTTACCATTTCGTATCTCCCCTAATTTTTTTTAGTATTCCCCTAGTAATAAAAGCCTGCGCAGCAAGGGTATTATTCAGAACGCAGTTCTATGATGCAAACTTTATGGATATCAATGATACTTAGGAGCAAACCCACAGTTAAAGCATCGCTTCATTTCGCTGCAAATTTTCCTGGCATCGCTCCTCCTACGGAAAACTCATTCTTCGACGCTGTGTCAGTAATGTCACCTGAAAACACAATGGCTGCGCCATCGATTTCCCCCGGCGTTCTGAGAGCCGCCACTGTTTTTCCGATTTAAATCGATTCTGTTATCTCCTACTTCTTATGCTTGCGATAATATCCAATCCCAAAACTTTGCTTTATTCCTAAAAGCTGTCTCCGAATGCATCTTGCTTTTAAATATAGCAGAAATATTTCTAGAAAACAACAGAAGAGGGAGAAAAACCGCATGCGGTCTTTTTCCCTCTTCTGTTGTTGGTCATAAGGTAGAATCTTTTTTACCTAAGAAATTGTTTACCTATCCCCGCATACAAAATCCGTGATATCCTTCAGATAAACAAACAAATCCGAACCCTTCTCCAATCAGAAAAAGGTTCGGATTTGTTTGTTTTGGTGGAGACGAAGAGGATCGAACTCTCGACCTTACGGATGNNGGTTTTAGCACAATTCAAACTACAGAAAATGGTTTGAAAGATGCTGGAAACCGGCTCGTTTTCTTTGTTTTGGACACTCTTTAAGTGAACCCACCCATGAAGAAGCGTCAAGGCAGATAAAGGATGCGCTTATGACGGTAACCGAGTGAGTACATACCCTCATTTTTGACGCAGGATGTGAACCGCACGCGGAGCGGAGCGTTCGCAAGTATGAAGCTTTTCTCTTGCTATTTAATATAATAATCATCCCTGCTACTGGAATGTGTTGATCCTGACTGAGGGCAGGCTCAACCTTGCGGGAATTCTTTTGATTATGACAAGCATGTGTATGAAATATTTTTCATTCCTGAACAGTACATTGCGGTGACGGTTTTCCATAACGATGAGAAGTCCCAGCAATCCATTACCTTAAACAAGCATTGTGTTGAGTGTTCGCTGGGCTATTCTATTGCTTCGGAGCCACATACAGCTCGTCTACGCTCATGCCAAAACGTTCCTGCACGAACTGCTCAAAGTGAGCCAGTGCAGGGTAATACAATTCTTTGCCCTGCGAATCAAATGCATCGCCGAACATCCTGTGCACAGTCTCAATGTCGGGATACTCCCAGCCGTATTGATCCTTTTCGGGATAGCATTCGTAGGCGCAGCCCTCGCCGTCCTTGTCCAACGATATGTGATACCTGCCGTCATTGGCGTGATAAGTGATGCGCAGACTGTAGCCGTTTATATCGGTATCCATGAATTCGATGTTCCAGTCCTCAGGAAACTCGCCCCATTCCGGTCTTGCAATAGCGATGGACTTGTAATGCGGCTCGCGTTCTTCATACACGCCGCACGTTCCGGCATCATCAAAGCCGAAGCCAAACGTGGTCAGAGAGCCCTCGGTGACGGGAGGCGAATTGAAGTCCCTATTCTTTTGATCGATCGTTATCGCTCCGGCTTCGGCATCGATGGTGAGATTGTAGCCAATAGCGTCGTCATAAGATATCCATGTCGCTTGATTTCCGTACCATTTCCACCAGTCGCTTTCTATGTTTGAGGCGATATTCTGCCGTATCGTCTCAGCGTCGGGTACATAATAGACGACAGAGGTAACAGCTTCGCTCTTATGCAGATTTACACTGATACCGCACTCACTGAAATCCGTCGCGGTGTCAAAATA
>DCTG01000187.1:0-8667 GCA_002329245.1 Clostridiales bacterium UBA1446
TCCTGCTCCTCATGAATTCTCTTCTTCAGCAAATGCAAAGCTGTCAGCATTGCAATATAAATTTTCCAAAATAATCATATCAAAATCATCCAGTTTTTTCAATATTCCAGAAGATTCTTTTATAAACAGACAAAAAAGAGAACACGGGAAAAACGTTTTACCATTCTTCTCCGTGTTCTCCTGCGCTTGCTTTTGCAATGCCTAATCATTCATTGTATTCAGGATTTTCGAAATTACTTCCTTTCGGGCGCTCGCAAAAACCTCGTCTTTTTTACGATTTAAATATCTGGACGCTCAGCGTAAAAGCTTAAAACGCAATGCCGTAAGCGAGCATGCTCTCAGCAACCTTCAGGAAACCGGCAACATTGGCGCCCATAACAAGGTTGCCCGCATCGCCGTATTCCACAGAAGCGTTATATGCGTTCTTATAAATGTTGACCATGATGCCCTCGAGCTTGGCGTCAACTTCTTCAAAACTCCAGNNTTCTGGCTCATTTCCAGGCCGGAAGTTGCAACGCCACCTGCATTGGCAGCCTTTGCCGGGCCAAAGAGCAGGCCGGCCGAACGAATTGCCTCAATTGCTTCCGGAGTGGAAGGCATATTTGCGCCTTCTGAAACTGCTTTGCAGCCGTTTGCAATCAACGCCTTTGCACCGTCAAGGTCAAGTTCGTTCTGCGTTGCACAGGGCAGCGCAATATCACAGGCAATCGTCCAGATGCCACGGCAGCCTTCTGTATACGTAGCCGTCGGGACTTCCTTGATGTATTCTTTAATACGGCCGCGGCGGACTTCCTTGATCTGCTTGACAACATCAAGCTTAATGCCGTCCGGATCGTAGATATAACCGTTGGAATCGCTCATGGCGATAACCTTGCCGCCAAGCTGCGAAGCCTTCTGGTTGGCGTAAATGGCGACGTTGCCGCTTCCGGATACAACGACTTTCTTGCCTTCAAAGGATTTTCCGGCCGCTGCGAGCATTTCCTGCGTAAAATAGCAAAGCCCGAAACCGGTCGCCTGGGTCCTCGCCAAGCTCCCGCCGTAAGAGAGGCTCTTCCCGGTCAGAACGCCGGTAAATTCGTTGGTCAGGCGCTTATACTGGCCAAAGAGATAACCGATTTCACGGGCGCCCACCCCGATGTCTCCGGCCGGCACGTCCGTATCCGGTCCCACATGACGGAACAGTTCCGTCATATAAGACTGGCAAAAGCGCATAATTTCCCCGTCGGATTTACCCTTGGGGTCGAAGTCGGAGCCGCCTTTTCCGCCGCCCATAGGCAGACCGGTCAGGCTGTTTTTAAAAATCTGCTCAAATCCAAGAAATTTGATGATGGATAAATTAACACTGGGGTGAAAGCGAAGGCCTCCCTTGTAGGGTCCGATCGCAGAGTTGAACTGCACCCGATATCCGCGGTTTACCTGAACCCGTCCCGCGTCGTCCACCCAGGGAACGCGAAACAGGATGCTCCGCTCCGGCTCTACCAGGCGCTGGATGATTCCGGCGTCAATCAGTTCCGGTCTGCGTTCCACCAGCGGCTCCAAGGTCGTCAGAATTTCCAGCGCCGCCTGCAAAAATTCTTTTTCATTGGAATTGCGTTTTTCCAGCCCGTCGTATACTTCTTTCAGTTTCGCATTATGAAACAATTCCATCGCCTTAACCCCTTTTTATATGATTTAAATTTCCAGCTGTGTATTATAACACAGATTAAAAATGTTGTAAAACTTTTTGTTTTTGGATTTTTATTCATTTAATGGCAGAGAAAGAAGAGGCCTCGGACAAAGACGCCCGCCTAAGCCGTCCCGCGAAAGCCGCCCGGAAAAAGATCAGCCCGGATGCTCCGCGCGCAATCCGGGACTGATCCGTTATCCTAGGGGGGAGGGGAACACCCGTTATCTGTTCCGGTCCATGAAGTGATAGAGCATTACGGCGGCTTCCAGGCGCGTTGTCACCTGGTTGGGCCGGACCGTGTTGTCCGCATATCCCTCAATGATGCCAAGCCCTTTTCCGATGGCCATATAGCCGTAGAGCTCCGCCGGAATGGAACTGTCGTCCGAAAATCCGCAGATATAAATACCGGGCAGCTCGGCGGCGATTCCGTAGCCGGACATTTTTACAAGCGTCTTCACCATCTGGGCGCGCGTCACCTTCGCCTCGGGGCTGCGTTCTCCCTTGTCGAGGATTCCAAGACCATACGCCACGGAATAAAGATACTCCTCATCCAAGTTTTCCGGATCAAAATAGTACCCGTTGATACTGACCAAAAGCAAAATCATATCGCGCTGTGTCAGAAGGGCTTGGGGCAAAAACCGGCCGCCGTAATAACCGATGCCGTAGCGGGCCAGCTCTTCCACCATGCTCCGGGCATAGGTTCCGGAAATATCGCTGTAGGTAATCTCCCTATCGTTCGCCTTCTCCGGCCGGACCACCGCGCCCGTTTTGGCGTCAATACCGAGGACGCCCTCGCCGCTATCCAGCGAATAGACAAGCGCCGTCCGGTAGACGTACCGATGGCCCATTTTGGCATATGGGATGAGTCCGGGGTCGCTGGGATCGACCGCAACCGGCAAGTCTGCATAGTGCAGCTTTGTCCGAAAAGCCTGCGTGTACTTTTGAAGCGCGGTCTTCTCGGACAGGATTCCTTTCCCATCTTCGAACACCACGTTATCCGTCCAGCTCATGGACAGCGCCTCAATGATTCCGGTATCTTTATTGACCGAAACATAAATTTGGTCGTCGGGGAAAAAGTACCCGTTCGCCTTCCTCGCGAGCAGATAGTTGTCGCGCACAACGAGTCCTTCCGTGCTCCGGACGGCCGAATAAAGAGACGTCAGCGCGTATTCCGTTCCGTTCCATTCCTTCAAAAAGGCGTCGACTGAAGCGGGCAGATCGGCCGCCTTCCCGTCGCTTCCCCCCTCTTCTCCGACCAATCCGGAATAATAGGTGGACAGCGACTTAAGCTTCCCGGTTTTTGCGTTCATGGAAACGTACTTATAAATGCTCGTCGTATCCGCCCCGTCCTTCTCCGGCGCGGCGGCTCCGTCGTTTGCCGATTGCGACCAATAGGAAAGATGAGCGGTAACTTCCCCCGTCTTATGATCCAAATCATAATTGACGCTTCCTAAGACAAAGGAGCTTGTGACGCCGATGGCCTTCAGTTCGCGCACCGCCGCATCCAACTGCT
Source organism: Clostridiales bacterium UBA1446 (assembly GCA_002329245.1). Classification (GTDB taxonomy): domain Bacteria; phylum Bacillota; class Clostridia; order Oscillospirales; family Oscillospiraceae; genus UBA1446. The sequence continues at coordinate 3,180 of DCTG01000187.1, forward strand.
CCTGCGTGAACACGCCCTCCAGTTTTTTGATTCCTTCCAGTTCCTGCTCGCTCAGTTTTGCTTTGTCCAAAGCCGCGGGAGCCTCCGCCGAAGCATCTCCGGCTCCCCCTATTCCGTTCCGCTCATACGCACCGACGCCGTACAGGGTATCCACATTGATCAACTCTCCGTTTTTTGCGTCGACCACATAGCTTCCGGTGTAAACGGGTACATAGCGCAAAACCGCGCGCTTTTCGTCGTCGCCCTGTCCGCTCAGCACATAGCGCAGCTCAAGCTTCAGCGTTTCGGTTAACTTTTTGGCAGCCTGCGCCGAGGCAACTGCCGGTTTGGAGGAAGGCACCTCGCCGATATAGACCCGATAGGTATCGTCGCGGGAAAAAGAGGAAACGTACAGCTCGGGCACCCGTACGGAAAGATTGACTCCGATGGGGGTGTCCAGCCCGGAAATCTGCAGGATGCCGCTGAAATGATAGTAGTTCTTTTCGTATGGACTCAGAACGGTTTGTTCCTTCAGGGATACGCTTTCCCCCGCGCCCATGACGCGGTTTATAAACGCCTTGGCGCATTTTTCCGCCTCCGCGCGGGAAACCGACGGGAAAGCCGGCGTCCTTTCCCGCTCATAAGCCTCGTCTTTTAAGCTGAGATTGTACGAATAGACCTTCCCGGCATCGTCCGCCAGAACCGACAGGAATTCCTCCTCGCTTTCCCAGCGCAGCTGCCAATACCGCGTCGTCCCCTGCGTCCAGTAATCCCCGTAGAACGTTGTATATTCATCTCCGATCCCGAGCGTTTCCTTGACCGCCAAAGTCACCGAAGTCAGGCGGCTGTCCAGCCCTTCCTCCGACGCAGCTGCCGCAGGCACGGCAGCAGTGCCTAACAAAAGCAGGCAAAGAAACCCGGATATCCATTTTTTTATCATCGGACACACTTCCTTTCTTTTCTCCGAAAGAATTTCCTCAACCGGAACAGGATGCCTTTTTAGACGTTTCGGGAAGCGAAATGTTTCCTCAATTTATAAATTTCCTTCCGCCCGCCCAACGTTTTCTCCTCATTTCGTACTTGTCCGCCCTCTGTTTTTATGATACAATACTATATCTATTTAATTTCCGCTTTTTGTTTTGTCAAGCCCTCATTTTCCCGCTTTCCTTTCTTTGTTTGGATGCGGATTGGCAGGGCATCGGCATGATCCGGGCGAACAACCCGGCTTGCAATTTTGCGCTTGAGGAGGACCGGATATGGATAGGGATTACAAGCAGGAGTTTATTCTTTTTATGGTCCGCGCCGGGGTGCTGCAGTTCGGGGATTTTACGACGAAAAGCGGACGCAGGACGCCCTATTTCATCAACACGGGCAATTACCGCACCGGGGCGCAGCTGGCCCGCTTAGGCGACTACTATGCCGCCTGCATCCAGCAGAATATGCCCGATGGAATCGACCTTCTGTTCGGACCGGCCTATAAGGGAATCCCTCTTGTAACGGCCGCGGCTGCGGCGCTCTACCGGAATTACGGCCGTGACCTTCCGTATTGCTTCAACCGAAAGGAAGCCAAGGACCACGGCGAGGGCGGCAGCCTTGTGGGTTCCCCCTTGCAGGACGGCATCCGCGTCGCGGTGGTGGAGGACGTTGTGACCGCGGGAACCGCGGTCCGCGAGACCGTTGCCCTTTTCGGGAAGATTGCGCGGGTGAATATCCAGGCTCTCTTCGTTTCGGTAGACCGGATGGAACGGGGAACCGGCAGCCTCGCCACATTGGACGAGCTTCGCCGGGAGCTCGGCATTGCGGTTTACCCCATCGTCACGGTCCGCGAAATCATCGATTTCTTGCACAACCGGCCGGTGGACGGGAAAGTTCTGATCGACGACGCCGTCAGGGAGAGGATGGAGGCCTATTTGGCCGAATACGGCGCGCTCCGCTGACCCTTCGCCGCCGCAGCCGTCCCCTTCCGGCGCAGGAAGGATTGCGCACGCAAAGGAGTGTGATGCAGATGGAACTTCACAGCGGGCACCGCGCGCGCGTGAAGCGGAGATTTCTGCGCGACGGTCTGGATGGTTTTGAAGACCATCAGGTATTGGAGCTGATTCTCTTTTTTGCGATTCCGCAGCGCGACGTGAACGAACTGGCCCACGCCCTTCTGCGCCGGTTCGGAACCCTTGCGGCGGTGCTTGACGCTCCGGAGCAGGATTTAATGAAAGTGCCGGGCATCGGAGAAAACGCGGCGGCTCTCCTGAAGCTGCTGCCGCAGGCCGGACGCCGTTATCTGATTTCAAAGGAAGCGGATTCCGGGGTGATCCAAAACAGCGGCCAGGCAGGCGCGTATCTGCTTCCGCGCTTTTTTGCGGAGCGGGACGAGACGGTCTACCTTCTTTGCTTAGACGCGAAAAGCAAGGTGCTCGGCTGTCAGCGCGTCTTTCAAGGCAGCGTCAATTCCGCGCAGATCAGCGTCCGGAAGATTGTTGAAACGGCCCTTTTGTATAACGCATCCTATGTGATTTTGGCGCACAACCATCCCAGCGGCGTGGCGCTCCCCTCCGAGGAGGATTACCTTACCACAAATCTTGTTTCCTCCGCTCTTCGCGCGGTGGGCGTCGAACTTCGCGATCACATTGTGGTGGCCGACCAGGACTTTGTATCCATGGCGGAAAGCGGCGCCCTCGCGCGCTAAGCGAGGACGGCGCCGTCTGCCTTTCAAATGTTGGAGGAAACTGCGAGGTTTCAGGATTGGACATGAGCAGATTTGAAGTCGTCAGCGAATATACTCCCTCCGGCGACCAGCCGGAGGCGATTGCCGCGCTTGCAAAAGGCATTGAGCTTGGCCTGCAGGAGCAGACTCTTTTGGGCGTCACCNNCTCGGGCAAGACCTTTACGATGGCGAAGGTCATCGAAGCCGTGCAGCGTCCCACCTTAGTTCTTGCCCACAACAAGACGCTTGCCGCGCAGCTGTGCGCCGAATTCCGCGAATTTTTTCCCAACAACGCGGTGGAGNNCAAGACCCTGGCCGCCCAGCTGTGTTCGGAGTTTCGGGAGTTCTTCCCCAACAACGCGGTGGAGTATTTCGTCAGCTACTATGACTATTACCAGCCGGAAGCCTATATTCCCCACACGGATACCTATATTGAAAAGGATTCCTCCATCAACGACGAGATCGAGCGGCTGCGTCACAGCGCAACCACCGCGCTGTTTGAACGCCGGGACGTGATTGTGGTCGCCTCCGTATCCTGTATATACGGGTTGGGCGATCCCATTGATTACTCCAACATGGTGATATCCCTGCGCGAAGGCCAGGAGCGCAGCAGGGACAGCCTCCTGAAAAAACTGGTGGAAATCCGGTATGAGCGAAACGACGTGGCATTTGAACGAAACACGTTCCGGGTACGGGGCGACACGGTTGAGATTTTTCCCGCCTACGCACGCGATCATGCCATCCGCGTGGAGTTCTTCGGGGATGTGATCGACCGAATCAGCGAAATCAACGTCGTGACCGGAACGCCCGTTCGTCTTCTCAACCACGCCGCCATCTATCCTGCCTCCCACTACGTCACAACGCCGGAAAAAATGGAGCAGGCAATCTCCGTCATCGAAGCGGAGCTTCGGGACCGTCTGCGCTACTTCGAGGAGAACGGCAAGGCGGTCGAGGCGCAGCGCCTGCGGCAGCGGACGCAATACGATATCGAGATGATGCGGGAATTGGGGTACTGCACCGGCATTGAAAACTACTCCCGTGTCATCAGCGGCCGCGCGCCCGGCTCTCCGCCCATGACCCTTTTGGATTATTTTCCGAGGGATTTCCTCCTGTTTGTGGACGAGTCCCACGTGACCCTGCCCCAGGTTCGGGCCATGTACGCCGGCGACCGGGCGCGGAAGGAGAACTTGGTGGAGTTCGGCTTCCGTCTTCCCTGCGCGTTCGACAACCGGCCGCTTCGCTTTGACGAGTTTAACGAAAAGCTCAATCAGGTCATCTATGTCTCCGCCACCCCCGCGGAATATGAGCGCAGCCGTTCCGGGCAGATTGTGGAGCAGGTCATACGCCCGACGGGGCTGCTCGACCCGCCGGTCTCCGTCCGTCCGGTCGCGAATCAGATCGACGATCTGATCGGCGAGATCAATCTTCGGACGGAGCGGAAAGAGCGGGTCCTCGTCACCACGCTGACCAAGAAAATGGCGGAAGACCTGACTTCCTACCTCCACGGGACCGGAATCCGGGTCCGCTACATGCACCACGACATCGACACCATCGAACGCATGGAGATTATCCGCGACCTGCGCATGGGCGTTTTCGACGTGCTGGTCGGCATCAACCTGCTGCGNNCGTGCTGGTCGGCATCAACCTGCTCCGGGAAGGGCTGGACCTGCCCGAAGTCTCCTTAGTAGCGATTTTGGACGCGGATAAGGAGGGGTTCCTCCGGAGCGAAACCTCCCTGATTCAAACCATCGGCCGCGCCGCCCGGAATGTCAACGGGCTTGTCATCATGTACGCGGATACGATAACCCCTTCCATGGAAGCCGCCATCCGGGAGACCGAACGGCGCCGCTCTCTGCAGGCCCGTTTCAACGAAGCGCACGGCATCGTGCCGCGGACCATCGAAAAAAGCGTCCGGGATCTGATCGAAATCTCCCGCGCCGCGGAAGAGGACCGGACTTCGGAAACGGACGTTCCCATGACCCGCAGGGAGCGCGAAGAGGCCATCTCGCGCCTCGAAAAAGAGATGAAACAGGCAGCCAAACTGTTGGAATTCGAATATGCCGCCATGCTGCGGGACAAGATCATCCGTCTGCGCGCGGAAAAATCGTAAGGAGGGTTCTGCATGATCAAAATTGACAGGATGGAAGAAATCCTTGACGAGATTGTGCAAACACTTCCGGAGGACCTCTTTCGCGAACTGAACGGAGGCGTTCTGCTTCTGCCGGAGGCCAAACGCTCTCCGGTTCCCGGGGCGGAGGACCTTTTTATCTTAGGCGAGTATCACCATGACAGCATGGGCCGCTATATCAGCCTCTATTACGGTTCCTTTCGCAGGCTCTTCGGACGAAGCAGCGAAAACGAGCTGCGCGCGGAGCTGCGGAAGACCCTGCTGCACGAACTGACACACCACATGGAATCCCTTGCCGGCCTGCGGGATCTTGAGGTGAAGGATGAACTGGAACTGGAAGAATACCTAAGCGAACTGGAAGAATACGAAGAAGAGGACAACGAGGACACCTGACCTTTGGTCCCCGCCGGTTGAACGGGTGGATTTTCCGCCCGTGCCCGGCATAATTGATTTCATGCGGCCCTGTCGCCGGCCGCAAGCGGAAACGGACCGCCTACGGCGGTCGGAAACAAGGAGCTTTTACCATGCGAAACAGCATTTTTGTCAAAGGCGCGCGCGAAAACAATCTGAAGAACATCGACGTTGAAATTCCCCGGGACAAGCTTGTGGTCTTAACCGGGATTTCCGGTTCCGGAAAATCCAGTCTTGCGTTCGATACCATCTATGCCGAGGGGCAGCGG
>DCTG01000187.1:8684-10551 GCA_002329245.1 Clostridiales bacterium UBA1446
ATTTCCATCGACCAGAAAACCACGTCGAAGAATCCCCGTTCCACCGTCGGCACGGTAACCGAGATCTATGACTATCTCCGTCTGCTCTGGGCCCGCATCGGCGTCCCTCACTGCCCGAACTGCGGCAAGGAAATTCGCCAGCAGACCGTAGATCAGATCGTCGACCATATCATGTCGCTGCCGGAAGCCGCCCGGATCTTGGTGCTTGCCCCCGTGGTGCGCTCCCGCAAGGGCGAATACGCCAAGGTATTCGAAGACGCGCGCCGGAGCGGCTACGTCCGCTGCCGCGTGGACGGGAGCATGTACGATTTAAGCGAGACGATTCAGCTTGATAAAAACAAAAAGCATGATATCGAGATTGTCGTCGACCGTCTTGTGATGAAACCCGACCTGCAGCGCAGGCTGGCCGATTCCGTTGAAACGGCCTCCAACTTAGCCGGCGGAATTGTGATGATTCATCTTGTGGACGAGGGGCGCGATATCCTCTTCTCTCAGAATTATGCCTGCGAGGACTGCGGCGTCTCCATCGAGGAACTGACGCCCCGCATGTTCTCCTTCAACAACCCCTACGGAGCCTGTCCCGTATGCACGGGACTCGGTTCTCAGTTGAAGGTGGACCCGGAACTCGTTATCCCCAACCGGGAACTGTCTATTTTGGACGGCGCAATCACCGCCTGCGGCTGGAACAACATCAAGGGAGACGGTATCTCCCGCATGTATTTCGAAGCCCTGGCAAAGAAATACCGCTTCTCCCTGCACACGCCTGTCCGCGAACTGCCGCCCCAGGTTTTGGATGTCATCCTCTACGGAACAAACGGGGAAAAGCTCACGCTGTATTATGACCAGGAGCGGGGGCAGGGCACGCTGCATCAACCCTTCGAGGGGATTGTCAACAACTTGGAGCGCCGGTACCGCGAAACCCAGAGCGATGCGGTGCGCCGCGAACTGGAAGAATTCATGTCCGAAAATCCCTGCCCGGCCTGCGGCGGCCGTCGCCTGAAAAAAGAATCGCTCGCCGTCACGGTGGGCGGTCTGAATATTGACGAATTTTCTCGGAAATCTGTGCTTGAGGCGCTGGAATTCATCGGGCAGCTGAGCCTCACGGGAAAAGACGCGATGATTGCCGACCGTATCCTGAAGGAGATACGGGAACGCTTAGGCTTTCTTCGTTCCGTGGGCCTTCAGTACCTGACTCTGTCCCGGAAGGCCGGTTCCCTTTCCGGCGGGGAGAGTCAGCGGATCCGGCTGGCCACCCAAATCGGTTCCTCACTCATGGGCGTGCTTTACATTTTGGACGAGCCCTCCATCGGCCTTCACCAGCGGGACAACAGGATGCTGCTCGATACGCTCAAGCGCCTGCGCGATTTGGGCAACACCCTGCTCGTCGTGGAACACGACGAGGAAACCATGCTCGCCGCCGACTATATCGTCGACGTCGGTCCCGGCGCCGGCATTCACGGGGGAGAAATCGTGGCCGCCGGGACGCCGGAGGAGATTATGCGGGAACCTGCGTCCCTGACCGGTCAATACCTCTCCGGCGCGAAGGTCATCCCGGTTCCGGCGACCCGCCGCCCGGGGAACGGACACTTTCTTTCCATCCGTGACGCATCGGAAAACAACCTCCGTCACATCGACGTGGATTTCCCCTTGGGCACGTTCACCTGTGTGACGGGCGTCTCGGGTTCCGGCAAATCCAGTCTTGTCAATGAAATTTTGTATAAGCGGTTGGGCGCGGAGCTGATGCGGATGAAGGTGCGCCCCGGCAAACACGACGCGATGCTTGGAATCGAGCACCTGGACAAGGTGGTCGGGATCGATCAGTCTCCCATCGGACGCACGCCACGCTCCAATCCCGCCACTTACACCG
>DCTG01000157.1 GCA_002329245.1 Clostridiales bacterium UBA1446
CACCTTTATGGTGGAAATGACGGAAATCGCGGATATTCTGAAACACGCCACGGCGAAGAGTCTTCTCATCCTGGATGAAGTCGGGCGCGGTACCTCCACGTACGATGGGATGAGCATCGCGCGCGCGGTATTGGAGTACTGCGCCAGCCGCCGGCGCCTTGGCGCCAAAACCCTTTTCGCGACCCATTATCACGAACTGACCGCGTTGGAAGGCGAGCTTCCGGGGGCGCTGAATTTCAACATTGCCGTAAAAAAACGCGGAGACGACGTTATCTTTCTCCGGAAAATCGTCCGGGGCGGCGCGGACCGGAGCTACGGCGTGGAAGTGGCGCGCCTTGCCGGCGTGCCGGACCAGGTCATCGCGCGGGCACGGGAACTGTTGGCCGAGCTGGAAGAAAACCGTCTGGGGCCGGCTCCCGTCCGCGCCCCGTCGGGCGAAGAAGCGCAGANNGTGGATATCAACACCCTGACTCCCATAGAAGCCATGAACCTGATCTACGAGCTGAAATTGCTGCTGCAGGGATAAAAAAAGGACGGATTGGAGAGGGTTCAGTCATGCATCGAAAATCACTCGTGGCGATGAAAGAAACGGAGCAGGGAATCGGATGGTTTTTTTTCCTGCTTTATTTCACCGTTTTTCCGTTCCTGCCCGCGTGGGCCGGCCGGGTTTTAACCGAAAAGCGGGATATTCTGCTGTCGGAAACGACGATCAGTCTACTGTATTACCTTGTGTTGTTTCTGATCGTCGTCATTTTGTTCCACCGGTTTCTCCGCGCCTCCTTTTCCGTATTCCTGCAGCGGCTCGGTCTGAGCCTGAAGGCGGTTTTATTGGGGCTTGTTGCCTATCTCGGTCTTAGCGTTCTGATCTCTCCCCTGANNTCAGCTTGCCCTTTCCGCCCAGCTCACGATTCATCCGGACGCGACGATTCTGCTCACGCTCGTGCTGATGCCGATCGTTATGGAAGTGCTCTTCCGCGGGCTGGTATTCGGAAGCCTCGCTCGGAAAAGCCGGGTCGTCGGATATGTCGTTTCCATTTTGCTTTTTGCCGTGCTGAACGTGTGGCAGCATATTTTTGTCACCGGGGACTGGGGGTATCTGATCCTTCTGATCAAATACCTTGTACCCGGCGCCGTTTTGGCCTGGTGCTACGAAAGGAGCGGCAGTGTCTGGTCTGCGATTCTCCTGCATTCCGGGATCAACGGCGTGGTTATGGTTCTGACAAAGGTGTAGCGGAGGGTTTTATGGCAGGGATTCGGGTCTTAGATCCCCATGTGAGCGAACTGATTGCCGCGGGCGAGGTGGTCGAGCGTCCGGGGTCCGTGGTGAAGGAGCTTTTGGAGAACGCGTTTGACGCCGGCGCCACCGTGGTGACCGTGGAAATCCAGGGCGGCGGGCTTACCTACATCCGGGTGACTGACAACGGATGCGGTATTGCGCCGGAGGATGCCAAAACCGCGTTTTTGCGCCATGCCACAAGCAAAATCGTGTCCGAGCGGGACCTGGAGGCCATCGGCACGCTCGGATTCCGGGGCGAAGCGTTAGCCGCGATCGCGGCGGTTTCCCGCGTGGACCTTCTGACCAGAGTCCGGGGGGCGGAAGCGGGGGTATCCTTATCCTTGGAGGGCGGAGTGCCCGGCGAGCTGCTGCCTGCCGGCTGCCCGGAGGGTACGACGATCATTGTCAGGGATTTGTTTTTCAATACGCCCGCCCGGATGAAGTTTATGAAACGGGATACCGCCGAGGGGGCTTATATCGGAAGCCTGGTCCAGCAGCTTGCCCTCTCGCATCCGGAAGTGTCGGTCAAGCTGATTCGAAACGGGGAGGAGCAGATGCACACGCCGGGAGACGGCCGGCTTCTTTCCAGTATTTACAGCGCCTTGGGAAGGGAAATTGCTTTGGGGCTCATTCCGGTGGAAGGGTCCGGGGAAGACCTGCGCGTGGAGGGCTTCGTGTCAAAGCCGGTCTGCTGCAAGGGCACGCGGGCAAGCCAGTACTTCTTTGTCAACGGACGTTTGGTGAAGTCCCGGATTATGGCGGCGGCGGTGGAGGAAGCCTATCAGAACCGGAAGATGGTAGGCAAATTTCCGGCCTGCGTGCTGCACGTCGGCGTTAAAATGAATACGGTGGACGTCAATGTGCATCCGGCGAAAACGGAGATTAAATTCATGAGCGAGCGGGCGCTTTTCAGCGTCATTTATCATTCCGTTTCGGAAGCGCTCGCCCGGGAGGACGCCGCGCCGCAGCTATATCCGGCCGGACCGGAGAAGGCGCAAAAGCCCGCCCTCCCGCCTGTCGGGCAGGAAAGGAGTTCTCCGGCTTTCAGAACCATGACCGCCGAAGAATACAGACGGGAAACGGCGCCCCGGCGCATACCGGTCTTCGGAGCGGACAGCGAACGCAAAGGCCAGGCCGGCTTTCTGCGGGACAGCGCCGGGGGAGAAGTCCGGAGGGAACGCCTGCCGCAGGCGGAGAAAGCCGGCGCATCGCCGATTCGGGACCCCGGCGAAGGCAGGGGTTCGCCCGCTAAACCGTCCCCTCCGGTTTCGGAGCAGGCGCCTTCCGAGACGAAGGAGCTTTCCTTTCATGTGGCCGGAGAAGTCTTCGGCGCCTATATTATCGCGGAGCGGGGGGACCGGATTTTTCTCATAGACAAGCACGCCGCGCATGAGAGGATGCACTTTGACCGTTTGAAGAAGGAAGGGTATGTCCCCATGGGGCAGCTTCTTTTAGTTCCGCTGGTAGTTACCCCCGGCGGGGAAGAGGGAGAGGCGCTGC
>DCTG01000169.1 GCA_002329245.1 Clostridiales bacterium UBA1446
GGCCGCGGTTACGGCCGCCGGGGGCGAGGTTTTAATCCGGAACGTAATTCCGAAGCACCTGGAGTGCATTACCGCGAAATTGGAAGAAATGGGCGTGGAAGTGGAAGAGAAGGACGATGCGGTCCTCATCCGCCGCTTTTTGCCGCTGCATCACACCAACGTCAAAACGATGCCGTATCCCGGGTTTCCCACGGATATGCAGCCCCAAATTGCCGCCTGCCTTTGTCTGGCGGACGGGACAAGCATATTGACGGAAGGAATCTGGGATAACCGGTACCGGTATGTGGACGAGCTGAAACGAATGGGCGCGCGGATTCAGGTCAACGGCAAGGTGGCCGTCGTGGAGGGCGTCCAGGCGCTCAAGGGTGCGCCCGTGCGCGCCTGCGATCTGCGCGCGGGAGCGGCTATGGTTGTCGCGGGCCTTGCGGCCTCCGGTGTGACCGAAATCGACTATGTGCACCATATTGAGCGAGGCTACGAGGATATTGTGGGAAAGATTCGAAGCATCGGCGGGAACATTCAGGTAATCGAACTGCCCAGCGAATCCGAAGANNGAGTCCAAAGCGGTATAGCATATCCTGCGTGCGGAAAGCCCGGGACTAAGTGCGGGGCGGCGACCATGTCGCCGCCCCGTTTTATGACACGCGGAAAGTCAAAACCATGTCCTTACGAAAGCCGGCGGAGGTAATTATGCAGCTTTGTACGTTAGCCAGCGGTTCTTCCGGGAACTGCCTGCTGATTTCCCATGGTAAAACGCATATTTTAGTGGACGCGGGGATTTCCGCCCGGCGGATTTCCTGCGGACTTGACCGGCTCGGATTAGCTCCGGAACAGCTGTCCGCCGTTCTCATCACGCACGAACACTCCGACCATATCGGCGGGCTGGCGGTGCTGGTGAAACGCAGGCGCATTCCGGTCTGGGCAAGCGAGGGGACGGGGGAGTATCTCGCGAGGGAAGTACCCGCAATCGGGGACGTGTTACATACCTTTCCCGCCGGCGGACGCTTTTCCGTTGACGACATGGAAATCAGCTCCTTTCAAACCCCGCATGACGCGGCGGAAAGCGTGGGATTTGTCGTCAGAGGCGGGGNNGCGGGGAGAAGCGGATTGCCGTGGCCACCGATCTCGGGTCCGTTCCGGAACGGGTGCGCTCCGCGGTCTGCGGCGCGGACCTTCTTGTGCTCGAGAGCAACCATGACGTCGACCGCCTGAAAACGGGAAGCTATCCTTATTTCCTGAAAAAACGCATCTTGGGCGATCGCGGACATCTGTGCAACGAGGAGGCAGCCAAACTCGCGTGTGCCTCCGTCCAAACCGGAACCCGCCGGATCCTTTTGGCGCACCTGAGCCGGGAAAACAACACGCCGCAGCTTGCCCGAGCGGCGGTTGCGAACGCGCTCTCCGGTATAGGAGCCTTAGACGGGCGGGATGTGCTGCTCTGCGTGGCGCCCCGGGAGGAGAACAGTCCCGTTTTCGCGCTGTAAACGGGAAAGCCGCGAAGGAGGCGGTGCGATGCGCGGTATTCAATTGATTTGTGTGGGGAAACTAAAAGAATCGTATTTTCAGGAGGCGGCTTCGGAGTACCTCAAACGCCTCGGCCCGTATTGCAGGATTACCGTCGACGAGGTCGCGGAGCAGCGCCTGCCGGACAGGCCCTCTCCGGCGGAGATAGAAGCCGCGCTTGCGCGGGAGGCGGAAACCATTCTTTCCCGGCTGCCCAAAAACGGCGCGGTTATCGCTCTTTGCGTCGAGGGGAAGGAATACGACAGCGAGGCGTTTGCCTCGATGCTCTCCTGCCTGGCGGGCCGGGGCGTATCGCGTCTTGCCTTTGTCATCGGCGGGTCTTTCGGACTGCATTCGTCGGTCAAGGAGCGGGCGGACCATTGCCTTTCCCTGTCGCCCATGACCTTCCCCCACCATCTTGCGCGCATTATGCTGCTGGAGCAGCTCTACCGTACATTTCAAATTCTCGGCGGCACGCAATACCATAAGTGAATAGAATAGGGAAACGATACGGTGCTTCATACGGAAGGAGGGAGTGCGGTGTTCCGGTGCAGCCGCTGCCAACTGGAGACCGGCCGGGAAACCTGCCCGGAATGCGGCCGGCCCACGGTCCGGGAATCTCCGGCAGAAGAAAAAAGGCTCGCAAAGGGCTGGAAGCTTGGCTTCAAAAGGGAACCGGAGGAACCGAAGTGGCCGGTCGGACCGGACGGTGAACCGGAGAAAGCGGCTTTCCTGACGCATACGTCGGATTTTGGCGGTGGGGGTGAAATGACCGAAGCGATGCTGCGGGCCTATGGAATTCCGGTTTTCAGCCGCTATCCGGGCGACGGCTCGTTCGGCCGCGTGATGCTTGGTTTTTCCGGCTACGGCAGGGAGCTTTTTGTGCCGGAAAGCAGGTTGGAGCTGGCGCAAAAACTGCTTTCGGCGCCCGGAGCAGAACCGGAAAATCCGGCGGAGCAGGAGGAATAATTTCGCTGTTCGTCCCGACTCTCTCGTGCAGAAAGGAGAATTCGATGTCGTATTGGGATATCTATCGGAGTTGGCTGGAAAGCGGTGCGCTCGAAGAAGAGGAACAAACGGAGCTTCTTTCCATCGGGAAAGAGGAAGAGGAGGTCAAAAGCCGCTTTTTCGGACCTTTAGAGTTTGGAACGGCCGGGCTTCGGGGTGTCATGGGCGCGGGGCTTAACCGCATGAACGTCCATGTGATCCGCCATGCTACGCAAGCCTTCGCGAACGTGATCCTCGCCGAAGGAGAGAAGGCCGTATCGCGGGGCGTGGCGATCTGTTTTGACTGCCGGAACCACAGTTTCGACTTTGCGCGGGCGGCGGCCTGCGTCATGGCCGGAAACAATATCCCCGTGCGCATGTTCCGGGAAATGCGCCCCACACCGGAGCTTTCCTTTGCCATACGGGAATACGGCTGCATTGCGGGTATCAACATCACGGCCAGCCACAATCCGAAAGAATACAACGGATACAAGGTCTATTGGGAGGACGGGGCCCAGCTGCCGCCTCACCACGCCGCCGCCATCGCGGCGGAGATGGAGCGGGTCGACTTCTTTTCGGGGATTCGGCGGATGGAGTACGAAAAGGCGCTGCAGTCCGGTCTCATCGTTCTGATGGGAGAGGAGACGGACGAGGCGTTTTTGTCTCATGTCATGGCCGAGACAAACGACTGCGGCGCGGTGGCCGAGGTGGCGGACCGCTTTCAGGTTGTCTATACGCCCTTCCACGGCACCGGCTGCCGCCTGATTCCTGAAGCCCTGCGCCGGCTCGGCCTGAAGCATGTGCTTTGCGTGCCGGAACAAATGGTGCCCGACGGGAATTTCCCGACGGTCCAGTACCCGAATCCGGAATATCCGGAAAGCTTTGCGCTGGCGGTGGAACTGGCGCGCCGGGAGGATGTGGATTTCATCTTGGGCTCCGACCCGGATGCGGACCGGGTCGGGATTTTGGTCCGGAACCGGGAGGGAGAATATGTGCCCCTTACGGGGAACCAGACGGGGGTTCTCCTGCTCGACTATCTCATCGGCGCGCGGCGCCGGGCGGGAAAACTGCCCAAGAACGCGGCGGTGCTCAAGACCATAGTAACGACCGAAATGGCGCGCCGCGTGGCGGAAGAAAATTCGGTTGCCTGTTTCGATACCTTCACCGGCTTTAAATTCATGGCGGAAAAAATGGGGGAGCTTGAAGCGGCGAACACGCATACCGTCGTTTTTTCTTACGAAGAGTCATACGGCTATATGATCGGACACCATGTGCGCGACAAGGACGCCGTGACGGCTTCCGTTCTGCTTTGTGAAATGGCCGCCTGGTATGCCGCGCAGGGGATGACGCTCTTTGAGGCCCTTTCCGCCCTGTATGAGAAATACGGATACTATGCCGAGCGTACGCAGAGCCTTGTCATGCCGGGATTGGACGGACTGGAAAACATGAAACGCCTGATGAACCGCCTTCGGGAGGAACCCTTTTCGGAAATTGCGGGCGTCCCGGCGGAGATTGTGANNGAAGGATTATCTGGACGGGACGGTCTCGGACAAAAAGACCGGGAAGCGGGGAGAGATGGAGCTGCGCGGGTCGAACGTCCTTCGGTTCGAGCTTTCCGACGGGACCAGCTTTTTAATCCGTCCGTCGGGAACGGAACCGAAGATCAAGGTATATGTGCTGGCCAGAGGAGAAAGTTTGGAGCAATGCAGGGAGCGGGCGGAGCGCTACGCCGCTTTCGCGCAGACCCTGCAGGGATAGTCCGGACCGGGGAGGCGCTTTGCGTCAGTGGCCCGGAAACGGAAAATCCTCCATGGTTTGAACGCAATGGAGATTGACAAGGAAAAAACAATCCGTTAAAATTGTTCGAAAACTCCTGCGTGAAAAAGAGCGGGGGCTGCGAGAGAGAGGGAACTTTATGAAAAAGCCGTTTGTCACGTTGGAGCAGGTGCGGCGGATCGCGGAGCAATTCCCCACGCCGTTTCACCTGTATGACGAGCGCGGCATCCGGGAAAACGCGCGCCGGCTGCACGCCGCCTTTGCGTGGAATCCGGGATTCAAGGAGTATTTTGCGGTAAAGGCTACGCCCAACCCGACTATTTTAAAAATCCTCCGCGAGGAAGGGTGCGGGGTGGACTGTGCGTCCCGGACGGAATTGCTGCTGGCGGAAAAATGCGGCTTTCCCGGCGACGAAATCATGTTTTCCTCCAACGACACGCCGGAAGAGGATTTCCGGGAAGCGCGCAGGTTGTGCGCCACCATCAATTTGGACGACATCACCCACATC
>DCTG01000200.1 GCA_002329245.1 Clostridiales bacterium UBA1446
GTCAAGCGCCTGCCGTTCGCCGGCAAAAAAGGCGGTTACGGCCCAAATATGGGACGGGAGAGGCAGGATCATAATTTCAAGCTCCGTAATCACGCCGAGCGTTCCGTCCGAACCGATAAAAAGATCGATCGCGTCCATATCGGGCGCGGCGAAGTAGCCGGACGCATTCTTTGTTTCCGGCATCCGGTAGGTCGGAATCCGAACCCAGATTGCCGAACCGTCCTCGGCGGGAATCTTCAGGTCAAGTCCCCGCGCACGGACCTCTCCCCGGCGCAGGGCAACCGTCCTTCCGTCCGGCAGCACTACGCGCAGGGCGCTGATATAATTTCTTGTCGCGCCGTACAGGTAGGTCCGGGCGCCCGACGCGTTGCAGGCCGCCATCCCCCCCAAGGAGGCGGAGCGTTCCGTGGGATCGGGTGGAAAGAAATATTCTCCCGCCTGTAAAAAGTAAGCGTGCGCCTCCAGCGACGCCTGATCCCAGCCGGTTTGCACAAACAGTTTGCTCTCCACGCAATGGGACAGCTCCGATAGCGCGAGGCCCGGCTGTACGCGCAGGTAATAACGCCCCTCTTCGCCGCGCCGCATTCCAAGAATCCGGTTCATCCGGCCCAGGCTCAAAACCTGTCCCCCAAACGGGACGCTCCCGGCCGTAATCCCGGTCCGGGAGCCCTGAACGGTAGTCGGAATCCCCTCCCCGCCCGCGGCCCGCAGCGCGCGCCTCACCTCGTCCTCATTTTTGGGAAACGCAATCCAGGAAGCGTACCCCTGCGTATGGGATTCATCGGAAAGATAGTCCGCATGATCCTCGGTCAGCGCCATAATCAGTTTTGAATCCAAATCCTTCACCTGAAAGTGTCCTCCGTACAGTTTCCTCAAAATTGCGGCATTTGACCCGCTTTGTCCATCTTTGCCTGTCTCCCTTCCCCGTCCGATGTCATTTCATGCGCGGCGCAGAACTTTCCGCCTGAAATATTGCCAAAGCCGGGGCGGCGAAGGGGAGATAAGTTTGTCTAGTATTGGGACTGGTTTTTTCCCAGTTTTCCGGTATAATTGTTTTTGGAAAGAAGAATACATAGGAAGAAAGGAGGCAAAAATTGAGATACAACAGAATAGGGGCGTTTCGTTTTGATGATGTCGACGACATGGTCTTTGAAGAAACGAAACGGATCGACAGCGAACGCTGATTTCGCTCCCCGCTCAGAAGATTCCCACGCTCCGGCGTGGTTTTTTTGATTTTTGGGACCGTTTTGCTTTGATTCTTTCCCCGCCGCCTGACAAATACGCTTCCCTTCCCCCGTAAAAGCCCCGGACCGGACATTCCGATAAGAAGGAGAAACCGCCGTGCGGCTATTATACTCCAAGCGGAAGGACGAGGTCAACCGCGCGCATGGCGCCATGGGCAGGCGGTAGACATAAAACCGCATTTTCTCCTTGTTTTCTCCAATCATCTGTTGACTGGAAAGCGGAGAAATTGTATGATAAATATAATCATGCAACCGAAAAAACTGCGACA
Source organism: Clostridiales bacterium UBA1446 (assembly GCA_002329245.1). Lineage (GTDB taxonomy): Bacteria > Bacillota > Clostridia > Oscillospirales > Oscillospiraceae > UBA1446. Next base: position 1,514 of record DCTG01000200.1, read on the forward strand.
GGGAGGCGGCTATGGAAACCATCAGATGCGAAAACTGCGGCGAGGATTATTCTGTCACGTACAAGCGCTGCCCCTTCTGCGAAGACGAGGATTACGAAAGACCGGCTGTCCGCCGGAAAAGCGGAGGCGGCAAACGCTTGGCTTCGAATACGAAAAGCGGCGGATACGGACGGCCCCGGAGCCAGTTTATGCGGATTTTCGCGCTGCTTTTATCGCTGGTTCTGATCGTTGCGGCCATCTGTATCGTGCTCTCGATTATAAGGACCATCTTTCATATCGGCGGCCCGGAATCCGATTCCCCCGGGACGCCGACAGAGCAGGCCGACCCTTCCGGGCCCGCCGGCTCCGATCTCCCGCCCGGCACCACAACGCCGGATCCCTCCGATACGCCCGGGACGGTCGAAGACCCGCAGGGGTCGGATCCCGCTCCGTCGCTGCCGGAAGTCACGCTCGCCACGGACTTCTCCCTCAGCAGCAGTGACATTACGCTCTTTTATGCGGGAGAAAAAGCGCAGCTCAAGGCCACGATGATACCGGCAGGCACTTCCGGCGCGGTGTCCTGGAAGAGCTCCAACCCTGCGGTTGCCACAGTCAGCGACACCGGCCTGGTTACGGCGGTCTCGGTCGGAACCGCCAAGGTAATTGCCACCATGGGAGATGTCAGCAAAACCTGCATTGTCCGCTGCAATTTCAAAACCACAAGCACAACCCCCGCCGCGCCGGAAACGCCCGCGGAGACGATGACCCTAAACCGTTCGGACTTCACGCTTCTGTACAAGGGAGAAACATTTACCCTGCAGGCAAGCGGAGTATCCGGGAAGGTGACCTGGAGCATCGGAAACACTGCGGTCGCCACCATTGACCAGAACGGAACGGTAACAGCCGTAGGAAACGGATTTACCACGGTCACCGCAACGGCCGCCTCCGGAGCAAAGGCGACTTGTATCGTCCGTGTCGCGATCTCCTGACCTTCCGTTATCGCAGCGGAGTATCGCCTTCTTTCTTCCGCAAAGGAGTTCTTAAGATGGAGCAGTCGAAAATTGACCGGATTAACGAGCTTGCCCGCAAAGCGCGCGCATCGTCCCTTACCGCGGAAGAACAGCGGGAGCGGGCGGCCCTGTATCAGGAGTATCGCGACGCCTTCCGCCGCAATTTGGAAGCGCAGCTTCAAAACCTCTGGATTGAGGAACCGGACGGAACGCGCCGCAAGCTTCGAAAACGCGAAGACGATAAATAATGTCCCTAGGAACAAAGCCCGGACATGCCGCTAAAAAGCGCATGCCCGGGCTTTTCAATCCGATTTCGGCCGGCATACAATGGTACGGGTGATGATATGAACGCTTTGGAAATGACCACAGCGGTCCATACGATCGCGGTTGCAATTGCCGCCGATCTGTCGAACGAAGATCTGGAGTTGCTCGCAACCGTTCTGTCGCAGATTTCCTCGGTTTTCGCCACAATTTTAGTCCAGCGGGGCGTCCAGCTCATCGGCGGGGACGAAGCCCTCCCAATGATTGTTTCCCATTCGCCTACGGGTCTGCTGGCTTCCGCTCCGTAGCTTCCGGCTCGAGCGCGTGGATCCAGCGNNATGCAGATGATCGATTTTATCACGCTCTCGGCACAAACCGGAATGAAGTATGTCAACAGAAACGGCAGGCGCAGGACAAACCCGCACAGGAAAGCAAGCGGGATTGAGATTCCCCACTGGCAGAAAAGTTCGTAATACAGGCACCGCTTCGTATCTCCGCCGGCGCGGAAAACACCGACAATGAGCAGATAGGAATAGAAGCGGAACGGCCCCTCCGCGGCGGACAGGAGCATCAGGTTCATGCCCGCCCGGAGCGAATCCCCCGAGAGATGGAACAGGCTCATGACGGGGGCGCGAAGAATCACCATACACACGCCGCAGAGAACCGCGAGCAGAAAAAGCCAGACCGAAAAACGACGCGAATCCTCATAGGCTCCCTCGGCGTCGCAGGTGCCCAAGCGCTTTCCGACTAAAATGCCGCACGCCGTGCACAGACCGATGAACCAGACCATGACCATGCCCTCTATGGTGCGCAGCGCGGTCAGAGCGGCGAAATTTTCCGTCCCCTGCCGTCNNGGGATATCCCGATATACCGGTAAACAAAGGCCCTGTTAAAGGACAGAAGTTCGGAAACCGGCGCGATGGCGGCGTTTTTCTGGCGAAAGCTTATGCCGTACAGCACAAGAATGTTCACATAGGCGGAGACCAGGCTCGCGATGGCGGCGCCCCGAAGCTCGAGGCGCGGCGCGCCGAAATGTCCGAAGATCAGAATATAATTCAGAACGACGTTCGTCACCACGGCGCAGAAGCTCGCAATGAGGGGAAGGCGCACCCGCTCCGTGCTCCGAAGCACGGTGCTTCCCACCATGGTAAAGGGAGTGGTGAGGTAGGCAAACGCAATAATCCGCAGATATTCCGCCCCTTCCCCCACGACCGCCAAGTCCGTAGTAAAGGCCCGCATGATCCGGGCCGGAAAGAACACGGAAACGAAGCAAAACAAAACCCCCATCGCCAAAGCGCCGACTAAGGCGAGGCCATAGGTGCGGCGGATGCCCGACAGGTCGCCCGCGCCCCAGAATCGCGCGATGAAAACCGAAGCGCCGGAAGCAAGTCCGAACACGAGGTAGACTAAGTATTGATTCCAGGTCGCGGCAAAGCCGACGGCCGCCAGCGACTCCTCTCCCAAGGAACTGACCATAATGCTGTCCACCAAGGAAAAGGAGGTAATCAGCAGATTCTGAAGGGCAATGGGGATCGCCAGCCGAAGCATGGACCGGACAAACCCCCAGCCTCCTATATAACGCTCAAGCAATGCTCCCTGCACCTGCTTTCCGATTTTTCCCGACTTGGGCGGCAGTCTGCAAAACGCAGCGTTTCGCAGCGGGCAAATTCATTCCATCCACTCGAAGACATCCCGCCGTCGTCGCGGTGTTCGGGACAAGCGCGAGGAAATTTACGCCGTTTCCGTCTCCCGTACAAACCGGTCGCGCACGGCTTCCAAGAAGCCCAAACTGCTCACCGGGCGCACGTTTTCCAGTTCGCACAAGGCCGCAAGATCCTTTGTCATGGTTCCGCTCTCTATTTCCGCGACCGCAGCCGCCTCCAGCCGGTCCGCAAAGCGCATAAGACCGGAAATCGAGTCCAGTTCTCCCCGCTTGCGCAAGGCACCGGTCCAGGCAAAGAGAAGCGCCATCGGGTTCGTGGACGTCTCCTCCCCCTTTCGGTAGCGGTAGTAATGGCGGGTCACCGTGCCGTGCGCGGCNNTATTTGCCGTCCGGGCTCACTAAAACGCTCGTCATCATGGCAAGGCTTCCGAACGCCGTGGAAACCAGGTCGCTGAGCACGTCCCCGTCGTAATTCTTGCAGGCGAGAACAAATCCCCCGGGAGAGCGGATCATCCGCGCAACCGCGTCGTCTATAAGCGTATAGAAATAGGATATGCCTTCCGTTTCGAAGAGCTGTTTGAATTCGCGCTCGTAAACCTCTCCAAAAAGGTCCTTGAACCGGTGGTCGTAGGTCTTGGATATGGTATCCTTCGTGGCAAACCACAAATCCTGCTTCTTTTGCAGCGCGTAGCCGAAACAGGATCTCGCGAAGGAGAGGATGGAGTCGTCCCGGTTATGCTGCGCCTGCAGGATACCGGGCCCTTCAAACTCGTAGACCCTCTGCCGGACGACCGTTCCGTCCTTTCCGGTGAAAAGAAGCTCGGCCAGTCCCGCGCCGGAAACGAGCAGTTCCGTGCCTTTGTATACGTCGCCGTAGGCGTGCCGGGCAACCGTAATCGGTTTTTTCCATGTGGATACGACGGGCTGAATATTCGAAACCAAAATCGGTTCGCGGAACACCGTGCCGTCCAGTGCCGCCCGGATTGTGGCGTTCGGACTGGGCCAGAGCTTATCCAGCCCGTACTCCTCCATCCGCTGCGCATTGGGCGTAATCGTGGCGCATTTGACGCCGACGCCGTACCGGATGATGGCCTGCGCGGCTTCGTGCGTCACCGCGTCCTGCGTGCGGTTTCGCTCCGGCAGGCTCAGGTCGAAGTATTCCGTTTTCAGATCGACAAAGGGTATTAGCAGGATCTTCTTGATATCATCCCACAAAACCCTCGTCATTTCATCGCCGTTCATTTCGACCAGGGGGGTTTTCATTTCAATTTTTTTCATATCCGTTCTCTCTTTCCGCGCAAGGCAGCAAATCAAGATACTAAGGCGTTTTTACAGGATACCTTCCCTCCGGCTAAAAAATCATTGTCGCAAAATAGTCCTCAGGCGTCTCCGCCCGCCGGATCAGCTGCGCCTGCCCGTCCTCCCGGAGCAGCACCTCCGCCGACCGGAGCTTTCCGTTGTAATTATATCCCATGGAATACCCGTGCGCGCCGGTATCGTGGATGACTAAATAATCACCGACTTTGATTTCCGGCAGCATGCGGTCCACGGCAAACTTATCGTTGTTCTCGCAAAGCGAACCCACCACGTCGTACTTATGGTCCAGGGGAGCGTTCTCGCGCCCGAGGACGGTGATGTGGTGATAGGCGCCGTAGATTGCCGGGCGCATCAGGTTCGCGGCGCAGGCGTCCACGCCGATATACTCTTTATGGATATGCTTTTCGTGGATGACCTTTGTGACCAGACAGCCGTAAGGCCCCGTCATGAACCGTCCCAATTCCGTAAAGACGGCGGTATGTTCCAGACCGGCGGGCACCAGGATCGTCTCGAAGGCACGCCGGACTCCTTCGCCGATCGCCTTGATATCGTTTTCCTGCTGCGCCGGCCGATACGGAATTCCGACGCCGCCGGACAAATTGACAAAAGAAATCTCCGCCCCCGTCTCCCGCTTGAGCTCCACTGCGACGCGGAACAAAAGAGCGGCCAGCGCGGGATAGTATTCGTTCGACACCGTGTTGCTGGCCAGGAAGGCGTGAATCCCGAACTCCTCGGTGCCAAGCGCCATCAGCCGGGTGTAGGCCTCCGCCATCTGGTCCTCGCTCATGCCGTATTTGGCGTCGCCGGGGTTGTCCATGATCCCGTTGCCCAGCTCAAACACACCGCCGGGATTATACCGGCAGCACACGGTTTTGGGGATTCCGGCCACTTTCTTGAGGAAATCCACATGGGTCAGGTCATCCAGGTTGATATAGGCACCCAGGTCATAGGCTTTTTTCATATCCTGGGCCGGCGTGTCATTGGAGGAGAACATGATATCCGAGCCCGTAAAGCCGCAGGCTTCGCTCATCAGCAACTCGGTGTAGCTGGAGCAGTCCACGCCGCAGCC
>DCTG01000071.1:0-9639 GCA_002329245.1 Clostridiales bacterium UBA1446
GAAGAACACGGGGCTGCGGCGGCCTGTGATCATGATCAGCGGATACTTTTTGAATACCTCCGGGGTGGCAATCTCGCTTTCCGCGGGCTCCTGATAATGCGGCAGCGGATCGACGATGGTGATGCCGGTCGCGCCCCAGGCCTCGTTCTGGGTGGAATAGNNCGGAATCCGGGTTTTCCGTCGGCGCGGAGGGCGCCGGTCTTGTAACGATAGTAGGGAATCCAGGGAAGCTTGGACTCGAGGGGCTGCGGGGTGTCCTCCGCCCATTTCCAGCCGCCCTTGGCGCACAGGCTGTCGTAGGTTTCGCCGGCGGGCTCCAGGCGCCAGTTCATGTAGTCCTTGAATCCGTTGGGGAAGCGGCGCTTGAAGTCGGGATTAAAGCGGCCGGCCAGGTCACAGGCGATTTCCCAGTCGTTGCGGCATTCGCCGACCTGAACGGCAGGCTGAATGACCTGCACGGGCTCGAACCAGGACCGGAAGCCTGTCCGCTCCGCAAAGGTCGCGGCGGGCAGTATGACGTCGGCGACCGCCATGGTGGTCGGGTTATGGAAGAGGTCGACCACTACGTTGAAGTCCATAGCCTTGAGCGCTTCGTAATGAAGCTTCTGGTCCGCCGCGTTTGCGACCGGGTTTGCCGTCTGAATCCAGGTGGCGCGGATGGGATAGGGCTTTTGCGTCAGCATCTGCTGGACGGCCACGTCGGGCTGTATGTAGCAGCGCCATTTGCGCAGCCAGCCGTACTCTTCGGATCCGATCCGAGTCTGAACCACCTGCTCGACGAAATCGTCGCCGAACATGTCGGCAAGCTGATAGTTGTCAAAGGGATAGGCGGAGACGTGATACCCGTTGCGGGCGATAACCTGTCCGCCGGGCACGTCGATATTGCCGGTAATGGCCCAGATGTCGTTGATGGCCTGCGCCACATGCACGCCGTCCGGGACCTGGTCGATGGGCAGACCCCAATGAATGGCGGAACCGGGGGAAGAGAGGGCATAGGCCTTCGTGGCTTCGTAAATAATCTCCTTCGGCACCCAGGTGATCGCGGAAACCCGCTCGAGGGTCCACTCCTTGACGCGTTCGGCCAGCTTGTCGAAACCGAGGCACCAGTTTTCCACGAACTCCTTATCGTACCACTCATTTTCAATAATGAGCTTGAGCATGCCGAGCGCAAGCGCGCCGTCGGTGCCGGGGCGAAGTTGCAGATGGTATTCGGCGCGGGAAGTTAAAAAGTTCTGCCGCGGATCGATGACGATCAGTTTCGAGCCGCGCTTCATACAGTCGACAACCCAGTTGCCGTAGAAGCCGTCCGGGCAGCCTTTCGTCGGATCCTGAGCCCAGACGACGATGTAGTTGGGCAGCTTGTACCGCGGGTCGTCGAACCGCTTTTCCAAAAACTGCGAGCAGTCGGCAATGGCGTTGTCGCCCTGTACGGCGGACATGGCGCCCAAACGCGGGCCATAGCAGGCCTGGCCGCCGAGGCCGAGCTGGGACCAGTTCGCGCTTCCGTAGTTGTAGGCGATAATAGACATCGGTCCGCCGATGTCCCGGCCGGTGCCCTGAATGAAGATTACCGCATTCGCGCCGTATTCTTCCTTTATTTTATTGAACTTCTCCTCAATCAAATCGTACGCTTCATCCCAGGATATGCGTTCAAAGCGGCCGTCCCCGCGGGGGCCGACACGCTTGAGCGGATAAAGGATCCGGTCGGGATGGTACATAAACTGTGTCATGGCCAGAAGCCGGGAACAGCCTCTTCCCCAGTTCCAGGGATGGTTCGGGTCTCCCTCCACTTTCACGACTTTGTCGTCTTTTACAAACAGCTTTGCGCCGCAGCCGCCGTGACAGCCCGGCCCGGGAGACCACACCGTAGTGGTGACTACGCGATCGTATGCGATACTCAAAACACATTCCTCCTTTAATGCTCTGGATGCATGGTACCTCTTATAAAACAAGCATAGCACAGGTCAAACGGAAAATGAAACAACGAAACAAAAGCACACATACAACCAATTGGATGTTAAAGGGCGGAATCTGCCGGATGGAAGGGGAAATCGGACAGGTATGGTATGGCATATCCCAAAGCATACTATAAGAATATGAAGCGAAAAACCCATTTTCTGCTTGGTCACCCCTGCTTTCCGGGACGGCGGAAGGAGGTATTTTCCCGCGCGTCGGCATCGGAGAGCGACAACATTTTAGTTGTTTTTCAAGGCGAATAAGTTGTAAAACCGAGGCAAAAAACCTATTTGCATTTTCAAGCTTGTATGCTATAATGTAGAAAATTATTGATAACTCTGGGCAAATTGTTGCATTTTTCAGTATTTTTGCCAGATTAGCGCGTTCATGTAATCCCTGAGATTTCGCAGGTTTTCATACCGCGACAGCTGGAGAGGGGGGATGCCGGCGAACAGTAGGGAAGGGCCGTTAGGCCGGTTTCTTGGCGATTAAAAAAAGACGAAAAGGATGGTAATGCTATGAAGAAAAAGAAGTTTTCTTGCCGCATTCTGAGCTTGCTGCTGGCGGTATCTCTCCTCGGCACGCTGCTGACGGCATGCGGTGGGAAGCAGACGCCGCCCCCGGCGAACACGGCGCCGGCACAGACCACACCCGCGCAGCCCGGTGATACGGGAACCGGCGGTCTCACCACTACAGGCCAGAACTGGGAGCTGTCCGCTACCTGCCATGACCCCGCCACCTCTGTGAAGACCCTGTTCATTCAAGAGTGGGCTTCCCGGGTGAAGGATGTGACCGCAGGACAGGTCAACATTACTACCTATCCGGGCGCGACGCTCGCAGCCCCCACTGCTGCGCTGGAAGCCATGATCACCGGCGCTGTCGACGTGGCATGGGTGTTCACCAGCTTCTTCCCCAACCAGTTCCCGCTGACCGACGTGGTTACGCTGCCGATGCTTGGCATTAAAGACGTGCCGCAGGCCACCAATGTGCTCTGGGACCTGTATGAGTGGAGCGCGGATATGCAGAAAGAGCTGTCCGACAAATATAAGATGATCATGCTCTACACCAACCCGCCAAACCATCTTTCCACCGCCACCAAGGAAGTCAAGTCTCTGGAAACCATCAAAGGCGTCCAGTATCGTGCTCCTTCCGGCGCCATCACCGACATCCTGACCCTCTGGGGCGCGGTTCCCATTATGATGGGTCCTCCGGATGTGTATGAAGCCATTGAGAAGAAGGTCATCGACGGCTACGCGTTTGAGTATTCCGGACTGGCCGATTTCAAACTGCAGGAAGTCACGAAGTACTACATGGATATGCCTATCTATGTCGGTCCCTTCCTGCTCCTTATGAACAAGGATGTTTGGAATAAGTTCCCCGCCGATATCCAGGCGGCAATCGACTCTGTTTCCGACAGAGCCTGCTCGATCGAAATGGCGGAAATTTTCCAGGAAGACTACGACACCAAGCGCAATGAGGTCCTCAGCAAGGAAGGCGCCGTCCTGACGCAGATCAGCGAAGCCGACTATGCCGCGTTCAAGGCGATTGCGGACGAGTACAATGCCGGATGGGCCGCTAAGATCAGCGAAAAAGGCATTGACGGCAAGGCATTCCTGGATAAGACAGTCGAATTTGTCCAGAAATACGCGAAATAATCCGCGGTATCATTTCTTTATCCTTATGTAAGAAGGCCTGACTGGCCAGACGAAAGGGTCTGTGTGCAGGATGCAGAGCCATTCTGCATGCAGACCCTTCACCTCAGGAGGGGAGTTTTTTGAGTTTACAACTCGTTGCAGCGCTCGGCGTCATCTTAATGGTTGTGCTGATGTTTATGGGGATGAACATTGGATTGGCAATGATGGCGGTCGGCTTTTTCGGATATTGGTATATAGTGAATTTCGACGCGGCGATTGGCGTACTGAGAACGGTTCCCGCCACCCAGGCGACAAACTATTCTTTCGTCGTAATCCCGCTGTTTATTCTGATGGGCAGTACGGCCTTTGTGGCGGGACTGAGTAACGGTCTGTTCGATGCGGGAGCGAAATGGCTCAGCCGCCTGCCCGGCGGTCTTGCCTGCGCTACGATCGCGGCCTGCGCGGGCTTCGGCGCCGTCTGCGGCTCCGTTATCGCCACAACCGCTACAATGGGCACAGTCGCCATCCCGGAGATGCGCAAGCACGGATATTCCGACAGTCTTTCCACCGGCTGCGTTGCGGCCGGCGGAGGCTTGGGCATCCTGATCCCGCCGAGCACACCGATGATCATATACGGCATCAGCGCCGAGCAATCCATCGGCAGGCTGCTTGCTTCCGGCGTGGGACCCGGCATCGTTCAGGCGATTATAATGATGGCAATCGTCGTGATTGCTATCAAGCTAATACCCAGTTGGGGCCCCAAAGGCTTTAAATGCTCCTGGAAAGAGCGGTTCGAATCGCTCAAGGGGCTTATCTTGGTCGCCGTACTGTTCGGCTTCGTCTTCGGCGGCATGTTCGGAGGCATCTTCACTGTCAACGAGGCGGCGGCCTTCGGCGCGTTCCTCGGCTTTCTCATGATGCTTATGAAAAAGAAGTTGAACTGGGAAAACTTCCTATACTGCATGAAGGATACGGTAAAAACCTCGTCCATGGTGTTCCTCCTTCTCATCGGCGCCATTGTCATGAACAACTTCCTGGCCGTGACGCAGATGCCCATGAAGTTAGCCGACTTTATCGGCAGCCTCGAGGTTTCCCGTTATGTGATCTTTGCGATCATCATTCTNNTCCTCGGCGCCATTATGGATGAACTGCCGATGATTCTGCTCACGGTTCCCATCTTCCTCCCGGTGATCATGAATCTTGGGTTTGACCCTGTCTGGTTCGGTGCTATCATCGTGCTCGTGATGAATATGGGCCTGATTCTGCCTCCCGTGGGACTGAGCTGCTTCGTTATTGCCGGTGTCTGCAAGGACGTGCCGCTTACAACGATATTTAAAGGCTCTCTCCCCTTCCTCATTGCCATGCTCCTCACGATCACCCTTTGCGCAATCTTCCCGGGAATTGCGCTTTGGCTGCCGAACCTGATCTACGGTTAAGGAGGTATGGAAAATGAACGCTGTTAAATCCATCGGAGTCTGGCTAAAACGATTTACCACCTTAGTCAGTGTGCTCAGTTATGCAGGCATCTTCGTTATCATGATTCTTATCGTGGCCGATGTATGCATGCGCTACTTCCTCAACAGCCCGATCGTGGGCGCGTATGAAATCGTGCAGTATATGCTGTTCTCGGTCATATTCGCCTCGTTTGCTTATTGCCAGTTGGAACGCGGGCATGTACACCTTACCATGATCCTGATTCTGCTGCCCCGGCCGGTCCGCTTCTTTTTCTACTCGGTCACAGGCCTTCTTTCCACTATCCTTGCTGGGTTAGTAGGCTATGCCGCTTTCCTGCAGGCGAATCTGGCGAGGACCTCCGAGTATGTGACGGGCGTGCTGCGGTTTTCCGTCCATCCCTTCTACTGGCTTGAGGGCGCCTGCATGTTCATCTTCGCGATTGCCATGTTCTACGATGTCGTTCGCAGCGTAATCGCCATGTTCAACAAAGAGTTTGCGGAAGACATCCAGTCCACCTGGTCTTAAGCCAAATACGGTACCTACAATAGCATAATGGGATCGACAGGGGCGCCGGATCCGGCGTCCCTGTTTGCTTCGGCGGGTGATATCTAAGGACGTAACCTTAGGATGATCCGGTGTTTTGGGTTTTCTTTTGCAGTACCGCCCTCGCTTCTGCGGGGTCTTGACGAATGCGCCTGGAAAGGGTATACTTGGAATGAACTGAATAATCGGATGAGGGATATGGGAGAGAGCGCGCACGCGCGGCCGAAGGGGTAACGCAAAAACTCTCAGGCAAAAGGACCGTATTCGGACGAAACTCTGGAAAGCAGAAATGCACCGAAGAAGCAACCCCGGATACGGGGGAATCTTTCAGGTAACAATAACAGAGGCGTGGAAAAGCGAAGGAAACGCTTTTCCACGCCTTTTGTTTTTAGCAACAAGAAAATAGGAGGAGCAGTATGGAACGAAAAACGCCACTGTATGACTGCCATGTAAAATACGGCGGAAAAATGGTTTCCTTTGCCGGGTATCTTCTCCCCGTACAGTACGAAACCGGCGTTGTCCGGGAGCACATGGCCGTGCGCACGGCCTGCGGACTGTTTGACGTTTCCCACATGGGGGAAATTCTGCTCGAGGGTCCGGATGCCCTATTAAACGTGCAGAACCTTGTCACGAACGACTGCGCCGGCATGACCGACGGACAGGCGCGCTACACTCCCATGTGCAGCGAGGAGGGCTTCGTTTTGGACGACCTTCTCGTGTACCGGCTTTCCGCGGAAAGCTACCTGCTTGTGGTGAACGCTTCGAACCGGGAAAAGGATTATGCATGGATCAAATCCCATTTGTCCGGCCAGGTTTCCTGCGTCGACCGTTCCGATGAAACGGCGCAGCTTGCAGTCCAGGGACCTCAGGCGGCGGCGCTTCTGACCGATCTTTTCGGGCCCGGCCTTCTGCCGGAAAAATACTACACCTTCGTACGGGGACTTCGCCTCCGGGGAATTGAGTGCCTCGTCTCCCGCACCGGGTACACGGGAGAGCACGGGTATGAAATTTATTGCGCGGCGAAGGACGCGAGCGCGCTCTGGGAGGTGCTCCTTTCCGCGGGAGAGCGGTACGGGCTGCTTCCGTGCGGGCTCGGCGCGCGGGATACGCTCCGGCTGGAAGCGGGTCTGCCGCTTTACGGGCACGAGATGGACGAAACCATAACTCCGTTTGAAGCCGGGCTCGGTATGTTTGTAAAGCTGCAGAAGGAATCCTTTATCGGAAAGGAAGCCCTCCTGCAAAAGCGGGAACCCGAGCGCGTGCGCGTGGGGCTGCGGATGACCGGACGGGGGATTGCCAGGGAAAAATGCGCCGTTTATCGGGGGGATACGCAGGTCGGCGTCACCACTTCCGGTACGTTCTGTCCGTTTTTAAACGCCGCGGCGGCCATGGCGCTCATAGATAAAAGCGCTTCGGAAACGGGCACCGGGCTTACGGTGGATATCCGCGGCAAAAAAGTGGAGGCTGAAATCGTACCCCTGCCCTTTTACAGCAGAAGCAAATCAAATTGAACAATATAAATAGAAAGCTATAGGAGGAAAACACCATGTCGTATCCCGAACAACTCAGGTACACAAAAACGCATGAATGGACCAGTTTCACGGCGGCCGGAGACGCCTATGTGGGCATCACGGACTATGCGCAAAACAAGTTGGGGGATCTGGTCTTTGTCACGCTTCCCGCCGTGGGGGATCCGGTAAGGATGGGAGAATCGTTTGCCGATGTGGAATCCGTCAAGGCGGTTTCCGAAGTGCTCTCTCCCTACACCGGAATCGTGGCGGAGGTCAACGGCGCTCTTATGGACGCGCCGCAGCGCATCAACGAAGCGCCCTACGACTCCTGGTTTATCCGTGTGACGAACATTACGGAGCATGACGAGTTCCTGTCGGCAAAGGAATACGAAGATCTAATTGCCGGAGGGGAATAAAATGGGAGGCTATCTTCCGTCCACGGAAGGCGAACGGCGGGAGATGCTCGCCGCGATCGGAGCCGAATCCATGGACGCGCTCTTTGACGAAATCCCGGAGGCGGCGCGTTTTCACGGAGAACTGAACCTGCCGAAGGGCCTGCCGGAGCTGGAGCTGCGCCGGACGATGGAGCAGATGGCCGGGAAAAACAAGGTGTTTTCCACGGTGCTGCGCGGCGCGGGCGCTTATCGGCACTATATTCCCGCCGCCGTGAAATACATCGCCGCGAAGGAAGAGTTCGTCACGGCCTACACGCCTTATCAGCCGGAACTGAATCAGGGCATCCTGCAGGCCATGTTTGAATACCAGAGCATGATCTGCGCGCTCACGGGCATGGACGTGTCCAACTCATCGGTATACGACGGAGCCGTTGCGGCTGCGGAAGCAGCCGCCATGTGCCGGGAGCGCGGGCGGACGACGGTGCTCGTTTCCGCGGCTATGCATCCGGATACCGTCGCGACGGTGCAAACCTATTGTTATGGCGCGGGCAGCCGGATGGTTGTCGTGCCGGAAAAGGGAGGGAAAACGGATCCCGACGCCCTCCGGGCTCTGGCCGCGGATGAAACGGTCTGCTGCCTTCTCCTGCAGCAGCCGAATTTCTACGGCATGTTCGAGGATGCGCAGGGGCTCGGGGAGATTATCCATGAAGCGGGCGGGAAGTTTATCCTGTCCTGCAACCCGATTGCGCTGGCCGTGATGAAAACTCCGGCAGAGTGCGGAGCGGATATCGCGGTCGGAGAGGGGCAGCCGTTGGGTCTGCCGCTTTCCTTCGGCGGGCCGTACCTCGGCTTCATGGCGGCGAAAGGCGCGCTCGCCCGGAAGCTGCCGGGCCGCATCGTGGGAGAGACGGTGGACCGCGACGGGAACCGGGCGTTCGTCCTCACCCTGCAGGCCAGAGAACAGCATATCCGGCGGGAAAAGGCGTCCAGCAACATCTGCTCGAACGAAGCCCACTGCGCTCTGACCGCCGCGGTGTATATGAGCGTAATGGGGGCCGCGGGTATGGCGGAGGCGGCGCGCCAGTCCATGTCCAAGGCGCATTATTTGGCGAAGCGCCTGTGCGAGATTCCGGGCGTGTCTCTTCCCTACGAAGGAGATTTCTTTCACGAATTTTTTTCCCGTGTCCCCGTCCCGGCCCGGCGCATTTTACAAGCGTTGGAGGAGCGGAATATTTTGGGCGGTCTGCCGCTCGGAGACGGGATTCTCTGGTGCGTGACCGAAACGGTTTCGCGCGGCCGTTTGGACGAAACCGTCGAAATCGTAAAGGAGGCGTGCGGGCAATGAAGCTTGTTTTTGAAAAAAGCGCCGCGGGCCATACAAGCGCCATCCTTCCCCCCTGCGACGTTCCCGGGGCGGCGCTTCCGGAAAATCTGCGGCGGGAGCGTGCGCCGGTTCTGCCGGAGCTGGCCGAGCCGGAGGTTTCGCGGCACTATACGGAGCTCTCGCGCCGGACCTTCGGCGTCAACCGGGGGTTTTACCCGCTTGGCTCCTGCACGATGAAGTATAATCCGCGCATCAACGAAGAAATTGCTTCCCTTCCCGGCTTTGCGGATATCCATCCTCTGCAGCCGTCGCATACGACGGAAGGCTGCCGGGAAGCCCTTTCTCTTGCAGAGCGCTACCTTTGCGAGCTGACGGGGATGGACGCCATGAGCTTTCAGCCTGCCGCCGGGGCGCACGGGGAATTTTTAGGCCTGCTGCTGCTCAAGTCCTATCATGAATCCCGCGGCGATACGGCGCGCCGGAAAATTCTCGTGCCGGACTCGGCGCATGGGACCAATCCCGCAAGCGCCGCGATGGCCGGCTTCTCCGTGGTGAGCATTCCCTCGTACCCTGACGGAGGCGTTGACCTTGATGCCCTGTCCGCCGCCTTGGATGGGGAAACCGCCGGACTGATGCTGACCAATCCCAACACCGGAGGCGTGTTTGATAAAAATATCCTTCGCATTACGGAGATGGTGCACCGCGCGGGCGGGCTGTGCTACTACGACGGAGCAAATCTGAACGCAATTATGGGCAGGACGCGGCCGGGGGACATGGGGTTCGACGTGATGCATCTCAACCTGCATAAAACCTTCTCCACG
>DCTG01000071.1:9658-9830 GCA_002329245.1 Clostridiales bacterium UBA1446
GCCGTTTCTACCCGGTTCCGCGCTGATGAGCGGCGGCGCCGGACGCTTGCAGATGCGCGCGTTTGGCGGCAATTTTTTGGTCGTGGTAAAAGCGCTGTGCTACCTTCTTGCGCTTGGCGGGGAAGGCCTGAAGGAGGCTTCCGAAGCGGCGGTGCTGAACGCCAATTATTTG
>DCTG01000223.1 GCA_002329245.1 Clostridiales bacterium UBA1446
TTTCCGGTGCACCAGGGCTGACGAGCCATCCACTCCACCACGTCGTGTCCGTCTTCTCCTTCTTTGGCGTCCATGACGCCGATCATGGCGCCCTCGGAATCGCCGGTGCCGCGGTGGTCGGCAATGACAAAGACATAGCCCCGTTTGGCAAAATAGAACGGGTCGCCCGATTCGCAGGAAGCTTCGAAAATACTCTTGCCGAAAGGCTGGGGCGGCGTTTCCGGATAAACCTGAGAAATCTTCCCATAAGGCGACATGGCAAGCAAACCCGGGAACTTGCCCTCGGCGTCGGGTCTGTAGACGTCGACCGCGATTTTGACGCCGTCACGGACTTCGACCATCACGTTTTCTTCCCGAATCACGTTGTATATGGGCTGAGAAGCTTCGATTCTTTGATTGGACATTTCCGTTTCATTCCTTTCCGCGTATGATTCTTCAGGTGCACGGGGCAACACAGTGGCTAAGACAAGCTAAGGGCCTGTCTTCCTTCCCGTCCTTATCCTACTACCGCTTCTTATTAATTATGACGTAAATTTTACAGATTGTACAGAAAATGGTTTTGCTGCGCCTATCGAAAAAATTGATGGGCTTGGGCTGTTTCTCCATTTCAGATTCCTATACATTTTTTCCCTTTCCTGTGTTATACTCGGTACAACAAATAAGGAGGTATTCTTATGATTGTGACGACAACCCCCTCCATCGAGGGCAAAACAATCAAGGCTTACAAGGGAATCGTCGTCGGGGAAGTCATCAGCGGCGTCGACTTTATCAAGGACATAGCCGCCGGACTGACCAATTTTTTCGGCGGCAGGTCCCAGAGCTATGAGGGCGAATTGATTCAATCCCGGGAAAGCGCCCTGCGCGAAATGGAAGAGCGGGCCGCAAGGATGGGCGCCAATGCCGTCGTGGGCGTCGACATCGATTATGAGGTCCTCGGCTCCTCGAACAACATGCTGATGGTGACCGTTTCCGGAACGGCCGTAGTTGTGGAATAACAGTTCTTATCCAAACAAGAGACGGAGAAAACGGCGGGCCGCTGAGGGCAGCGGCCCCTATGGTTGCATGCTTTTTCCAACCATGACAAAGGACGCCGCTCTCAGGAACAGAAAACGAAAGCGGCCCGGACGCCTCAACTCGTCCGGGCCGCTTTTAAAGAAATGGAAGAATGAAAATGAAGAAAGTTTACGTTCTTTACGATACCATGAAATTGTGAACGTTTTTACTGCTTTTTGTGACGAAATCGTGAACTTTTTTTGCGCGGGCGTCCGGAAAGGGGTAAAAAACTTCCGGCGCGGGGATTTTGTTGCTTTCCGGGACATTCTTTTCGGCACGGCAGGGCGATACGGATATCCGATAAACGGGAATAATCCAAAAGATGGAAAGAAATACTAACAGGCATGGGCACTGATTTGAAATTCTTATGGTCGAAGCAGGATACGGTCACGCGAGCCGTTTGCGTTTTTCTGTCCGTTCTCTTTTCCTTTTGCTATCTTGCCGGTTCACTGGTCGACCAATCGACCGGCGCCTTTTGGGACCTGACTCCGTTTTTTCCCGTTTCCGTTCTGCTGCTCGCGCTGTTGTCCTATTTGATTTCAATCGGTCTGTATGGCTTAATCCGCCATATGGAGATCTTGCTATGCCAAAAAGAACCTATCGTCCCGGGCCGGAAAACCGGCCTCGGGCTTTTTCTGTTTCTTTTCATATGCTGGCTTCCGTATTTTCTGGTTTATTATCCCGGATGCATGACGTACGACTCCTACTATGTGGCCGGACAGGCGGTATTGGGGGTCGAACCCTCCGACTGGCATCCGTATACGTATGTGCTGCTGGTGCGCCTCATAATGCGCTTTGGCATGCTGTTCGGCGATATCAGCGAAGGCGTCGCGGCCTATTCGCTCTTCCAGATGGCGTTTCTTGCGGGTGCGGTCGCTTACGGAGTCTGCTGGCTGTTAAAAAAACAAATGAGACCCTATTTCGCTTTGCTGATCGCCCTGTTTTTTGCGCTTGTTCCGATCTTTCCCGTACTGTCCGTCACCCTGTGGAAGGACATCCCCTTTTCGATCTGCGTTTTTCTTTATACCCTGTCTGTCTATGACGCGCTGGAAAGCAGGGGGAAGACGCTGCATAGCGTTCCGGGGGCGCTTGGGTGGATCCTTCTTTCGCTGCTCGTTGTCCTGCTTCGGCATAACGGGTATTGTATTGTGCTGCCGACCGCTCTCGCGCTTTTTCTGTACCTGAGAAAGGGGGCAAAAAGGCTCCTGCCCGCCCTGCTGCTCCCCCTTCTGCTCGCGCCTGTGATCCAGAACCTCTATTACGCAAACGGGGTGGCGAAGGGCGTATTCAGCGAGTCGCTTTCCATCCCGGCGCAGCAGATTGCAAGAACCGTCGTATCCGGGGGAACGATCACAAAGGAGCAGCGGGAAAGCCTTGCGCGCTTTTTCGACATGGAAAAGCTGCAAAATTACGATCCGTTTCTTGCGGACCCTGTGAAAAACAGTTTCAACCGGGAGTACCTGGAATCTCACAAGACAGAGTTTTTCAAGCTCTGGGCGCGGCTTCTGCCGCCCAACCGCAAAGAATACTGCAAAGCTTACCTGGCGCAGACGCTCGGTTACTGGATGCCCGGCGTCCGCTGCAAGATCGCGTTTCCCTTAGCGGACGAGGGAGAAAAAATCGGGGTGAATCAGAGAAACCTGCTGGAAAGCTATACGGGCGAAATCTGGAACCGATGGGAAAATCGCTACCGCTTTCCCAGTCTCGGAACCCTAGTCTGGACGGCCGTCTTTTTTGCCGGGCTGACTCTGATCAAACGGCGCGCGGGCGAGCTGATTGCATTTTTGCCGCTTTTTCTGCTGTGGCTTACCCTGATGGCGGCGACGCCCGTACACTGCGAGTTCCGGTATCTTTTCGCGCTCCCCCTTTCCCTGCCCTTTCTCGCCTGCCTGTCGATGCGGCGGCGCCAATAAAAGGATTCAACCGTCCCATCCGCATCCGCCCTTCCGATCGACAAACCGCTTCATTCCAGCCCTCACCGTCTAACAAAACGGGCGCACCGTACTTACGGCGCGCCCTCCTGATTCATCCAAGCTGCGGCAGCCCCCGGCGGACATACCGACCGCCCGCGGGCCGGAGCACCCTGCCTTCCTTTGCGGCAAGCTCCCCGCGCAGGAAGACGGCCCGCGCGCGCCCCTGTATCTCCATCCCCTCCCAAGGGGTATAGTCCACGTTCTGCAGCTGCGTTTCCGCCCGGATAACGCCCCGGTACCCGGGGTCCCAGAGGACGACGTCGGCGTCGCTGCCGGGGGTGAGCGCCCCCTTGCGCGGGTACATCCCGAACCGCCGCGCCTGATGCTCCGACAGCAGGCGCATCATCTGCTCGGGCGTAATCCGTCCGGCCGCCACCCCGGCGGTGTAAATAAGGGCGGGCCGGTGCTCGATCCCCGGCAGCCCGTTCGGGATTTTTGAAAAATCCGCAAGTCCCATGTCTTTTTGGCCTTTGCTGTTGAAGCTGCAGTGGTCGGTGGAAATCGTGTCGATTTCACCCGCGCGAAGAGCTTCCCAAAGCTCCTTTTGATCCTCCCGGCCGCGCAGGGGCGGGGAGCAGACGTATTTGACCGCCTCCGAGGGGGGCGCGTCGTAAAGGCTTTCGTCTAAGGTCAGGTATTGGGGACAGGTTTCCGCGAACACACGCTGCCCCGCGGCGCGGGCGCGGCGAAACGCGTCAAGTCCCGCCGCGGTGCTCAGGTGCACGATCTGCACCGGCACGCCGGCAAGTGCCGCGATGGCCAAGAAGCGGTTTACCGCCTCCGCCTCGACAAGGGCCGGCCTTGCGATCGCGTGATAGCGCGGGGCGAGATTCCCCGCCGCGCGGCACCGCGCGGTCAGCGCGCTTACAAGGTCTCCGTTTTCGCAATGGGCGCCGACGAGAGCGCCCAATTCCCCCGCGCGCAGAAGAATTTCATAAATCTCCCTGTCATTTAGGCGCAGGGCGTCGTAGGCCATGTAGACCTTGAAGCTGGTTACGCCCTCCCCGACGACGGCTGGCAGTTCCTTTTCGGTCGCGCCGTCCCACCGGGTAAGGGCCATATGAAACCCGTAATCGCAGGCGCAGCGGCCGTCCGCCCGGCTGTGCCAAAGGGAAAGCGCTTCCCGCAGCGTCCCCCCGTCCCGCTCCTGCGTGGCAAAGTCCAAGATGGTCGTCGTGCCGCCCGCAAGAGCGGCGCGCGTGCCGCTGGGAAAATCGTCCGCTGTCACGGTTCCCGCGACCGGCATCTCCAGATGGGTGTGGGCGTCGATAAAGCCGGGAAAGACAAGACAGCCGTCCGCGTCGAAAACCACATCGCCGGAAAGTCCGGCTCCGATTGCTGCAATCTTTCCGTCCGCCATGGACAGGTCCGCGCGGACGGGTCCGTTCGGCGTCAGCAGCGTCCCGTTCTTGATGACCGTATGCATGTTTCGCTTCCTCTCACTTCAGGAAAGCATAGCGCTCCAATACCGCTAGAATAAAGCTGCGGATTTCTTCGGGCAGCGCCGTATCCGCTGCCGCAAGGTCGGTCTCCATGACCTCCCCGGAAAGGCGGACCCGGCAGCGTTTCGCGCCCAAGGGGAGAAATCCCTGGTTCTCGCTGTCTTCAAAGTCCGCGGCGGAGGAAAAGAGCGTAAACTTTTCCCGGTAGGGCGCGCTGTCATAGGGACAGAACGCGGAGCAGTTGCCGCACTCGTTGCACAGAGCGTCCACATGCAGAATCTGCCTCCGGTTCCCGACGGCAACCGCCACGTTTGCCCGGTTGGGGCAAACGTCGGCGCAAAGCTCGCAGAGGGTCTCGCAATCCAGGCAGCGGCCGGACTCGGAGCAGGAGGCGCAAAGCGCGCCCTTTTTTGCCAGCGCCTTGGGCCATTGCCCCGCGGCGTTCCGCCCGGCATAGCGCTCGTAATCGGCGCCCGCAATGGCCCGGGCGCAGCGCGCCGCGGAGGCGATCGCCTCCACCACGGTGGCCGGACCCGTGAGGGCGTCGCCGATTGCATAAACGCCCGGAAGGTTTGTCTCGAGCGTCTCCCGGTTAACTGCGACGAGGCCCCGCTTATCCAACGCGATGCCGTTATTCTTGAAAAAGCAGGAGTCGACCTGTTCGCCGATTGCGGCGACGACAAGATCGGCGGGAAGCTCGATCGTTTCCTCCGTCTCAACCACACTGCGCCGGTTCGACGCGTCCGGCTCTCCCAAACGCATCTTCCGGCAGGTCAGCACGCCGTCCCGCACGCCGACGGGCGCAAGCAGCTCGTGAAGCTCCACGCCTTCCAGAAGCGCGAGCTGAAGCTCTTCTTCCTCGGCGGGCATATAGCGCCGTGTGCGCCGGTAGACGAGAAAGACGCGCTCGACGCCGGGCATGCGAAGCGCCGCCCGCGCCACATCCATGGCCGTATTCCCGCCGCCAATCACGGCCACGTGCCTGCCGGGCTGGATTCCGTCCCCGGAGGCCTTGCACCGGCTTAAAAACTCGAGGGCGTTCATGGCTTCGCCGTACGCAAGCGGAAGCTTACCGTTGCGCCACGCGCCGACGGCGAGCACCACCGGCCCGAAGCCGATCTCCCGAAGCGACGCTACGGAGTCGATTTCTCTCCCCGTCTGAAAGCGGACGCCGAGCGCTTCCGCAAACGCGATATCGCGGTCAATCCGCTCCTGTGAAATCCGAAACTCGGGAATGACATAGCGCACGAGTCCGCCCAATTTCCGCCGCGTTTCGAAAACGGTCACTTCCGCGCCAGCCCGGGCGAGGAAACAGGCCGCGGAAATCCCCGCCGGACCTCCGCCCACGACGGCAACGCGCTTTCCGCTTTTCGCGGGCGGCTTCAGTTCGCGCAGCAGAGTTTCCCCCGCCTCAAGCGCGGCTTCGAGCTTGACCTGCCGGATATCGACCGACCCCTCGTAAAAGGCGCGGTTGCAGCGGGTTGTGCAGGGATGGGGGCAGATGCTTCCCGTGATAAAGGGCAGAGGATTGCGCTGAAAAATCACGCGCAGCGCCTGCTCGAAATTTCCCTCCTCCGCGCAGCGGAGATAGGCGGGAATGTCCTGCCCGATCGGACAGGCGCCGCGGCAGGGCGCGACATAGCAGTTTAATAACGGCACCTTCCGCTCTATTTTGCGGGGCGGAGCCGGCTTTTCCGGCTTGCGGCACAGCTCTCCTTCCGCCGCTTCCGCCGCTATGGAGCGAAGCATCGGCACGGAAACGGTTCCGTCCTCCGGCAGAGAAAGCGCGGAAAGCCGCTGCGCGACGGGCAGAAGCCGCTGATACCCGCCGGGTTTGAGCAAATCCGTTGCTATCGTGACGGGGCGAATCCCCGCTTTCAGCAGCCCTTCCACGTTGAAGAGGTTCGCGCCGCCGGAATAGGAAACCGGCAGCTTTCCCGCAAACGCTTCGGAAATACGAAGCGCAAGCGCGGTTGTGAGCGGATAGAGGGCGCGCCCGGACATATACATTTCCTGCCCCGGCAGCTCGTTTTGCTTAATGTCAACCGGAAAGGTATTGCTCAGCTTGACGCCGAAGCTGCGGTTTTCTTCGGCCGCCAGCGCCGACAGCCTTTGGAACATGGGAACCGCGTCCGAAAACTGCAGGTCGCTTTTAAAATGGGTATCGTCGAAGGAAATATAGCCGTATCCCAAACGATCCAACGTAGTTCGCGCAAAGTCGTAACCCAAGAGGGTCGGGTTGCACTTGACGAAGGTGTGGAGCTTTTTCTCCCGGAGCAGATAGACGGCGATGCGCTCAATCTCGTCCGGGGGACAGCCGTGGAGCGTGGACAAGGTGATGGACGAGCAGATTTTGGGGGATATGCCGCGGACGTAGTCCTCGTCCACACGGGAAAACCGGCCCGCGTTCGAAAGCGCCCAGCTTTGGCACTCCCGCCAGGCTTCCGTTCCGGAGGCGTCCTTCAGCCCCTCGATAAAGGCGTCGATTTTCGGGGACTGGATTCCCTTCAAATCGTAGCCTACGCTCATGTTGAAGATGAATCCGTCCTCCCCGCCCAAAGAAAATTCCTTCGACAGGAGCTTCAGGGCGAACCAGGCCTTTATGTACTCGTCGAGCGCCTGCCCGACGCGCAGCTCCGTGGACCACTCCACGTTATACCCCTCGTCCTCGGCCAATATGCACGGCTTTTCAACGGGAAGATCCTCCCCGTCAAGCGTCTGAACGGTTTTCAGCTCAAAAAAGCGTGCGCCGCAGAGATAGGCCGAAACGATATTCTGCGCAAGCTGGGTATGCGGTCCCGCGGCGGGGCCGACGGGCGTCTCCATCCGCTCCCCGAACATGGATACGCTCCGCTTCGGGTCCGCGCGGAAAAAATTCGTGATTCCGAAAACGGAGCCTTCCTGCCGGTATTCCGTTACAATGTGCTCCATGAGCCTGTCAAAGGGAATCGGATGCATTCTGTCTCCCAATCCACTCACCCTCCGTTCATGCGGTCCGCTAATTTCACGGCCAAGGTCCGGCAATTTGCTAGGATCTCCGCCTCGTCGGCGCAGAGCAGCTCGCGGTTTTTCATCTTCACTACCCCGGCAATGACGGTAGCCGTCACGTTGCGCCCGTTCATACCGAATAAAATGTGTCCGTTCAGGTTGTCCGCGCCCATGGGGGTAAGCGGATCGTAATCCAAAACGATCACGTCTGCCGCCGCGCCGGGACAAAGCACGCCTATCCTCTCGTCAAAATAACGCCCCGCAATTTCCGCGTTGTTTTCAAACAGCATCTTCGGAGCCTCCACCCAGGCGGCTCCCGGATCGCAAAGATGGTGCTTGTGCAGGATGTTTGCAACCTTATAGGATTCGAGCATGTCGCTTGTGTAGCCGTCAGTCCCGAGCCCCGTCAGCACGCCCCGGCGCATGAGCTCCATCGTCGGCGGACAGCCCACCGCGTTGCCCATGTTGGACTCGGGATTGTGCACGACCACGGTGCCGGTTTCGCGCAGAATTTCCATCTCCGCCGCCGAAACGTGGACGCAGTGCACCGTAAAGGATTTCTTTCCCAAAAGACCGAAGTCGTAAAGACGGTCTACTATCCGCTTCCCGTGGCTGCGCAGGCAGTGGTATACGTCCTCGATCCCTTCCGCCACGTGGATATGAACGCCGGCCTCCTCCGTGAGGTTTTCCCGGCACAGGGAGAGCGTTTCGTCGGAGAGCGTAAAGGAGGCGTGCAGGCCCATCATGCCCTTTTGCATCGGGTCCCCTTTGCATGCCTTCAGAAAGGCGGCGTTTTCCTCCACCGCCTGCCGCGTTTTTTCCCTGCCGGCCCGGTCCGACACCTCGTAACACAGGCAGGTGCGCACACCGAGCTCGCGGGCCGCGCGGGAAATATCAAACAGGCTTCCCGGGATCGCTCCATAGCTTGCATGGTGGTCAAAAACCGTGGTGACGCCGTTTTTGATGCAGTCAAGGTAGGTGGCAAGGGCGCTGTAATAACAGTCCTCCAAGGTCAGAAGACTGTCGAGCTTCCACCAAAGGCCCTCCAGGATTTCGGGAAAATTGCGCGGGCTGTAGCCTTTGACGGACAATCCCCGGGCAAAGGCGCTGTAAATATGGTGGTGGGTGTTGATAAGCCCCGGCATAATGACGCCGCCCCGGGCGTCAAGAAACTCCGCTTCCGGGTACTTCTCGCGCAGGACGCGTGTTTCGCCCACCGCTCGGATCAGGGGCCCGTCCGCCAACACGGCGCCGTTTTCATAATAGGGATTCCCGTTGTCTCTGGTAATGAGCCTCCCATTTCCAATCAGCAGCATGTCTTTTCTCCTTCCCAACGGGGCACGACAGGCTCCGGCACGATTCTACGGAGCGTATAGATTCCCGGTCGGTATCCTCTTGGTATTGATTCAAATGCCGTTTTCAGCCAAAAAATCGGAAAGCAGATTCGCGCACACTTTTTTACGGTAGGGGGCCGACACCCGGCCCTGGATGGGCTGTATCAGCGCGTCGTAGGCCGCGAGAAATTCCGCCTTTTTCGCTTTTGCCTCCGCCATCGTCTTCCCGACGAACAGCGATTCGTTTTCCGGGCTGCGCAGCACCGTGTCGGCGACCGCGCCGAAGGCGGCGGAGCAAACTGTGATAATACCGTCCCGCTCCCCGAACAGGCCCGCGAAGGAAACGCGGGAGATGGCCAAGGCGCGCCGCGCGCCTACCTTTTTAAAATAGTGCCGGCAGTTTCGGCGGGGAATCAGAACCTCCGTCAGAAGTTCGTCGACGCCGAGCGTCGTCTTTCCGCGTCCGAGCCAAAAATCCAGAATGGGAATGATCCGCTCGCCCCGCGCGCTCTGCAGGCGGAGCATCGCGTCCATGGCGCAGAGCATCAGGGCGGCGTCCGCCTTGGGGGAAGCGTTGCAGATATTTCCGCCGATTGTGCCGAGATTCCGGATTGCCGGCGCGCCGATTTCCCGCACGGCCGCCTTCAGCGCCGCGGGCGCGCCGGGATGATCCAAGATTTCCGAAAAGGTGCAGGCGGCGCCGATCCTGTCGCCGGATTCTCCGGCGGTAATGTGCCGCAGCTCCGGCAGGCGGTTGAGAAACAGAAACGGAAGCTCTTCCTGCCCCCGGATCATCAGGTCCGTACCGCCGGCATAGGGAACCACACGCTCCCGCCCCCGGATCTCGAGCGCCTCGGCAAGCGTATTGGGACGGTATCCGTTTACCATAGCCCTTTTCCCTCCTCCGCCGCAATCTGAATTGCTTTGACAATGGCGTTATATCCCGTGCAGCGGCACAGGTTTCCGGAAATGGCCTCCCGAATCTCCGCCTCAGACGGATCCCCGTTCCGGTGAAGCAGCGCTTCCGCCGCGAGAACCATGCCGGGAATGCAAAAACCGCACTGCACCGCGCTGACGGCGGCGAAGCCCCGGTCAAGCGCACGGAAGCGCTCCGTCTGAGAGAACCCTTCAATCGTCGTGATTTCGGCTCCTTCGAGGCTTCCCATCGCCACCATGCAGGAGTTGACCAATTTATGATCGATCAAAACGGAGCAGGCGCCGCATTCTCCCTCCTTGCAGCCGCATTTGGTCCCGGTGAGTCCGAACTCGTTCCGGAGCACATCGAGAAGCCGGCTTCCGTCCGGTCCGGTCCAGCGGACCTTGGCGCCGTTTAATACAAAGGAAACAGCCTCTCCCATCACAGCGTCGCCTCCAGCTTCTTCAGAGTATCCTCCATCGTGAAGGGGATATGGTAGAGCGGACAACCCAAAGCCTGCTCCATGGCTTCGAGGTAGGCGGGCGCCGGTCCGTCCGTAGGCACCTCTCCCGCTCCTTTCGCGCCGAACGGCCCGTCAACGTAGGGATTTATAACCGTATCCACTTCCAAGACGGGTACGTCGGCAGCCGTCGGGATGATATAATCGGTGAAGCTGCCGTTGCGGATGCGGCCGTCTTTCGCGTCCATCTGTTCCATGGAGGCCCAGCCCAGCCCCTGCAGCAGGCCGCCTTCCATCTGCCCGCGCAGGATGTTCTCGTCAATGGGGACGCCGACGTCGTACACCGCCCAGGCCCCCGTGATCTCCGTCTCTCCGGTCAGTGCGTCCACGCAGACCTCGACCACGTCCACGGACCAGTTATAGGTGGGGTAGGCGTCCCCCTGAAAGGATTCCGGATCGAAGGGGATCATGAAGTCCGGTTCCTTGTACCGCTCCTCGATGAGCTGCTCCTCGCCCGGCTTCCACTCCTGCTTGAGCCGAAGCGCCGCGCGCTCGAGAAGCCTTCCCACCGTCATAATGCTCCGGCTTGCCACGGTCGGCCCGGAATCCGGCACCCGGTCGGTGTCGGGATTGCGGATCAGCACGCGCTCGAGCGGGAGAGCGAGCGCCTGCGCCACGATTTTGCTGAAGGTCGTCTCAACGCCCTGCCCCATGTCGCTGTTGCTGACCAATATCTCCACCGTATCGTCCGGATTCTTTTTCAGTCTTGCGACCGCTTTGATATGGTCCCGTTCCCCGCTTCCGGTAAATCCGCAGCCGTGGAAGGCCAAGGAGATGCCGATGCCCCGGCGGTACCTTCCGTCCGGATCCTGCCGCGCGTAGGCTTTGCGTTTTTCCTCATAGCCGGACATTTCCTTCGCTCTCCGGATCATTTCCGGCAGCAGGACGGGAGTATGAAACCGCCCGCTTGTGGAGGTGGAATCCCCCTGCCGGACCATGTATCTCGTTTTCAGTTCCAGAGGCTCCGTTCCAAGCACCCGCGCCAAATGGCTCATATGCATTTCGGCGCCGAAAAAGGTCTGCGGAGCGCCGAAGCCGCGAAACGCTCCGCAGGGCACGGTGTTCGTTCTGACCGCCCGGCCGCGCACGCGAAGGTTCTCCACGCGGTAAACTCCGCCCGCGCCGATCACGCTGCGCTGGAGCACCACCTTGGACAGGGTGGTATACGCGCCGGCGTTCAGCGTGACTTCAATATCCATGGCGGTGATCTTCCCGCCGGAGAGGGCGGTGCGGTACCTCATGTGCGCCGGGTGCCGCTTGGACGTGGAGGCCATATCCTCCCGCCGGCTGAAAATCACCTTGACCGGCAGGCCCGTCTTACGCGCGGCCACCGCCGCCTGGCAGGCCAAATGGGAGGGAAAGTCCTCCTTGCCGCCGAAACCGCCGCCTGTTTCCGCCTGAAGAATCCGAAGCTCGTCGTCTTTGCAGCCCAACATCTTCTGCACGGCGCCGAACACATAATAGGGACACTGCAGGGAGCCGCAGATGACCGTTTTTTCGTTTTCCACCCAGGCGATCATACCCTGCGGCTCCAAGTATGCCTGCTCCTGATACCCGGTCTCGAACTCCTCCTCGATCACGCGGTCCGCTTCCCGGAAGGCAAGCTCCGGGTCTCCCTTCGTATATCCGTATTCATAAAACACAGTATCGGACGAAAGGGGGTCCAATACGGGCGTTTCCTCCCGATAGTCAATCTTGATCTCCCGCAGGATACGCTCAACGGTATCCGGATCCGGACCGACAACCATCAGGATCGGTTCGCCCACATAGTTGACGCGCCCTTCCGCGAATACCGGCGTGTCGTTATCCACGATACTGACCCTGTTCTCCCCGGGAACGTCGTTTCGATCCACTATACAATAGCCCCCGGGAAGCTCCGGCAGCCGGATCGCCGCGATTTCGGCGCACGGTTTTTCCGCATGGAGGATCCTGCCGTGCAGCAATCCCTCGGGCTTTATATCGTCCACATAAAGGGCCTTGCCCGAAATTTTATCGCCGTGGTCCTTCTTTATTACAGATTGACTGATTTCACGCATCCTTCCGCCTCCTTTTTGTGTATATTATCCTATCGCGAACCCCGTTTGTCAATCCGGCCGTTTCCCGCGTCAGGACTTTTTTCGGTAATAGGTATCCGGCAGCGGAAGGGAGGTGCGCGCCTTTCCGTCTAAGCGCTCATAGGCAAGCGCGCAGGCGGGCGCGGTGGGAATGAGGCAAAGCTCGCCCACTCCCTTGGCGCCGCGGGCATAGGGAATCTCTCCCATCGCGCGCACGAAGCGAACCTCGATTTCCGGAACGTCGGGAGCCCGCATAAGGCCTAGCGTTCCGAATTTCACCTGCGGATAGCCTCCCTCGGTTTTGAAATGCTCCGTAAGGGCATAGCCGAGTCCCATGACGATGCCGCCTTCGATCTGCCCCTGCGCCGACTGGGGATTTACCACGGTGCCGACGTCATAGGCGGCAAGCACCTTTTCCACGCGGCCTTTTTCGTCCAAAAAGACGACCTGCGCGCCATAGCTGTAGCTGAGGTGGCTGACCGGGTTTTCCTTCGGACTGCCCATGGGGTCCGTTTCAAAGGAAAACTCGCCTTCGTAGGACCGTCCGTTCAGTTTTGCGAGTTCTCCGCCGACGGCGTCCAAGTCCGCCTTCAGCTTTTCCGCCGCGCGGCGCACCGCCTCCCCGGTAAAAACCGTCTGCCGGGAGGCCGTGCTTGTGCCCGAGTCCGGCGTGCGGTGCGTGTCCGGCCGCTCGTGCACGGTAAGTTTCGGGTCGAGCTTTGCGATGTCGCAGAGCATCTGGGTGCACACCGTGGCAATCCCCTGCCCCATGCAGGCGGCGGAGGTGCGAATATGTACGATTCCCTCCTCCACGGATAAGAGGCACCGCCCGATATCCGGAAGACCTACGCCCACCCCGCTGTTCTTCATGCCGCAGGCGATTCCGGCGCGCGGATGGGAAAGAAAATCTTCCTTCACCGCGTCCAGACACTCCGCCATCGCCGTGCTCGGGTCGGCAATCTGCCCGTTGGGCAGGACCTCTCCCGGCCGGATTGCGTTGCGCCGGCGAATCTCCCAGGGGGAGATTCCGACGAGTTTTGCAAGCTCGTTTAAATTGCACTCGGTGGCAAAGCAGCTCTGGGTCACGCCGAATCCCCGGA
>DCTG01000229.1 GCA_002329245.1 Clostridiales bacterium UBA1446
ATCAAAAACTTAGCCGTGATCAGGCGGCGAAGTTTAAATACAGATTGAGAGGTGGAAACAAACATGGAGAGTAAGTTTACAGTGAAGTCGTTCCAGGCAGCCAAGCAGAAGCAGAACAAGATCACGATGCTGACATCCTATGATTATTCAATGTCGCAGATCATAGATTCTGCCGGTGTGGACGCGATCCTGGTGGGCGACTCGGTCGGCATGGTCGTGCAGGGGCACGACTCAACGCTTCCGGTCACCATGGACGACATGATCCGCGCTAGTCAGGCAGTCACGCGGGCAGCCGACAAGGCCTTTGTAGTGGGTGACATTNNGACGACATGGTCTATCACTGCCGCTGCGTATCGCGCGGCGTGCATCACGCCCTGCTCGTCGGCGATATGCCATTTTTATCCTATCACATCAGCGTCGAGGAAGCTGTGCGCAATGCCGGACGCCTCATTCAAGAGGGCTGTGCGGATGCTGTCAAGCTTGAAGGCGGAAAAGACATGGCGGAGACCGTTCGTGCGATCACGCACGCGCAGATCCCGGTCATGGGCCACATCGGTCTCACACCCCAGTCCGTAAACCTGTTCGGCGGCTTCAAAGTCCAGGGCAAGGAGGAGGCCCGCGCTCGGTCACTCATTGAAGACGCCCTCGCGCTTGAAGAAGCAGGCGCGTTCGCCATCGTACTTGAAGCGGTTCCCGAGGAACTGGCGCGTATCATCACGGAAAAGTTGACCATTCCCACGATAGGCATCGGCGCGGGCCGCTGGTGCGACGGGCAGATCCTTGTCATCAACGATCTTCTCGGTATGTACTCCGACTTTACTCCTAAGTTTGTCCGCCGTTATGCAAATCTGAAAGAAACGATCTCGCAGGCAGTCGCCGATTACAATGCGGATGTGCGCGCGCAGAGTTTCCCCGCAAAGGAAAACACCTTCGCCATGGACGCAACGATCGTGGAAAACCTGCGAAAGAGCGAGGGAGAAAAGAGAGCCGTCGTATGAAACTGATCGAAAGCGAAAGTGAGCTTCGCCGGGAGCTGGAGCAGCTCGGCAAGGGAGAGCACCGTGTCGGACTTGTGCCGACAATGGGCTGCCTGCATGAGGGACATCTCTCGCTCATCCGAAAAGCCCGTCAGCAAAACGACATCGTCGTTGTCAGCGTATTCGTCAATCCCACGCAGTTCGGGCCGGGTGAGGACTATGCAAGTTATCCGCGGACACTTGAGAACGACTGTGTACTTGCGGAGAGCGCCGGTGCGGACATCGTCTTTCACCCCGACGCCGCCGAGATCTACAGTCCCGATGCCAGCACGAAAGTCGAGGTGGAGGGTGAGATCACCCACACGCTCTGCGGCGCTTCTCGTCCCATTCACTTTAAAGGCGTTACGACCATCGTGAGTATTCTTTTCAACATCGTCCGGCCGGACAGAGCCTATTTCGGTCAAAAAGACGCCCAGCAGGCGGTTGTGATCCGAAAAATGGTGCGCGAGCTGCACATTCCGGTGGAGATCGTCGTCTGCCCCATCGTCCGTGAAGCGGATGGGCTGGCGCTTAGCTCCCGCAACCGTTATCTCAACAGCGAGGAGCGTCGGCAGGCGGTCTGTCTTTACCGCGGTCTGGATGCGGCGGCAAGCTTCCTTTCTAGCGGCGCGGAGGGCGGCACGGACCCAGAGCGGCTCAAACAGGTCATTTGCGAGGAGATCGACAAAAGCCCGCTTGCCAAAAGAGAATACATTGAAATCGTCGACGCAGAAACACTCAAACCCCTTCGCCACATTGAAAAAGGACATCCGGCGCTCGCGGCGGTCGCCGTTCGTTTCGGGGAAACGCGGCTCATTGACAACATCATTCTTCGGTCATAGGAGAACAAAATGGAACTGACAATGCTAAAAGCCAAAATCCATCGGGCCACCGTCACACAGGCTGAGCTCGATTACGTCGGCAGCATCACGATAGACCGGNNNNTCTGAACAACGGCAGCCGTCAGGTGACCTACGCCATCGCGGGGGAACCGGGCAGCGGCACAATCTGTCTCAACGGCGCGGCGGCACGGCTCGTTTCGGTCGGCGACAAAATTATTATCATGTGCTACTGCACCATGCCCGCGGCTGAGGCCGAAAACTTCCGACCAACGGTAATCTTTGTCGATGAAAAAAACGCCGCCTGTGAAAAAACAGACTGCGGCTGAATAAAGCAAATCTGCTTCCGATTTAAAGCAAATTGGAAGCAGATTTTTTCGTTTCACGTTTTGAAAAGTGGAGAAGCGCATTATCCCGCGCGCCCGTATAGCTCCGTCATATGTCGAAGCCAGCGGGCTGTCTCACGCAGATCCGCGTCGGGCCGCATTCGCCACTGCCAGTTTCCGCCCAGCGTACCGGGCGTATTCATGCGCGCATCACTGCCCAGCTCCAGCAGATCCTGCATCTGCGCAATCGTCATTTCCGCACAACTGGCCCACAGTGCCGCGAGCATACAGCGCGGCGCGCTCTCATCGGGATGCAGGCGCAGGTATTCCTTTGCCCGTTCAACATCGCCGCGTGGCGCGGTTTCAAACCAGCCGAGGATCGTGTCGTTGTCGTGCGTGCCGGTGTAGGCCACACAGTTGGGCTTGAAGTTGTGGGGTAGATAGGGGTTTCGGGGATTACCGTCAAAGGCGAACTGCATCACTTTCATGCCGGGAAAACCGCTTTCAGCAAGAAACCGACGAACGCTGTCTGTTAAAAAGCCCAAGTCTTCGGCAATGATCGGTAGCTCACCAAGCGCAGCGCGAAACGCGTTAAAAAGCGCGATACCTGGCCCCTCGCGCCATTGGCCGTTCCGCGCGGCTTCATCGCCAAAGGGAATGGCGTAGTAGGCGTCAAAGCCGCGAAAATGGTCTATGCGCAGCACATCGTAGACCGATAATGCGTGCCGGATGCGCGCGATCCACCAGGCGTAGCCCGTCTTTTTCTGCCGCTCCCAGTCATAGAGCGGATTGCCCCAGAGCTGCCCGTCTGCTGAAAAGCCGTCTGGCGGACAGCCGGCGACTTCCACCGGGCATAGCGCAGCGTCCAGCTCAAAAAGCTCCGGCTGCGCCCAAACATCCGCCGAGTCCGCCGCCGCGTAAATCGGAATGTCGCCGATGATCTCGATGCCGCGCTCACGAGCGTATGCATGCAGAAACGTCCACTGCTCAAAGAAAAGATACTGCACCACTTGATAATAAGCAATGTCTTCTGCGTACTGTGTCCGCGCCTGTGCCAATGCGTGCGGCTCACGAGAGCGGAGCGGAGGCTCCCACGCGGTCCACGGCGCGCCGCCGTGCGCATCCTTGAGCGCCATAAAGAGGGCATAGTCGTCGAGCCACGAAGCGTTATCGCGGCAGAAACATGCAAAAGCAGGGACAGGCGCATCCAGAAAACGCTCCACGGCCATGCGCAGAACGGGCTGACGAGCTTCAAAGAGCCGTTTATAATCCACACGCTGTGGATCGCTTCCCCAATCGAAGTTTACATAATCTTCTTTTTGCAAAAGGCCCGCCTCCGCGAGCATGTCGAGGTCAATGAAATACGGGTTCCCCGCAAAAGCGGAGACAGACTGATAGGGCGAATCTCCATAGCCGGTCGGGGAGAGGGGAAGCACCTGCCAGCAGCTTTGACCGCTCTCCACCAGAAAATCCACAAAGCGGCGAGCCTCGCTGCCAAAGGTTCCAATGCCGCAGGGCGAGGGCAGGGAAGACACATGCATTAAAACGCCGCTTTTTCGCATTTGAATACCTCCGCTCCAAAAATCAGCACGGACTCGCATAACAGTTGATAAGTTTATTTTATCGCAAAAAGGGCACAAGCTCAACCGCAATCTTTATACAAGGTGTTTTAAAAAAAACACATGGCCCATCATATGCAGCCTGCCGCTCAGCGTGCCGTTCGAACGATGAGTTCGCCCTTTTGCGAGAATAAGATTTGCTGAAAATCGGCAGACTATGATTAAAAATAAGGGCGGAGGCAAAAGGACATGGTCAACAAACACATTGGAAAGCAGACAGTTCGACTTTCCTCTCCGCCGCAGATCGCGGCCTACGCGGCGGTCGGCGGGAAAATGGAGAGTGAAGGACCGCTTGCCGCGTGCTTCGATTATCTCAGCGCCGACTCCTATTTCGGCGCAAAGAGCTGGGAGAGCGCGGAGAGTGAAATGCTCAAAAAATGCTTTGATCTGGCGCTTTCAAAGGCCGGGATAGAGGCAAGTGACCTCAACTATGTCTTTTCAGGGGACCTGCTCAATCAGTGCGTCGGCTCCGAGTATGCGCTCCGCGACAGCGGTGTTCCGGCTTTTGGACTATTCGGAGCGTGCAGCACCATGGCAGAGTCGCTCTCTCTCGCGGCGATGACGATGGACGGAGGCTATGCCGAACGCGTATGCGCAATGACAAGTTCGCACTTCTGCTCAGCGGAGCGCCAGTTCCGTATGCCGCTGGCCTATGGCAGTCAGCGTACGCCCACCGCACAGTGGACAGCCACAGCCGCCGGTGCGCTGATTTTAGACTGCGGCGAAAGCGGTCCTTTTGTAACGCATATCACGACCGGCAAAATCATAGACGCGGGCATAAAGGACGCGGCAAACATGGGCGCCGCAATGGCTCCGGCAGCGCTTGAGACCATACTCACGCATCTTTCGGATACCGGGCGTGAGCCGAATTATTACGACCTCATCGTCACCGGCGACCTCGGCTGCGTCGGACACGATATTCTGCTCGATCTCGCGCTCCAGAGCGGCTGGGACCTGACCGCTGTCTCGGGGGACTGTGGTATGATGATCTACGACCGCGAAAAGCAGGACGTTCACGCGGGCGGCTCTGGCTGCGGCTGCAGCGCCTCGGTGCTCGCGGGATATCTTCTGCCAAAGTTCAAAACAGGGGAACTCAAACGGCTGCTCTTTTGCGCGACCGGAGCGCTGATGTCACCCACGACCTCCATGCAGGGGGAGAGCATACTCGGTATCTGCCACGCCGTTGCAATTGAAGCGGATAGAAACGTCACAGGAGGCTGCTGATGGAAATTTTCCTAACTTATTTGAAAGCCTTTGTGGCAGGCGGCATTTTATGCGCTGTCGGCCAAATTCTAATCGACAAGACGAAACTCACGCCAGCGCGCATCCTGAGCGTATATGTCGTCGCGGGCGTCATACTGGGCGCAACGGGCGTATATGAACCGTTTGCAGAATGGGCCGGCGCCGGTGCAACTGTGCCGCTGACGGGCTTCGGCAGTCTGCTGGCAAAGGGCGTGCGAAAGGCGGTCGCGGAAAAGGGTGTCGTCGGCGCGTTTACGGGCGGCTTTACGGCCGGGGCCGCCGGCATCGCGGCCGCAGTCTTTTTCGGACTGCTGGTAGCGCTCATCTGCAAGCCGCGGGACAAGGCCAAATGAGCGCCGATTGGCAAAAGCATTTGACAAGCGCATTGAAATATGTTACCCTCATAACGCAAAACGAGGCCGAAAGCCTCCTGTTTTGCGTCTTTTTATGGGTGCAAGCAAAAATCCACATGCGCGGATGTGATGGAATTGGTAGACATGCAAGATTTAGGTTCTTGTGTCGTAAGACGTGTGGGTTCGAGTCCCTTCATCCGCACCACGGCAGCCGCTTGCAGCAACGATGCAGGCGGCTTTTATCATGTTTACGGCAATAAAGACGGCGCATTTCAGTCGCTTTGCGCCGGCTCCTCTCAGGGGAACCCTGCGGGGAGAGAAAGTCAAAAAAGTTAAATCCTTAAAGCAACGGTATTTTTCCTATCATCCATAAACTTGATTTGCTTTTTTGTGATTCTTATGGTATCCTGTGATTTAATAAATTAAATAAAAAAAGAACCGTCTATCAAGAAGGGCTTTTGTTTGTTTCGCCGCCAAGCGAAACAGGGGAAGTTCTTCTTTTTTCATTCTACGAAAAAAACCGCTTCGGGCGGTATAGAAACTTTTATGATAAAGGAGGATTACAATGGACACCATCACCATGGAAAAGAGAAGCGAGGGGGTAAAAGCGAAGCATTTGCGAAGGGCGGGCATTGTGCCCTGCTGTGTTTACGGCGGGGAGCTCCCCGGCTCCCTTTCGATTCAGATGGATCAAAAGACAGCCGGAAAGCTTCTGCGCGAAAAGCGTGTGGGAAGCAAGGTGCAGCTAAAAGTTGGCGAGCAGCTGATTGTCACGCAAATCAAGGAGTATACCAAGTGCTTTGCAAGCAGCGGAATTGAACACATCAGCTTTCAGGCTTTAGACGCGGGCCAAAAGGTCAACAGCGTCACGCACATCCTTTTGAAAAATGCGGACACCGTGACCGGCGTGCTGGAAAAACTGCTGCTGGAAATTCCCTATGCTTCCTATCCGAAGGACATGCTCGACACCGTCACCGTGGATTTGGAGGGTATGCCGGTCGGAACCGTTCTGACGGTGGGCGACATACCGGAGTTCGGGAGCGGGCAAATCGAATTGCAGGTCGAAGCGGACAGTATCGTTTTGCGCATCAACGACAGAAGGCGCGCGACGACACCTGCCGCCTCTGAATAACGGCTTCCGGATTTGCATATTTTAAGAGCCTTGCGTGCCGGCATACGCCGCCGGACGCGAAGGCTCTTTTTTTCGGCGTTCGTTTAAACAGTCGGACGCCGAATCCTTTTTTCCCGTTGCCTTCCTGCTAGGAGAAGGCTTTCCGCGCGGTTGAATCAAGACGGAGGCCGGGATAAAAAATCGGAAACCATATATTGACGCAGCCTAAATTAGTCTATACAATATATAGTACCATCTGAATGCCGCAGGAGGCATTCTTTGGCGGGTGGGACCATACCCCATCGGATACAGGATGCGGAGGAATTGAAAATGGGAATCAGCGAAAACGCACGGGTAGTCCTGGAAAAACGGTATTTGAAAAAGGATGAAAACGGCAATCTGATCGAAACCGCGGAGGAGATGTTTTCACGTGTCGCTTCCGCGATTGCCGCTTCGGACCTTCTTTATAATCCGGACGCGGAAATCGAGCCGGTTCGGAAGACATTTTACGACATGATGGCAAACCTTGATTTTCTGCCGAACTCCCCGACGCTCATGAACGCGGGGCGGCCGCTCGGGCAATTGTCCGCCTGCTTTGTTCTTCCCGTGGAAGACACGATGGAGGCAATCTTCGAGGCGATCAAGCAGGCCGCTCTCATTCACAAAAGCGGCGGTGGCACCGGTTTTTCATTTTCGCGGCTTCGCCCGAAGGGAAGCTCCGTGAATTCGACCGGCGGCGTCGCCTCGGGCCCGGTCAGCTTTATGAAGGTGTTCAACACGGCGACCGAAGCGGTTAAGCAGGGGGGAACAAGGCGGGGGGCCAATATGGGAATCCTCCGGATCGACCATCCCGATATTCTCGAATTCATCGACTGCAAAGCGGACGGGAAAGAGATCACCAATTTCAACATTTCGGTGGCGCTTACCGAACGCTTTATGGCCGCCGCCGAAAACGGCGAATCCTACGATCTGATCGACCCGAGGACGGGAAAGCAAACGGCGACGCTTCCGGCGCGCGAGGTGTTTGAAAAAATCGTATCTTCCGCATGGCGCAACGGCGAACCCGGCATTCTTTTCATCGACCGGCTGAACCGGGACAACATCGTGCCCTCCAAGGGAGAGATCGAGGCGACGAACCCCTGCGGGGAACAGCCCCTGCTGCCGTATGAATCCTGCAACCTCGGCTCGATCAACCTGGTAAACATGCTCAAGCGGGACGCTGGGGGCGGTTATGCAATCGACTATGAAAAGCTCGGCCGGACCGTGCACAACGCCGTGCATTTCTTGGACAACGTAATCGACGCGAACAAATATCCGCTCGATCAGATTGAACAGACGACGAAGGAAACCCGGAAAATCGGTCTTGGCGTCATGGGCTGGGCGGATATGCTGCTGCATCTGAGGATTCCTTACGCCTCGGAGGAAGCCGTCGCGCTTGCCGATACCCTGATGGGATTCATTGCAAAAGCTGCGCGGGAAAAGAGCGCCGAGCTTGCAGAAGCAAGAGGGACGTTCCCGCTCTTTTCGATCAGCACATGGAGGGAGCAAAGGCCGGTACGCAACGCGACGGTTACGACCATCGCGCCGACCGGAACGCTTTCCATTATCACGGGAGTGTCCAGCGGCATCGAGCCTGTGTTTGCCTATGTCTACGTAAGAAACGTGATGGGGGGCACCGAGCTTTCGGAGGTCAATCCCATTCTGAAAGAGGAGCTTACGGCCCGGGGCCTGTACTCCGAAGCGCTGATGCAGCGGATCTTTGAGGAGGGCACGCTTTCGCACATTGAGGAAATCCCAGAGGATATCCGTCGGGTATTCCTTTCCGCGCACGACATTGCGCCCGAATGGCATATCAAGACGCAGGCCGCCTTCCAGCGGCACGTGGACAACGCGGTGTCCAAAACGGTGAATTTCCCGAGCAGCGCGACGCCGGAAGACGTGAAAAACGTGTATCTGCTTGCTTACAAGCTTGGCTGCAAAGGCGTTACGATTTACCGCGACGGAAGCCGGGACAGCCAGGTTCTGAGCACGGGAGCGGGAAGCCAGGAAACCGGAAGCCGGACGGAATCGCGCGGGACGCAGGCGGAAAAGCAGGCCGAGTCCCCCGCCGGACAGACAAAAATCGTCCCCCGTCCCCGTCCGGAAATCACAAACGGCCTGACCGAGCGGGTAAAAATCGGATGCGGGAACCTGTATATTACGGTCAATTACGACGATCAGGGCATCTGCGAGGTCTTTACCAACACGGGCCGTCACGGGGGCTGCCCCTCTCAGTCGGAGGCGACGAGCCGTCTCGTGTCCATCGCGCTGCGCTCCGGCATAGACATCGATACGATTGTGGAGCAGCTCAAGGGCATTCGCTGTCCCTCCACCATCCGGCAGCAGGGCCTGAAGGTAACCTCCTGCCCGGACGCCATCGCGCGCGCCATTCAGAAAGTGGCGCACTATCAAAACGGCGGCTCCGGCAGCGCGTTTGGCCGGTTTGCGCCGTCCGGCGAGGCGGAAGCATACGAGCCCCCGGCCAACCCCTCCGGAATCCATTATTGTCCCGAGTGCGGGACCAAGGCCGAGCACGAAGGCGGCTGCGTAATCTGCCGTCAATGCGGCTTTTCCAAGTGCGGCTGAGAAACTTGCTGCGATCGGAACAGAGGAGAAAAACACGGCGCGCCGAGTACTCGGCGCGCCGTACTTATGCGGAAAGAAGCGGAATCGTTGTTGCGGTTTTGGCTTGCGCACTGACACCCCTCAGCCGGCTCCGCCGACAGCCCCTCAAAGGGGAGCCTCAAGACGGAGGAAACGGCGGCCCGATGAGGCATCGGCCCCAACTCCTTCGTGGTGTTTACGAGCATTGCGAAAGGACGCCGCCCCTCAGTCGGCGCGCCGTGCGAGCGATGAATGGTATTGCTTCGGGCTTATTTCCGGGCGGCTTCCTCCGCTTCCAGCTCGCGCATGGCGCGCTTTTCTTCTTCCATCCACTTTTCTCTGCCGAGGGCATAAGCCGGAAGAACCCATTTCATCTCTTTCAGATTCTGCGTGATGGTGGGAATCCAGTTATAGGGGATGGAGAGGATCACCAGCCCCTCGGGAAACACTTCCCTGGCTTTCATGCCGAAGTGCATCCCGGTCATCACGTAATTCACCTTCCCGCTCTCATAGGGATAGACATAGAGCCACGAGCATCCCAAAACCGGAGTCGCCTTCGGCTGCCACGGCTCGCCCGTCGAATAGGTCATTGCCCGCAGCACAATTTCGGCCTGGGATGGCTTTGCGGTCAGAATCAAAAGGTCCGGGTCAAAGGTCAGTTTGTCGAGCCTGGAAAAGACGACATAATTGACGACGCCGGGCTTAAATTCATGAAAATACTGATACAGGCGCTTGTTCGCGCGACCGTCCTGGAAAATTTCGAATTTCTCGCCGATCTGACCGGCCTGTGCGAAGGCCGGCATCTCTCCCATCCAGCCCAACGCCATTTTTCCGGTGCAGTTTTCGTTTTCCTTTGTGATGTAAAACGGAGCGTCCCTCTGCTGCGCCAACTTGAGCATTTCGCACAGCGCGGCCTGGGTATCGAGCTGCTGCACTCCTTCGGGTTCGCGGTATGTGAATTTTACGCCGACCGGGGCCCGTTCAAAGTTGAACTTCTCATAAACGGATAAATCCTGCGTGAGCGGTTTTAATTCCATGTTCCGGCCTCCTTGTCCGTTCGTATTCCGCACGGTATTACTTCCATTGTAACCCATTCCGGACAAATGTCAATTTCCGGACGCCTGCACGGCTCCAGCAAATCCTTGTGCCGCGGGCAACAAAACGTTGTGGCTCCGGTTGTTGCGGAACAACCAATCCCCTATGCCCCCGCAGGCGCGCCTATTGATCTCCGACCGCGTCTTTTCTGTCCCCCTTCAGAAAATGCAAAACGGGGCGCGCGCCGCTCGGATGGCGCCGGACCGAGAAAACATCCAGACCGAAGCGTTTGTTGAGGTAGCCGACGATGCCCCTCGGAGCGATTAAAATAATCACAATCGCAACGACGCCCAACAGCAGCATGCTGAACCCCGGAAAAGAGTACAGGTATTGGCGGAGCAGAACAAAGAGGATCGCCCCGACGATGGGCCCTTCCACCGTGCCGATGCCGCCGATGATCACAATAAAGACCATGGAGACGGTCCAGTCTATGCTGAACGCGGCGTTAGGCTGGATAAAGGCCAAGTTCAGATACAGGGCGGAGCCGGCAATGCCGGTGACAAGGGAGGAAATCAAAAAACACTTCAATTTGGTCTTATACAGTTCAATCCCGCGAATCTCCGCCGCGGACTCGTTGTCGCGCATCGCCATGAGCGAAAGACCGAACTTGGAACGCAGAAGAAACACCACAAGCGCGACGGAACAAAGGCCGATTGCCATCGAAATATAATAGATAAGGCCGGGGGACATCCGGTACGTGGCCGAAATATTATAGCCGGTTCCGTAGTTTACAAACGGCCAGATCAGGAAAAATACGCGCAGGCATTCGGAGACAATCCAGGTGCCGATGGTGAAATAGACGTTTTTCATTTTAAAAATCGGAAAGGATGTGAGAAACGCGAACAGGACCGAAAGCACGCCGGCCGCGGCGAACCCCCAAACGACCGGCAGCTTGTATACCTGCGAAGCCATGGCGAGGGCATAGCCCCCGATTCCGACGAAGCCTTGCTGCCCGAGGGAAATGAGTCCGGAATAACCGCCGAGCAGGTTCCACATCTGGGCGATGGCCGTATACAGAAATATCAGAATAAAAATACTTGTGATATACTGCCCGCCCCAGGCGGGTATGGAGATGAGCAGCGCAAGAACAGCGGATAAAACCACCGGCTTAACCGTTTTGCTTCCGGCTTTTGAAAGCGGACTCATGGATCGATACCCTCCCTTTCCGCGGCAAGTCTATTCCCGTATTTTTTTGGACAAAAAGCCCTGCGGCCGCAGTGTCAGGAGAAGAAGCAGGACAAGGTAGCCCGACAGAGTCTGGTACGGCGTCCCGAGAAGGCTTGCTCCGATCAGCTGAGAAAGGCCGAGGATCAGACCGCCGAGCAGGGTGCCGAAAATGCTGCCCATACCGCCGATTACCACGACGCCGAAAGCAATAATGAGGTATTGCGTGCCGCTGGAAGGATAAAAAACGAAGGTCTGCCCGACCAAAAGTCCCGCGATGCTCGTGGCCGCCATGGTCAGGCACATGGCATAGACGTACATCTTCTTCGTATTGATGCCCATGAGCTCGGCCGCCAAGAGATCGCTGGAGGAGG
Source organism: Clostridiales bacterium UBA1446 (assembly GCA_002329245.1). Taxonomy (GTDB): domain Bacteria; phylum Bacillota; class Clostridia; order Oscillospirales; family Oscillospiraceae; genus UBA1446. The sequence continues at coordinate 11,783 of DCTG01000229.1, forward strand.
CCCGGATTGCCCTCCCCAAGGAGGTTTTTTTCAGAATCAGGGACAGCGCGGCAATGACGGCCGCCGCCACAAAAAAATTGACCGCGTACTGACCGGAGACGGAAAGGTGCTCCGTATGCAGCAGATTGGTATTCATGAGCGTAGTGGGCAGGGAGCGCGAGTTTGCCCCGTATCCGAGCAGCAGCGCGTTCTGGATGGCGATGGAGAGGCCGAAGGTAACGAGCAGAGCCGGCTCCGCCCCCTTGTCAATAACCTTGTTGATTAAAAACTTTTGGGTGAGGATGCCGACAAGCACCATGGCCACGATTGAAAGCAGCAGCGCGGGCAGGACGCTGCCCGTAAAGCGCAGCGCAAGCGTCATGGTAAAAAAGGTGGAGAGAATCATGAGGTCCCCGTGCGCGATGTTGGTAATCTTCATAATTCCGAAGATCAGGGACATCCCGACGCCGATGAGCGCGTACAGTCCGCCCAACAGAAGACCGGTTACGACGGATTGAAGCAACGTATCCATATGCTGCACCTCGCCTCCCAACGGTCAGGCATACCGGTTTATTCCGAAATACGCGTCGCAGACCTCATCCTCCGGCAGATCGAGGCACCTGCCCTCCATGACGACTCTCCCCTTGACCATGACATAGGCATACTCCGTGTTCTTCAGGCAGCGTTTTACCTCCTGCTCAACCAAGAGGATGCTTACCCCTTCCTGGTTGATGCGGTGCAAGGAGGCATAGATATCCCGTATGACAACGGGCGCAAGCCCCAAGGATATCTCATCGCAGATAATCAGCTCCGGCGCCGACATGATCGCGCGCGCGATTGCGAGCATCTGCCGCTGCCCGCCTGAAAGAAAGGTGGCAAGCTGATTTGTTTTTTCCTTCAGAACCGGAAAGGTGTCAAATACCTTTTCCAGGCTTTCCGCCCGCTTCTTTTTGGCCCGCGGCAAATAGGCCCCCAAAAGAAGATTCTCCAGTACCGTCATGTCTTCAAAGATCCGGCTGCCCTCCGGCGTCAGCGAGATGCCCTTTGCCACGATTTTGTTTGTGGGAAGGCCCGTAATGTCCTCGCCCTTCCAGCGAACGCTTCCGCCGGCCGGTTTGTTTACTCCCATAATTGCGTTGAGGAGCGTGCTTTTCCCGGCGCCGTTGGCGCCGATGAGGGAAACCACCGCGCCGCGGCAAACGCGAAGCCCCGCGTCGCTGACCGCCTGAAGATCTCCGTACCGCACGGTGAGACCGCTGACTTCCAGAAGAACGGCATCTTGTTCATTCATCGGCTTCTGCCCCCAAGTATACTTCGCCCACCTCTTTGGACCGCATGAGGTCGGCCGGCGGGGCACACAGAATATCCCTTCCATCCGCGAGAAGCATGACCCGATCGGTGCCTTCGAGCATCGTCTGCATCACATGCTCAATCCAGATGACGCTGGTTCCCCTATCCTTTACCTCCCGGACAATCTGGAGGATTTCGGCCACCTCGGAATTGGTCAGCCCGCCGGCAGCCTCGTCCAATAAGAGCAGTTTGGGAGCGGACGCGAGGGCGACCCCGATTTCCAGCCGCTTCCGGTCCAAAAGAGCGAGCTTCCCCGCCAAATCGTCCCGCCGTGCGGACAAACGGATGAGCGCCAGAATCTCTTTTGCCTGCGCGGCGGCCTCCTCTTCCGCGATTTTCCGGCCGTAGACTCCGCCGGTCAGGATGTTTTCATAAACCGTCATATTCCCAAACGGCCGCGGCACCTGAAACGTGCGCCCGAGGCCCATTCTTGTACGCTCGGTGATTTTCATTTTCGAGATCTCTCTGCCCAAAAACACAATCCGGCCCCGCGTCGGACTCAAAATCCCGGACAGGATGTTCAGCATGACGGTTTTGCCCGCGCCGTTCGGACCTATGACGCCGAGCACCTCCTGCTCCCGGACCTCAAAACTGACGGATTTGAGAACATGGTTGCTGCCAAACGATATCCCGAGATCCTCTACCGAGAGTATTGTTTTTGACATACGCGCCTCCCACCCCGAACCCACGGTACGGATCCGCCGAACCCGAAAGGCGATCCGTACCGTTTCTTCCTGCACTGCCGCCGGGCGGAAGGCCTAGCTCAGCGGGAGCAGAGGTTCCGTAATGGTTACCTCCGGCACATGGCCGGCCGCAATCAGAGCCTTCCGGTAGCCCCAAGTATCGTCGGCCACCCACTGGCCGAATACGATGGGAACGTGCCCGACATGGTTTTCCGCAAAGCTTACATGGCCGTAAATGCAATCCAAATCGGTTTTCGCAAAAGCCTCCCGCAACGCTTCCTTATCCAGGCTTTGCGCGCGGGACAATACGTCGCTGATGACGTCGAAGATCGCATAGTCCCAGCCCAAGGTAAGATCCGGCGATTGTTTTACGTTCTCTTCAAAGTCCTCGCTGAGGTCCTTGGCGGTCATGCCGAGCAGCGAAGAGGTATACGGAAATTCGGGAGACCACTGCGTCTCAATGCAGATGTTTTCGGCGGTTTTGCCGAGCGCCAGCACGTCTGCGGAAAAATGCATCCCTTTGCTCAGGATGGCGATTTTCGGCTTATACCCGAGCTGCTGGCACTGATTCCAGAGCGTCGCCAGCTCCGGCGTGAGCAGACTGGCGACTAAAATATCGCAGCCGGCCCCCTGTATCTCGTCGATAATGGCCGAATAATCGTTCGTGCCTTGCGGGAAGCGGCCCGGGTCAACAATTTCATACTTCCTGTCCACGGCTTTTTTCGCCATGATTTCCGCCATGCCCACGCCGTCCACGTTGCTGTCGAGCACGAGGCCGATTTTTCTGTTGGTTTCCAGACGGTCAAAGCCGTTAAAGTACTCGTCGATGAAATATTCGTAGTTAAACAGGAGCGCAAAGGACCATTCATACGGACCGTTTGCCAGCCAGCTGGTATCGGGCGAATTGGCAAGCAGGGTGGGAACCTCATAGCGTTCGCCCACGACGGAGACCGGATTGATGGTATCCGGCGTCCATTCGCCCACCAAAATATCGACCTTGTCATTGGTGACGAGCTTGGTCGCGACCTCGGAAGCCTTGGTGGGGTTGCTCTCGCTGTCGCCCCAGATGATTTCAACCGGCAGCTTTTTGTCATACTCCTTGATGTAAACGCCGCCCTCCTTGTTGATTGCGGCAAGCGCAAGATCGGCGGCGTGATATATGCCGACCGTAAAATTGGCCATCGGACCGGAAAACGGCGCCACAAAGCCTATTTTGACGCTGCTCTTTCCGGGGGCTCCGGTGGAGGCGGGAGACGAGGAACCGGGCGCCCCGGTCCCGCTTTTGCAGCCGGCAAACAGGAGCAGGAAACAGAATACTGCGGCCATCAGCAGCGCGATGGTTTTATTCAGTCTTTTCATTTTAACCTCCCCTTTTGACTTGCGGATTGAAAACGTCTGATTTTCAAAAGCTTAGTTATCAGTAGCAGCCGTACCGGAGCGTGGTGTCGAACATGGCGTGGAGGTTTTCCTTGCTGCATTTGTCAATGACGATGGACGCGTCCATAATGAAACCTCCGCCCGGGGCGCAGATCTCCAAAAGTTCCCGCGTTTCCCGGATCACCTGTTCCTTTGAGCCGTACATGAGANNCTTTCCGACGGTTTCCTTGGCCTTTTTCATATTGACTTTTTCAAACATGTATATGACTTTCCCCCGGGGCATGTCGCACAGCTGCTCGAGCCTAGTATTGTAATTTCCTTCGCAGAACACATACGGCGTCAGCCCGTTTTCGATGCCTGCCATCATCAAGGCCTTCAGCCCGGGCCAGTAGAATTCCGCGTAGTCTTTCGGGCTCATAAACTCGTCCACGCCATTGTGCAGCGGGATGAACAGATACTTATGCCCCAGCGCCTTGAGGCCGGTCAAAGCGTTTTTGACGCAAAGCTGCGTCATGACGTCGAGCACCTCGCGCAATTCGTCCGGACGCGTTTTGATATCCATGATGCAATTGATCATGCCGCGGAAATTGTCCGCGAGCATATCAAAGGGGCAGGTTTGCCCAAGCGTGGGTCCGAGCGGGAAACCTTCCTCGATGCACGTTTTAAAAAAGAGCTCGTTGGCCTGCAGCCACTCGGCGGATTTGGCGCCGGCTACCTGCAGCGCTTCCAGGGCGGTTTTTACCTCCGGGTCCGCAAAGGGGGCGAGCGCCGAAAACAGTCCCAGCTCGATGGGATCCTGGAGATTCAGCTTCGCCAGACCTTTCAGGTTATTGTTCCTGCGCGGAAGCCATTTGGTCAGAATAAAATGGGTGGGGTCAAGACAGAACTCCCTCATCTCGTCTTCAAACATGTATTCGCCGTCAGGGATCTGAAACGATTGATCCAGTCCGATGCCATGCTGATAGCCCGGCCAATAGATGAAATTGCTCTGCAGGGCTTCGAGAACCGGGATCGAATACTGAGCGGTTCCCCAAACCGCATCCGGCTGAAATTCGCTCAGGTATGCTTTCAGCCCCGGAAGAATGTTGCGCAGATCGGTCATCGTGTCGTAGGAATTGATTCCATAGGCATCCCCGTAAAAGAAGTTCATTTTAGGCACAATCGGCACGCGGTCATATTCCCTGAGATCCCGCGCGGCTTCCATGCGTTTCATGCGCTCTTCATAAAGAGCCTGTTTCGTTTCCATTCCATTCCCTACTTTCCTGACGTATTTTTCATGCAAGCGCTGATATAAGCGGCGGTTATTCCTAAAGCAGCCCGGCTATCAGGGTCTTTCCGGCCGCCTCCCCGGGCAAAACCGGATGCTGCCGCCCGGTATGGTCGATCCTGTACTCCCCTTTCAGAAGCAGCTCCGAAACGGGAGCAAATTTGTACCCTTCCTGCATGAGCTGCTCAATGATTCCGGGCAGGGCCTCCGGCGTATGCAGCGCGGCATTGTGAAACAGGACGATGGAGCCCGGCTGCACCTTGGACACCACCCGCTTTGTAATCTCTTCCGCACTCAGGTCTTTCCAGTCCAAACTGTCGACATCCCATTGGATGGCCTCCATCCCGATGGAGCGGACGGCGGAAATGAGCGTATTGTCGTATTCGCCGTACGGCGGG
>DCTG01000081.1:0-854 GCA_002329245.1 Clostridiales bacterium UBA1446
GGGAAAAATCGGAGGCTTCGTACAGGCATTGGCTGCAGGCGACTACGGAAATGCCGTTCTCGGTCAGCATTTTTAATTTGGGGAGCAGGTTCCGGCGCACAAAGTGCATCCCGCCCGAGCCGAAGGTCTCCAGGACGATGCCGCGGTAGCGCATGGTTAGCAGCATGTCGAACACCTCGGGATTTGTGCCGGGAATGAGCTTGAGAAGAAAGACGTCCTTCGAAACACGGTCCCGCAGCACGGTGGGAGACGCGGGGTCCGGATGCGGGACGAATTCCCGGAAGCAGCGAATCCCGTTGGAATAAATCTCGCCTAAATAGGGCGCGTTGACGCTTTCAAAGGCCTCAAAGCCGGTCGTACGGACTTTTACCGCCCGGCAGCCGGAAATGATCTTCCGGTTGAAGGCGACGGACACCCCGGTAATGCCGCTGTCCACGGCGGCAAAAGCCGCGTAAAGATTGTTCCGCGCGTCCGTGAGCAGGTTGTCGATGGGCACCTGGGAGCCGGTGAGAACAACCGGCTTTTTGAGGTTTTGCAGCATGTAGCTGAGCATGGAAGCGGTGTACGCCATGGTGTCCGTGCCGTGTGTCACAACAATGCCGTCGAATGTATCCAAATTGTCGAAGATCGCCCGCGCGATGAGCTGCCACTCTTCCGCCTGGATATTCGAACTGTCGAGGCTCAGAAGATCCAGCCCTTCGATTTCATAGTGCTGGTACAGGTCGGACATATAGCCCAAAAGTTCTTCCGACGCAAGTTTGGGCGCAAGGCCCATTTCGCCCGCCTTAGCGGCAATCGTACCGCCGGTGGTGAGGAGCAATACTTTTTTCATTCCGCGCGCAGCCTCCGGTTGT
>DCTG01000081.1:871-9559 GCA_002329245.1 Clostridiales bacterium UBA1446
GTAAACATGAACGCAACGCCGGTTTCCGTATTTCGCACGGAGCACTTTCCTCCGTGCAGGTCGATGATGCTTTTGGCAATTGCAAGCCCGAGACCGGTTCCGCCCCCGGAACGAGCCTCATCCGTTCGATAAAACGTATCCCAAACCTTGCTCAGGGCTGTGGCGGAAAGCGGCTCGCAGTCGTTTGCAACGGCAAATGAAGTGCCCGTGCGTCCTTCGGTGATTCGCACGAAAATGTTTCCGTTCACAGGCGTGTACTTGATGGCGTTTGTCGCAAAGTTTTCGATCACCTGAGCAATCCGCGCCTCATCGGCGGTAACGGTACAGGCGCCCGGAAGATCAAACGCAATGTGCAGGTTCTTGGCCCGTATCGCCAGTTCCAATTTGTCAAAAATGGAACGCGTCAGTTCCGTGAGAGAAAAGTCATCCCGAGAAAGCCTTACTTTTCCGGCTTCAAGCCGCGAAAGATCGAGCATTTCCAGCACCATCGCGTCCATCCGCTCAGATTCGGACAGAATCACATCCAGATACTTGTCGCGCTTTTCTTCCGCGATATGCTCCTTCAAGCCTTCTGCATAGCTGTGTATGACCGCAAGAGGCGTTTTGAGCTCATGGGCAATATTGGACGTCATCTGCCGCCGGTTCTGTTCGGCGGTTTTTGCGTAGTCGAGCGCCGTGCTGATGCGGGATATTTCATTTTTATCCCTGCGCAGCTGATCCTGCGTTTGCCGATAGAGTTCTCCAAGCTCGTACGGCTCGCGCCATTCGGCCGGCGCATGAAACAATGTGGGAATATGCGTCCAACCGTCGGCGATGACGTCATGGATTTCATGCAGCGGTGCAATCAGTNNGGAGCGAAAGAAAACCGGTCGCGATATAAACATTTCGGAGCCCGTCTATCGCCGCCCGGAGCGGGTGGCTCGCAATCGCCGTTACCAGGATCAGTTCCGGTTCCGGTTCAGTTTCGCCGCTTCCCATAGCAAGGCCGCTCCAATCACGGTACGTATAGCCGCTGAAGTGAAGGATACGGTCAAGTCCGTATTCGCTCATGCCGTACATCCCGGGGTCGAATGGAGATACGCCCGTCCATGACGGGAAACTGAGTACTTTCGTCAGCGCAAGCAGGCTGTCATATTTTTCATTCTGATATTCCATGCTGCCGACCCGATAAACACTGATATCGGGATGGAAGGCATAGATGGTTACAAGTTCCTCCGGTCTTGCGGCATTGGCCCTATGGTCAAACTGTGTCTGCCATTCCAACAGCCCGGCGCGGTCAAGGTTGCTGATGCTGTACGTGCGGCTGATCGCCTCGTTTCCATCCTCGTCAGTATAGCGCTCTGTCGGCTCTGTCTGCTCGAGCGCCCGATTGATTGCGGTCCCGGTAAGGTAGTAGATAGCCGCCGGCTTAATTTCCGCGCCGTCAATGGTTCCGGTAATGCGCAGCACGCGAATGTCGAGCAGGCTGTTCGTGCGGAAACGGGCGTACGGGTCGTTCTCACCGCCCTCGCCCAAGGAAAAGAAACCAAAGTTCTGCAAAGAGTATTCTTCCATACCGGCATTCCAATCCGCCTCGCTGGCGTACCGGAAGTACACGAAGTCGCCGTTTTCGTGGAGAATGTTTCCATCCCTGTCGTAAAAAATTACCGCCGTCTCCATGGGGATGGAACGGTCACGCAGCAGCCTCAGTCCCTCGTTTTGCCGCCCCGCATGGGAAAGCGAATGGGAATTGTTATACCGGATGGCATCAAGCATACGATAATCCAATTCGTTCGGAATGTGCTGCTTATCATAGGCATCCACATCAAAAAGGCCGTTGAACCCGCCGCATAGCGCGACGTAGTCGGTAAAGCCTTTGCTTTCCCAATATAGCAGATGATACAATTCCTGCGCTAACGCAACGGTCATGCTGAACATGGAAGCGCCCCAAAGAATAAAGGCAAACAGGCTTAATACGAGAGTGATGGCTGTGAGGGATCTCATGCGTTTTTTCCGTTTCATATTACGCTTCCATTCTGTAGCCGGCCTTGAATACCGTCCTGATGCAGCCTGCGCATTCTCCGAGTTTTTCCCTGAGCCGTTTGATATGCGTATCAACAGCCCGGGCTTCGCCTTCATAATCGTAGCCCCAGCACTTAACCAAAAGTTGCTCGCGGCTCATCACCACGTTTTTGTTCAGCATCAGGCAGCGAAGCAGCGAAAACTCCTTTGGCGTCAAAAGAATTTCTTGTTTTCCCAGAAACACTCTTTGAGAGGACAGTTCCAGCGCAATGCCGCCTGCCTCCAATCTGTTTCCGGAGAGCATGTTCCCGCGGCAGCGTTTGATTAGCGCCATGGTTTTGGCATAGAGAACGGACATCGTAAACGGCTTCGTCACATAATCGTCCGCGCCCAATTCGTACCCGAACAGTTTATCATCCTCGTCGGATAAAGCAGTCAGAAAAATGATCGGGACGTCGCTCTTTCTACGCAATGCGCGGCAGACGGAAAAGCCGTCCAACTCCGGCATCATAATATCAAGCAATATTGCGTCAAACGCAATGTCCTCCGCAAGTTCAATCGCCTGTTTTCCGCTGCTTGCCTCAAATGGGACTTCATCTTTGCTGCGAAAATAATCGCAAAGAACCTCGCGCAACTTGCTCTCATCTTCCACAATCAAAACCTTGCTGTTCAACGATATACCTCCCTCCAGTATGCATGATACGGAGAGGATTTGTATTCTTTGTGTCAAATTTAAAAATTCTGTTCGTTAATTTCCGGCAGGAGTATCCGATCCTTTTTCCGCAATGGAATCCATACGGATTTGCCGTTCAATCCCCGCGCTTTTTCGGGAAGAGATTATAACCCGGCACATCGGCCGGCTGAGCAGGCTATGCTCAATGACAGTCGGACAGGAAAACCGCCCCGAATTTCCGGATTTCAGGGAGGCGCTGGAAGAGGGCAAACGGCTATTTTGCGGCGCGGGAATCGAATACCCAATCGCGGTATACGGTTTCGGTGCTTTTCTGAAGGAATTTCTCATAGTCGGCAGTTTTCAGAAGAGAAAGCACCGTATCCCAGCCGTAGGTCCGGTCAAGGTATCCGATATAGGCGCAGGCGAAGTCATAGCCCCCGATGCTGCCGAACCTGACGGGGTTCGAGGTCCGGGTGTCGCGATAGCTTGGTACGGCCGCGTGCCGGAACAAATCGGCGGGAGGATTTCCGTTGGTCAGGTAGGAAGCGGCGCCCTCGTCAAGCCACAAAGGCATGCGCGGATTGAGAACGGAATTGTAAGCGTGAACCATTTCGTGCAGGGCGGCCTGCAGGACCACCTCGTAGCCGTGGACGGATCCCGGGCGTGCCGGAGAGGTGAGTAGCACGTTTGTCCCCCGGTTATCGCCGATATACCAGGATAAGCCCGATAGCCTACCGATCAGTCCGTATTTTTTGGTCTGGAATGTAAGCTGGTCGTCGTAAATGTAGAGGGTGATAAGCGGTTTTGTTTCAAGACCGAGCCTTTCCAAAAGAGACTGCGCGCTCTCTTCCGCTAAGGAAAACACGTCCCGCGCCGCCGCCTCCTCCGTTTCGTAATATACCCTGACCCATGTCCCTTCTAATTTCGACATACCCGCCGTCTCAAGCCGGAGCGTCGGCAGGAAGGAGGCGGCCAAAATGAGCAGTACGGTAAGCGCGACGGCGGCAAAGCGTCTTAACAGCTTTTTCTTCCCTTTTCTCATACCATATTCTCCTTCCGGCCGAGTTACACAAGAAAGGGAAGAAACATTTTGGTCCTTTTCCGATATTCCTCATAGGCCTGTCCGAATTCCCGGAGCATATCCCGTTCCTCTCGTTTGGCCAGGCGCACATACATGACGACGATGACGGGATAGAGCAGCAGAAGCGGCAGGGTCGCCCATTCGATCAGCATGCCGAGGGACAATAGCATCAAGCCCGTGTATTGCGGATGGCGGATATATCGGTAAATTCCCGAGGTAACCAGGGAACCCGAACCGTTTTCCTTCGACCAGTAGTGCTTGTGGATTTGATGCCAGCCGTTCAGGATTAATAACAGCGCCACGGCCGCGCAGGCGATGTTGACGTACATGCCGCCAAGTCCGATGGAGTTTACGAGCGTATGGCCCCAAAGAACACCCTCCGGCAGGTTTTTTCCGATGATCCAGGAAATCACATACATGCTGAAAGGGATACCGTGCATTTCAACGGCGAAGGCGGCGACGAAGGCAAGATAAGTCCCGGCAGGTTTTTTGTCCATCTTCCTGTAATAAGGGAGAAAGAGCAGCACGACGCCGTACAGGACCATAAAAAGCAGAACTCCGAACCAGTTGTAAAAATGACTTTCCAGTGTTTCCATGTGAAACCCTCCCGATCAGATTTGGGACAAGCGGAACACGCGCCCGTTTCGTCCGTCTGGGGAAAGCGTAACAGGAAAACCTGAATTGGAGCCTCGTTTTTTCTTAAATCTTCCTTAAATTTTCGGAATAAGGAGAAGGAAGGCGCACCCTTTTCCCGGGGCGGTTTGAAGCTGAACGGAGCCGCCGTGCGCTTCCACAATTTTTTTGACGATGGCAAGACCTAGGCCTGTCCCGCCCGTTTGCGGGTTTCTTGCCTCGTCCGCCCGCACAAACGGTGAAAAAATCTCCTCGCTCAATTCTTCGGGCATCCCCGTGCCGTCGTCCCGGAAGGTAAGGGCGTAGGCGTCTGCCTGTTCCTCCAAAGTAACGGAAAGATTCGTGCCCGGCGGATTGTAGCGCACCGCGTTGTCCACGAGATTTTGAAACACCCGGTCCATCTGTGCTTCGTCGATCAGAGCGGGCAGCTCTTCTTCCGGAATTTGAAACGCGCAGCCGAACCCGGTGGATTCCAAAAGCGGGAGATACTTGGCCATTTCTTCCCGCAGGTATTCGCTAAGGTCTGTTCGGCTTTTTTCCAGCCGGAATTCCGGACTGTCGAGCTTGGAAAGCTCGAAAAGATCCTTCAGCAGCCGGTCCGCCCGCCGGCTGTTTTCTAAAATGATCTTCAGGAAGGATTCCCGTTCCTCGGGGCGAAGCTCCTTTCCAAGGCAGAGTTCCGCGTAGCCCATAATGCCGGCGAGCGGGCTTTTCAGGTCGTGGGACAAATCCAATATTAATTTTCTCCGGCGGTTTTCCGCCTGTTCCCGGAGAATGGTTTCCTTCTCGATGCGCTCCGCCATCGCGTTGAAGGTGTCCTCCAGTTCCCGAAACTCGTTTTTCAGGTTGAGCTTCACCCTCGCCGAATAGTCTCCGTCCCGCAGCCGTTTTGTGCCGCCGACCAACTTCCGGAGCGGGCGCAGGACGCCGAACGAGGTAATCCGCGAATACAGGAGGGTGCTCAGCGCGAGCAGGAGCAGATAAAAAATCAAAACGGCGGCTATGTAGCCCGTGACGCTCCGGCTGTCGGCGGAAGGGTAATCCTCGTTGTGCACGACGGCAAAGTCAATGCGAACGGAGGTGGGAAAGGTAACGACCAGCCAGTACTGCCCGGCCGGGCTGTAGGCGACGTCATAGCTGTACTTTACTCCCACGCGCCGGCTGTTCGTCAGAAAGTCGGTGAATTCCGCCGGCGTCAGCGTTTCCTTTTGAATCGTGTGGAGACCCTCGGTTCGTACGATTTCAAACGCGCGGCTGATTACCTGAATGCCCCCGCCGCTATTGACGACCGGAGCCGCGTCGATCTCCAGGTAATCCTCCCGGATAAGGTCCGCGGCTCGGAACTGGTTTTTCATTAGCGTCGTCGAAATGACGTGGTCTGAAAAATCAAGAAGCGCGAGGGCGCCGGCGGCAAGGATGAGGGAGAGGACGAACATCAGAATATAGTTTCGGAAGTACTGGCCGGCAATGGTCGATTTCATANNCTTGCCTGAAATTTATATCCGATTCCCCGGACGGTCCGTATGTATTCCGGGTTTTTGGGGTCGGTTTCAATTTTGCTCCTTAAATGGCTGATGTGCACCATAATGGTGTTGTCGTCGTAGTAGGTTTCTTCGTCCCACACCGCGCGGTAGAGCTGCTTCTTGGTAAACACCCTGCCGGCGTTTTCCATAAGGTGCCGCAGCAGCAGAAATTCCTTCGCGTTGAGCGCAATCGGCCGGTCGCTTTTATAGAGGCAGCAGGCGTCCTTGTCTAAGCAAAGGTCTCGGGATTTCAGTTTCCCGGATTCTCCTGGCCGAAGAAAGGCGTATTCCCTGGTACGCCGGAGCAAAGCTCCGACTCTTGCCAGCAGTTCTCCCATCCCGAAGGGTTTTACAAGGTAGTCGTCCGCGCCGAGGCCGAGCCCGAGTATTTTATCCAGCTCCTCGCCCCGCGCCGTCAGAAGGATGACGGGCAGGCTGCTCCGCTCCCGCAGTTTCCGCAGAAGACTGAGTCCGTCGAGCCGGGGCATCATGATATCGAAAATCGCAAGGTCGTAGGAGCGGGCGGTCAGAAGCTCCAGCGCTTCCGCGCCGTCCGCGGCGGCGGTTACCGAATATCCCTCCCGTTCCAGCTGAAGCCTCAGGAGATTTCTCAAATCGGGTTCGTCTTCCGCGATCAAAATGTGCAAGCTTTCGCACCTTCTTTCCATGGAAATCACTCCCGCCGGGTTGGGGAGCGCGGCGTTCAATGGGAACAGGAGTCCAGCTCCCAGTACTTGTAGGCAAGCATGAGCTTAAAGCGCATATCCGGATCGTCAAGCGTGATGCACAGCATTTCCTCAATGCGTGCGATATGGTAAAGCACGTTGTTTCTGTGCATGTGGAGCATCTCGGCGACAAGAGTGGCCTTGCGTTCGCAGAGCAGATAGGTATATAGCAGCCGGACCAGATCGGTTCCGTGCTCCTTGTCATACCGGTAGAGCCGGTTGAGGGTATAGATGCAGGATACGCCNNACCATGGCGTCTTCCCGCTGGCAGAGGTCCATCATGTGATAGAGAAAATAGTCGTCGTATTTGAAAAAGCCGACGTGCTCCAAAGTCATCGTGGAAACGAGGTCCTTGAAGGGACAGTGGCGCGTTTTAAGCTGTCTGCCGTAATGAAGGGCCAATGTGCTTTGCGTATAGGCCACGGGCATATCGCACATCTCAAAGAACGGCGGGCTGATGCCGCAATAAGCTCCGTACTGGCGCATGATGGGCGCCAGCTTTTCGGTCAGAGCGATCAGCGACTGTTTGCGGTTGCTTTCATTGAGATTGGAAAAAGTGTTCCAAACCAAGATGTTGCCTTGAAGGATAATTCCCTTGGCCAGCGGCAGCTCGGAAAGGATGTCGTCCAAAACCCGGCGAATGGGCGTATTCGGGGAATCCTCGAAGGAGAATTTCAGGGTGGAATACGAGCCGGAATAGGGAATGCCTAAAAAATTGCAGCGTTCCGCGATGGAGTCCTTGTTGCTCAGCCGTTTTTCCAGCAGGTCCAAAAAAAGGGACTCGTAGGCGTAGTTGTTGCTGCTGTTCGGCGGATAATCCCTGTCGACGTAATAGGAGATCCGGTCGATCAGTTTTTCAAAAAGGTCGAGCATTCCTTTGGAGCAGGGCGTATGCGGACAGGTCATTACCACAAGCACCGAGTAAGTTCCGTTGGCCTTGAAGGATTTAAGCACCGTCATGTATTTCCGGTCGTCCTCCTGGCGTTCCCGGAAGCAGAAATAGGTTTCCTTCGACCATTTTTCAAAAAAGCGCATTTTTCGGAAGTCCGCTATGTTCGCCTCGGGATGATAGCCGTAGTCAATCAGGCGCTGGGAGGTTTTATCATAGGGAGGGATGCCTTTCGTATAGGCCAGCAGTTTGAGCGACGGGTCGGAAACCGCGATATGGTATCCGATGATCGGTTCGCTGAGCGTCAGCAGATCCTGAATCCCCTTGTTTTGTATGATAGACTCGCTCATTTGGGCTTCCCACCGGGCGATGCGTTCAAAAATCGCGGCAATCTCGTTCAGGATCAGTTCGGGCTCCGGGGCGTTTCGCAGCAGCAGCGTCCGCGGGAAAACCCGGGTCTCGTCGCGGTTGGCCGCGCAGGAAATGAACTGGCATTCGGGATAGGCCTGCACGCGGTCCGGCAAATCCGAAATCGGGCAGTAATAGAGAAAACCGGTTTCCAGCCGTTTGCAGGAAGGCGAGAGCAGACGGACGCCCGAAAGTCCGACGGCGGGATCGGTACCCTCGTAAACCGGATCATAGCGGCTGAGGTATTCCAGCAGGATATTCATCGTGAGCACATTGCATCACCCTTACGCTTCGTTTTGTGAAAAAGCAATGACATTGTATCACATTGCGAAACTTTTTTATAAGAGTATACAAAAATTTTTTTTCAGCATTGTTGGATGTTACAAAGAAAGAGGGGATGCGAGGCGGTATACTGGTTAATGTGAATATATGTCCGGAGCTTCTTCGGCGCCGTTCCCGTTTGCCGGATAGCCGGCTTTCAACCGGCAAAGCAGCGGCGCTAAGGTTTGCATGGCCGACCCGGACTGGTTCGCTTGTTCCGTGGAACTAAAAAAACTGAAAAAGGGAGACTGTACTGATGCTTTCTGCTCGGGAGAATTTTCTCGAACTTCTGAACGGGGGAAAACCGGAACGCTTTGTAAACCAGTACGAACCATTCGCTTTTCTGACCATGGATCCGCTGCGTCAAATGGATAAAAGAATTCCCGGACAGGACACAAAGGATTCCTGGGGCGTCACCTGCCGCTGGAAGGCGG
>DCTG01000081.1:9591-14951 GCA_002329245.1 Clostridiales bacterium UBA1446
CGTGGAGCTTCCTGCCGAAAGCTGGCGGGAAGTCCGGGATATGGCCGCGCAGGTGGACCGCAAGGAGCAGTTCATCGCAACCATCGTATCCACCGGTTTATTCGAGCGGCTGCACTTTTTAATGGGATTTGAGGATACTCTGATGAATTTTCTTCTCGAGCCCGAGGCGGTGCACGAGCTGCTCGATTACATATTGGCCTGGCGGATGCGGTATGTCCGCGAAATGATCGACAATTTAGGCCCGGAAGCGATTTTATTCCATGACGACTGGGGCGCCAAGGACCGCCTCTTCATGAGCGCGGACATTTGGCGGGAGTTCTTCAAACCCCGCTACGCGCAGCTCTACGCTTATGTCAGGGGACGGGGCGTCCTCGTTTTGCACCATGCCGACTCCTATCTCACCCCCATCACCGGTGATATGGCGGAAATCGGGATTCAGGTCTGGCAGGGCGTGCTGCCCTCCAACGATATCACGGGAATCCAGAAAAACCTCGGGGGCAAAATGCTGCTGATGGGCGGCCTGGACGCCGGCCTCATTGACCGGGTTGACTGGAAGGAGGACGTGGTGCGGGGCGAGGTCCGGCGGGCCTGCAACGAATACGCGCCCGCCGGCGGTTTTATTCCATGTATCACCTACGGCGGCGCGGAAAGCATCTATCCCGGTGTCTATGAGACCATAAGCGATGAGATCAGACTTCAAAGCAGGCTCTATTTTTAATTCGCATGCGGATTTGAAATAGAAAGCAAAATTGGTTTAGCGGGGGAGATACAATGAGTCCAATAGTGGTGGGAATCCTCGGCATTGCCTTAATGATCGGTATTATATTTCTCGGAATGAATATCGGCTTNNGGCTTGGCGATGTTCTTTATCGGGTTTTTAGGGTTTGCCTATATGACCTCTTTTAATACGGCGATGGGAGTCATGCGTACGGTGCCCTATACCAACGCCTCCTCCTACAGCCTTTCCGTGGTGCCTCTGTTCGTTCTGATGGGGATGTTTGCCTACGATTCGGGGATGAGCAGCGGTCTGTTCGACGCTTCCGACAAATGGCTGAGTAAAACAAGAGGCGGGTTGTCCATGGCCACCATCGCGGCCTGCGGCGGGTTTGGCGCCATCTGCGGTGCCAGCGCCGCCACCGCGGTTACCTTCGCAACCATAGCCATGCCTGAAATGAGAAAGTACAAGTATCACGACGGCTTATCCTCCGCCAGTGTGGCGGCGGGCGGCACGCTCAGTTATCTGATTCCCCCAAGCACCGGTTTTATCCTCTATGGAATCATCGCGGAGGAATCCATCGGGCGGCTCTTCGCGGCGGGCGTGATTCCCGGCATTCTGCTGATGCTTGCTTACTGCGTTGCCGTCATGATCATCTGCCGTATCCGCCCGGAGTATGCGCCTCCCGTCCAGGGCTATCCTCTGTCGGTAAAAATCAGGGCCTTGAAAGGCTTGATCCCTGTTTTGCTTCTCTTTATCGCCGTCATCGGCGGAATGTTCTCGGGCGTGTTCAGCGCCAACGAGGCCGCGGCGGCAGGCGCGTTTTTGGCGATGGTCTTTACGGCTCTGCGCAGGCGGCTGACCTGGCGGAGCCTGTGGAATTGTCTGATTGAAACGACAAAATCCACCGCGATGGTGTTTACCATGCTGTTGGGCGCTTACGTGTTCGGCTATTTTCTGACCATCACCCGTCTGCCCGTTCAATTGGCGGACTTTGTCAGCGGCCTCAACGTTTCTCCCTTTGTGGTAATGACCCTCATTATTTTGCTATATGCGTTTTTAGGCTGCATTATGGACGGCCTGTCCATCATTCTGCTGACCGTGCCGATCTTCCTGCCGATCATCCTCAATTTAGGATACTCCAAGATTCACTTCGGCGTCATCATTGCGATGGTGATGGTCTTGGGCGCGATTACGCCTCCGATCGGCATCAATATCTTCGTCGTGGTCGGAGCGGTGAAGGACCTTACCCTGCCGGTCATCTACAAGGGGATTGTTCCGTTTTGCCTGACGCTTCTCATTATGACCCTCGTCATTGCCGCCTTCCCCATTCTCTCAACCTGGCTGCCCACCCTGCTGTATGGATAATGCCGGTTTGGGATTGAGCCGGCATCCAAATAAAATCAGTTGAAGGAGAATACGCAATGAAAATGAAGAAATGGCTTTCCTTATTTCTTGCAACCGCGTTATGTTTCTCCCTGTTAGCCGGCTGCGGAGGAAGCCAATCACCCGCTGATACCGGCGGCGCCCCCGCCGGAAGCGAACCGGCCTCCACCGCCCCCGCCGGAGATACCGGAACTCCCGACAAGGTATATACCCTCCGGATTGACGACCCCAATCCTCCCACCGCGGGCGCCAGCATGACGCTCGACCTGCTCGCGAAATGGCTGCCGGAACAGAGCGGCGGACGGCTGAACCTTGAGGTTTACCACAACGCAACGCTCGGCAACATCGCCGACTGCGTGACGAACTGCCTCTCCGGTATCAGCGACGGCTTCTGGAGCGCCCAGGCCCTCTATCCCGGATCCTTCCCCGTGGACGAAGTGGTCACTCTGCCGATGTTGGGCATCGCCAACGCCAAGGTCGGAACCTCAGTGCTGATGGACCTTCTTCAGACAACCGACTATATGGATAAATCCTACTACGGAAACGGACTGCACCCCGTGGTGCTGCACACCGCGAGCCCCGTTGTGCTTATCATGAAGGAAGCGGGAGTTCGGGAATCCTCGCAGCTCAAAGGTATGAAGCTGCGCGCCGTCGGCGGCGTCATCGCGGATTTCTACACCGCTGTGGGCGCGTCCCCGGTCACCATCTCCTCCAACGAGCAGTATGAGGCTTTCGAAAAGAATATTGTCGCGGGCGGCCAGAACGACTACGACAAGATCAAGACCCTCAAGCTGTATGAGCTTTGCGAAGAGATTATCGAGGTAAACACCAACGTGTCCATGCTGTTCTATGTGCTGCGCAAGGATGTGTACGACGGCCTGCCGGCGGACCTGCAGCAGCTCGTGGACGAATCCGCGGACTATTACATTGAAAATGTTGTCCGGATTTACGGTGAAGAAGATGAAAAGACCCGTCAGATCTGCCGCGACGCAGGCTGTGAAATCGTGCCGATGCCCGAAAAGATGAAGGCAGAGTGGGAAGCGGCGGCGGAAAGCGTTTACGGGATCTGGATTAAGGCGATGAACGACAAGGGGTACGACGGTCAGGCGATTTTCGACAAGGGCAGGGAACTGATCGCAAAATACAACGAGATGTACGCGTAATCTGAAACTATACTTCGGCAAACTGTAAGGCGGTGTGTTCAGGTGGAAAAAATTGATCGGATAATGACCCGGAGCAGTAAGGCGCTCTCCTATATCAGCGCGGGCGTAATCTTTCTTATGATGCTGCTCGTCGTGTGCGATGTGTTTTTGAGATATGTCTTTTCGGCTCCGATCAAAGGCTCGTATGAAATGGTCAGCCTTTTGATGACAATGGCGGTGTTCTTCTCTTTCGCCTACGCGCAAAAGACAAAATCGCTTGTGTACATGACGTTTTTCATGCGAAAGCTGCCGCGGCCCCTGCCGATGGTTGTGTGGGCGCTTACCAATCTGCTCGGCTTCGGCGTATCGCTGATTCTGAACGTCGCTTCCTTCCAGCAGACGGTCGTGATGCGGACGATGGCCACCACGACAGCCAGCCTGTACATTCCGCTCTATCCGTTCTACTTTATCATGGGCATCGCGTTCGCGGGGTTCACCCTCGTGGTGTTTTATGACGCCGCCAAAGCGGTCGCCGCGCTCTTTAGCAAAAAGGTCGCGGAGATTGTGATTTCGGAGTGGCCGCTGTGACGACGCGCATCCCCGGCGCGAAATTCCGCCGCCCGCTCAAAGCGGGATAGGGGAATCCAAATGTGAAAAAACGGCTTTCGGCTATAGCCGAAAGCCGTTTTTTGTTCTATAATATGGTTATATTTGCTAATGAATCGGCGTCTATTATACTGGGGCGGCGCAGCCTGCCGCTTTCAGGGCGGCGGACGGGAGCCGGAGAATCAGGGAACGCTATTTTGGCGGTTTTCACAAAAAAAATTCGTTTCCGCCTGAGAAACCGGGCAAAAAATAAAAATACCAAAAATCGAAAAATTTTTATAGTACAATTTGGTATTCTGATGTTAAGTTAGAGTAAGAAAGTTCTCGTCCTTCGGGACTCCAACGCCCTCGGCTGAAGCGTGCGGTCTCCCGCCCGTGCTTTCCGCGGCGAAATCGGGTGATCGCCATTCGCGAAGCCGAAACGAAGAAAGCGGCCGATAAGGAGATGCCTTTATGATTATCATCGGAGAAAAAATCAACGGCTCCATTCCCTCGGTGGGAAAAGCGATTGCCGCGCGCGACGCGGACTGGATTCGGAATCTTGCGCGGATACAGGCGGAGGCTGGGGCCGATTATCTGGACGTGTGCGCTTCCGTGGAGGAGAGCAGGGAGGTCGAAACCCTCAAATGGCTGATTGACCTGGTGCAGGAAGTGACCGACGTGCCGATCTGCATCGACAGTCCCAGCCCGCGCTCCTGTGTCGCGGCGATGCCCTTTTGCAAAAAACCCGGGATCATCAACTCCGTTTCCTTGGAGGGCGATAAAATCGACGTGGTATTCCCCCAAATCGCGGGGACCGGATGGGGATGCGTCGCGCTCCTGTGCGACGGCAAGGGGATTCCCCGTACGGCGGAGCGCAGGCTCGAGGTGTTTGAGGCGACTTTAAAACGCGCGGAAGAGTTTCAAATCTCCGCCGACCGGCTTTATATCGATCCTTTGGCCGTCGCCCTGGCAACCGACCAGGGGGCGCTGACCACCTTTGCCGAGGTTACCAAGGCGGTCCGGCAGAGGAAGCCCGATATACATATCACAAGCGGTCTTTCCAATATTTCGTTCGGCTTGCCCGTCCGCAAGGCGATCAACCAGGCTTTTTTAGTGCTTGCCATTCAGGCCGGCATGGACAGCGCCATCCTTGACCCCACCAACCGCGATATGGTGGGCCTTATCTATGCGGCGGAAGCATTGGTTGGACTGGATGAAGATTGTATGGAATATATATCAGCTTACCGGGACGACCGGTTCGGACCGGTCAAGGAGAAATAACGCCCAGCGAGGGATACGGAGCCATTCGGTGAAAAAATTATTTGGGAGGTAGAGTGCCATGTCAAAAATCCAGGAAATTGCGGCTGCCATTGAAGACGGAAAAGCAAAAATCGTATCCGGCCTTGTGGAAGAGGCGCTGAACGAAGGCTGCGATCCGGTGGAAATCCTCAATGTGGGAATGATCGGAGCCATGAGCGTTGTTGGCGAAAAATTTAAGAACAACGAAATCTTTGTGCCCGAGATGTTGG
>DCTG01000179.1:0-4143 GCA_002329245.1 Clostridiales bacterium UBA1446
ACAGGTACTTGATATGATCGGGGTAGTTGATTTCAACGACGTTGTAGCCATTGACGTTAATTTCCTCTATATTCGGGTCGTGCAGATAATCCGTAAGAACGCCAAGCCCGGCCATGTCCTGATAAATTTTCTCAACAAGCGCCGCATGGTCGAATGCGCATCCGGCCAGCGCCTCCACGCAGTATTTGAGAATGAGGGTTTTCAGGGTTTGGGCGGCGTCTGCGCTGCCGAGAGCCGATGAAAGCTCCTGAGAGTGCTTGGACGCAATAATGGAGCGCACGTTTTCAAGGAGCTTTGGGTAGTCAAAGCCACCGCCGTTCTGTTCCTGCGCCGTCTGCGTCGCTTGCAGGATAGAAAGGTATTCATACGCCGTGATGCTCATAGGCTCACCGCCTCGTAGAGTATATTGATTGCTTTGGCATAGGCCCGGCCCTTTCTCCCTGAGAGGCCAAACAAAAGCCGCCTTTCGTTCTGGAAAAGCGGAGCCTCGCGGATATATGGGATTTTTATTTCAGGCGTACATTTCAGGAGCTTATACATGGCGGTGTAATCAAGGCCCGGTATGACCTCAGAGCCGACATACAGGGTTTTGCTCTGTGCCGCCTGCAACGCCTTTTTGTTGGCTCTGTGCCAGAGGACACCGGAAGTGTGACCGCCCGCGCACAGAAAAACCTTATCCGCGCGGTTCAGCGCCCAAGCGGAAAACAGGTCGTTTGTTTCGGACAGGCAATCCACAAGCACCACATCAAAGGTGAGCCGGGCAAGCTCCAAAAGCGTTTTGACCTGTTCGCCGGAATAGTCGCCGTCAAGGGCGCTGGCTGCGGAAGGGGCTGCAAGCACATAGAATAGTTCATCCGCTTTGAATACGGTCTGCCGGAGGGGAGCACCACCCCGGAGCGCCGCGCTTAGGCTGTTTTCCTCCGGGATTTTTACGCCGAGAAATGCGGAAAGCTCGCTGTAGGCCACGGGGGAAATGAGGCACACGGACTGATCGCCCCGGCTGACGGCATAGGCAAGGTTGACCGCGAGAGTGGTTTTTCCGGTCTGAGGTGCGCCCCAAATCGGGCAAATGCTCATCGCCGCACCTCCGTTTCCCGCAGGATCAGGTGCATGGATTCATCCTTTTCCAATCCGATCAGTACCTTGGCTTGCTGCTCGTTTACGGTGAAAACTACATAGGCGGGGGCAAGGTCGTAGTCTGCGGGATCGGCGTCGAGATTTGCCGCAAGTTCGGCGTCCAAATCGTCCAGAGAGACGAGCTTGCCGTTGAGTACCTTATATACGGAAACTGCGGTCAGGGCAACGCTTGCCACGGCGGAGCCGCTTTCATCGGTGTAGCCGTAAACGTCCACGGTATCGCCGGAGCGAAGAATACCGGCAAGGCCGGAGGATTCGGACGGCAGGGCGATGGTCAGAAGATATGTCCCGTCAGATAGGCCGTAACTGTTTTGTGCCTTGCTTTCCTCGAAAGCATCCGGGGTCATGAAGCGCTCGCGCCAGAGATATTCCCCGGCGTAGGTCGTGCCTTCGGCAACAAGGCCAATGATTTCGGATTTGTCTGTCACAACGGCATCCGGCAGGCCGTAGGAGCCAATTTCTGCGACGGTTAGCATATCTTCCGTAATGACCGTGCCGTATTCCACGGTCTGTCGGAGCTTTACGATTTCCGTTGTGCCGGACTGTGCGCCGTATAACCGGGGCAGCAGCCCGAACGCAAGCGCTCCGGCCATCAGCAGGCACATTGCGCCGATAAAGAGCTTGTTTCTGAAAAGTTTGAGCAAATATGTTCACCTCGATTTCTGCCGTCACCGTTTCTCATGGGACGGCGGTTTTTTCTTTGTAGGAGAGAGCTTTTCGTCCTTTTCCTCATTTTTTTCAAAAAAAGGTGTAGGACGGTTTCCTTGCTGTCCATATACATTTAATGATAATCTGAAATGTTACTGCGCTCCTTTCCTTTGTTTTCTGCACGGCCCTTACCTAAATAGTAGGATGATATTCGACATGGTTGCAGTGATTCCGCTCTGTAACGGCATTCTTGGTGCCGCGCCCCAGGGGGCGACGATGTAAGAGAGAGATCGTTCCATGCAAAATAGCTCCTATGTAGACCAAAGCACAAACCCGGTCTTTGATGAAACTCGGCTTTGGTATAGCAACCCTGTAAAATGACCGGACTTGCGCCTTGGTATATATGAAATGCCTTTATTTGTCCTCGACACCCCAAGACATAGGGAAGTCATCAGGCGGCGGTCTGCTAATCCGCTCCACGGGAATTGCACCCCTCCGAGGATCGCTCCAAGCTGCCCTCATTGCGTGATCCCCCGGTCAAGGGGGGCTGTGACTGGACAGGAGTATCGCCCCATTGCCTGTCATCGCCATACCGGGGGCAACCCGGTATTGATAGCCGGAGGTTTCTCGCTCATCGCACAGAACAGCGGACTAACAAGCAAAATCGTAATAGTTGACCTTGTTTCCGTGTTTCTGTGCGCAGTCATGGCGCAACCGCTAATGTGGCTCATGCTCATCGCAACAGCAATGGGAAAGTGCCTGATGAATGGGTATGAAATTGTCAATGTGCAACCCATTCACCGAAAATGGAGAACAGGTGAGAGAAAATACCCTCTCACCTGTTTCCACAGTCAGGGACAATTTGTACGGGTTAGTCTTTGAGATTTTTTATTTTCTCCCGGATTTTTTCTTCTGCCCGGAGGACAGATTCACATATTGCTGATTTGCGGCGACCTTCCATTTCCGCAATCTGCTCGTATGTAAGGCCAAATTCATGGTACAGGACGAACCGCCGCCGCTGTATTTCAGGCAAGTCCTGAATAGCCAGCCGCAGCTTCTCATTCCGCAGACTGTCAAAGGCTGCGTCCTCAACGCTTTTTGGCTTGTGCAAAGCGCGGTCATAAAGCGATTCGTCAGTCAGATCAGATTGCTCAGTGTGCCGCTCGTCCCAGCGGCGCAGATTGCGCTCGGTCTTCACAAAACGCAAAAACTCCAGATAGACGGGGCGGGATACCTCGGTTTCCCGCAGGATGGTTTGTCCATCCATAAAGGAAATAAAATATCGTGTCATACCCTCGAAAACCTCAGTCCGCAGGGTATATGGATTTGCATTATCAAACATTGTCCTTTCTCCAATCTGAATTTTTTAAGGAAATTCAGATTGGAGAGGTGGGCTGCGGCACCCAACTGATGACAAAGATACTTTGAATACAAAAGCGCGCAACCGATCATCTTTCGGTCGCGCGCTTTTGTGCTCACAGTAGGTGTTATATAGAACTGGTGCATCATGTCCGGGATGTGCGTATTCATCAGCCCAATTGAGCAGATTTGAAAAGTTAAGCCATCGTTGCCGAGCAGAAAACTTGTCCTCGTCAAACTACTCCCGACTGCTCATGGTGAGCAGCAATCCGTTATACCAACACATAAAGCCCTCTTTCCCGTCTGGAAGGAGGGTGTTTAAGGCACAACAATATACCCGCCGTACCAGCCGTTTTTTTTAAGAAACGAATGGCAAGTCGAGCATATCTTGGTACCGCAAGTACTTATTTTTAGCTACTGGTGCGACATTCCGGGGAATGCCACCCCCTATTAAAATATATACTAGGGAGGTGAACTACCAGTGGCTATAAAAGATGACGAAGTATTAACGGACAAGCTGGGTGAAATACTCAAGCGCCAACGGGAAAAAGCGGGATATACCCGAGAAGTAATCGCTGAAAGAGCCAAAATCGGTGTAAGACACCTGGCTGCCATTGAAAATGAGCAACGAATGCCCAGCGCGAAGGTGTTGCTTCGTTTGATACGCGCAATCGGAATCTCTGCGGATCTTTTGGCCTACCCGGAGAGAAAACTCGACAATACCGAGGAAGTCCGAGAAACCAATCAGATTATCCGTCTAATCCATATCTGTGACCGAAGAGCGCGTAAGGCGGCAAAAGCCATGCTTGAGGTTTTCGCCTACACCGATAAAACCGAGGATATTTAGTTATTGCCACTTTTTTTGGCAATAACCCGGTTATATACTGTCAGGTACAAAAATAGCCTGCCCTCTGAAAAAAAGGGCAGGCTATTTCGCATTTCTTGCAACCAGGCTATCGTAACGCCTTACAGCGTCTTAGACCCTATAGCTTTGCGTCC
>DCTG01000179.1:4166-4653 GCA_002329245.1 Clostridiales bacterium UBA1446
ACCTGGCACCGCTCGGCATAACCTGCGGGGGTTAGCTTCGCGCTGTCGCCCCGGATGAGGCCAGCGGCGTTGGCCCAGGATATAGCATCCTTTGCCCAGCTTGAGATAGAACCTTCGTCTGTGTACTTGGAGAGATCGGTGCTCATGGACACATCGTAGCCCTTGAACTTGGCGTAATTCATCAGGATCACCGCCATCTGCTCACGGGTGATGGCATCTTCCGGGCCGAACTTTCCGTCGCCGTAGCCGCTAACAATCTCGTTTTCAGCCGCCCATGCGACGGCATCCGTATAATACTTGCCTGCCGCAACATCGCTGAAGGTATTGGCACCTGCCCCGGGGGTTCCTTCAAGCCGATACAGGATGGTGACGATCATGCCGCGTGAGGTATTGGCCTGCGGGCTAAAGGCCGTGCCGCCGGTGCCGACTATCAGGCCGTTTTCGTGGACGAATCGCACAGCATCATAGAACCAATCGCTTTCGCTGA
>DCTG01000179.1:4681-5853 GCA_002329245.1 Clostridiales bacterium UBA1446
TAAAGCTCACCAGCTTGGTCGCCGGGTCATAAGTGCAGGGGATTGCGACCAAAACGCCGCTTTCCGTCAGATGCCATACCGTTACATTGTCCGCCGTTTCGCTCTCCTTCAATTCATAAGGCAGGGACACCGCAACGGAGCCGCCAAAGTCTGTGATGACCTTATTACCGGAGCTGACGGTCAGGGAGAACACCAGCTTATCGGGATGAGTCTGCTGATATTCATCCGACACGTCTGCTAACTTCACCTTGACGCTATCGCCAGCCTGGTCGCTGATGCCCTTAAGTGCCTCGGTATCAAATACCAGCTTTGCGCCATCCTCGCCCTCAACGGTCAGCGATTCTCCCTCCGAGATAAGTCTTTCGATATTAACTGTGGTGACGCTCTCGCCGCTGTTGACCTCGGTGACAGGCGCGGGTGGAGTTACAGGTGGAGTTGGAGGATCATACGGTGTGGTACTCTCAAAAATCGCAACAAGGGTACGGTTTGAAGTGGCGTTGAAGGTATAGCTTGCGCTGGTACTTACCTGTGTACCGCCTTCTGTCCATTTTACGAATCGGTAATCTGCATTAGCTGTTGCCGTTACCGTAACAGACGTACCCGTATCAACACTACCGCCGCCGCTGACTGTGCCTCCCGCCGCGGGGCTGGCTGATACGATGATAGTATAGGTAGTGGTTGAAACATCCTCCCATATCGCGTACACTGTCGTATCTTCCGTAAAGGTATGCGTATTGCCCGCGTTCACTTTTGTCCCCGAGGCTGAACCGATAGCCCACTCTTTAAACTGCTTGTTAATGGGCGCGGTAAAGGTGCAGGACGGAAGCGCGAAGGGCGTTCCCGCCGTGGCCGTGCCGGGTGTCATGGAGCCGCTGCCGCCATTATTATTATAGGTGATTGTGTAGGTCGCAACGGGCGGTGAGCCGCCTGCCGATTTTGACGCTTCCGCCGTATTGCCGTAGCAGCCAAGGTTGATGCGTCCGCCGTTTGGAATCGGTTCGTTAGCATAGGCGGAAGCCGGGTCACCAGCGTCGATACAGGGACTCGTGACAGCATCCGTGACCCACGTACTCCCGTTCCATCTGCCTGCGGCCGATTTCAAACGGTAATCTCCGCTTGTGGCGTCGGCAAACAGCGGGTCGCCGGTGATGCGGTTTGAGTATGCGCTCGAC
>DCTG01000126.1 GCA_002329245.1 Clostridiales bacterium UBA1446
ATCGCCATGGCCTTTGACGAATGTGTGGAAAACCCGTCGCCCTACGAGTATGTGGAGCAGTCCTGCGCGCGCACGCTTCGCTGGCTTTGGCGCTGCAAAGAGGAACACGAGCGTTTGAACAGCCTGCCGGGAACCGTAAATCCGAAGCAGATGCTTTTCGGGATCAACCAGGGAGGAACGTATGAGGATCTGCGGGTCCGGCATATGGAGGAGATCCGAAAGATAGACCTCGACGGTTATGCGATTGGCGGCCTTGCCGTGGGAGAGCCGGCGGAAACCATGTACCATATTATCGACCGGGTGGAGCCATATATGCCGAAGGAGAAGCCCCGTTATTTGATGGGGGTGGGAACGCCGGTAAACATTTTAGAGGGCGTGCTGCGGGGAATTGATTTCTTCGATTGTGTCCTGCCGGCTCGCAATGCAAGGCACGGCCGGATTTTCACCTGGCGGGGGAGTATGAATCTGAAAAACGAAGCCTACAAAAGGGATGACCGGCCGATTGATCCGGACTGTGCCTGCCCGACCTGTCGGAATTATTCCCGGGCTTACATCCGCCACCTGTTCAAGGCGGAAGAGATATTGGCGCTGCGCCTTTCCGTGCTTCACAACCTGTATTTTTACAACGAACTGATGGCGCAGATACGCAAGGCGCTTGCGGAAGAGCGGTTCGGGGAATTTTACCGGGAGAAAAAAAGCTGCCTCGAGGCGAGAATGACCGGATAACCGCCATACCGCAATTTTGTCCGCAAATTAGGGGACATTACTCTGATTTCTTGCGGAACTTGGCCTGCCAGGCCGGATCGTCACAAATGTCCTTCAGCCAGCGCCGGTAGAGATCGGGTCTCCAGTCGGGTTCTCCGGTTCGGGGTCCCCCTTCGAACATGTCGGAGATGCCCGTTTGCTGGGTATAGCTCAGATCAATGGTTGCGAAGTATGCGTCGCCCTGGTTGGCGCCTTCCGCGCCGAAGGGTTTCCCCGCATACTGCGCGTATCCCGCCTGCAGGTCTCCCGGTCCCAAGATGCCGGAGGCTCCCTGGAAGAGAAGGTCCGCGTCCGGGCCGAAGATATTGGCGCTTGCAATGTACAGTTGGGAAGAGATGACGGCGGCCCGTATACTGTTGTTTTGGTGCTGGGTGCCTACTTTCGTCGGCACCGCGCAGGGATTGAGCAGAAGACGCGCGCCTTTCGCGCGGTAATACCGCGCAAGCTCCGGATATTCGAAGACATCGTAGCAGATGCCAACGCCCACGGGACCCCAGGGCGTATGAAAGAGCAAGGGATCTTCTCCCCGCTCCGCCCAATTGATTTCATCTCCGGGCAAATGAATCTTCCGATACCTTTTTACGGCGCCGTCCGGCATGCAGACTGCGGCGGAATTGTATACCTGTTTCCCGTCCCGCTCCGGCATGCCGAACACGGCATAAACGCCGTACTGCTTTGCCAAGGCGCTCACTGCCTCGGAAGCGGGACCCGGTATGGATTCGGCAAGACGCTGATGCATCTTCTCTTCCCGGACGGGATTCGGGTCGTCGGAATATCCGCTCAGAGCGGTCTCCGGAAGCACGATGATATCCGCGCCCCGGCGGGCGCAGGAGCGCACATAGCCGCAGATGCGCTCGAGATTGCGCTTTTTATCGCCCCATACCGGATGGAAATTCACGACGGCGACGGTTACAATATGTTCCATGCGAAGCACCCCTTTCAACTTGATTATAATGCGAAATGGAAAATTATCAAGGATAGAACGCCGCCAATTTGATTCTCATCTCATAGGAATCGTCCGTATCCATGCGCTGCGGAAAAATACTTGCAAAATAGGAGGAAGTTTCATATAATAATGACCATCTGCTGAGGCAATACAAATGATGTGATTTATGGGGAGGAACTATGTTGGAACAATTCAGCACTTTTTTGCCGTTTATTTTGATTATCGCCGTCTTCTATTTTCTGATGATCCGGCCGGAGAATAAGAGAAAGAAGCAGTTGACGCAGATGCGCAACGAGGTGTCGGTCGGTGACAGAATTATCACAATCGGCGGAGTCATCGGCATCGTCGTCAGCGCGAAGGAAGATTCGCTGGTAATCGAAACAGGCGCGGACCGTGTTCGGGTGGAGATTATGCGTTGGGCAATTTCCACTAAAACCGCCCAGGTGGTGGAAGAACAGAAATAACGTTGGAATGACAAGCATTCTCCCTGCATATGATGGAACAGTCATATGCAGGGAGGTTGTTTATATGCGGAAGATCGAGGAAGAACGAGCCCCGAATCTGATTCACGCCATGATAAACGTTCTGATCGGCGCGCTTATGGGGCTCATTGTCTGCATAGTTTTTCTCTTCGCCTCCGCGGCTGCGATTTCATTCGGGCTCATTGGGGAAGACCTGATGTATCAGCTTTCCATAGCCGGCTGCTGCATCGGGGGCCTTCTCGGCGGCCTGGTCGCAGTCGGTAAGCAGCGGTCTCGAACGCTCCTTGTGGGAATCTTTACGGGGGCGCTGCTCTATCTGATGATCCTGATGGCCGGCGCCGTATTATATGGAAGCTTCGGTCCGGAGGAGGGAGGAGTCGGTCTTCTGTGCGGTGCTCTGTGCGGAGGAGCCCTGTCCGGCATCCTTGGCGCAGTTCCGCCGAAAAAGAAGCGATGAAGTGCCGACAATTCTCCCCGGCGACATAATCCCCTATCGTGTATCAGAGCGAAACACTAAATATATACGCTGAATAAAGATCATACACAATATATAGATTATCGGGGGCCGCGGCATTGCCGCGGCCCCTGTGTCATATTGATAGTTTACATAATAAAATTTACATAATATCCTGTCATAATCCACAAAAATGAACAAAATATGAATTCATGCTTGTCAGCTTCGTAAGAAAGGATTATATTGAGTAATGTAAATTTTCCAATGCACCCAAGACTGAAAGGATGAAACTAGGATTTTGCTGGTAAATCGGACGTCGCTTGGTCCCCTGAATTTGGGCGTGATTGGCGCGGGGCATATGTCCTATGCGATTATCACAGGCGTTCTGAAGCGGGATCTTATCCCGCCGGAACAGATTACGGTACGCGGAATTGAACAGGAAATGCTCAGCGCCCATAAGGCCCTCGGCGTCAAAGTCGCCGATGACAATTGTTCGGTGGTGAAGGCGTCCGACCTTGTGCTGTTGGCGGTGAAACCACAGACTGTGGATACGGTAATGGAAGAGATTTCTCCCTTTCTGAAGGGGAAATGCCTGATTTCCATTGCCGCGGGCGTATCGCGTGAATTTTTGAAAAAATATTCCGACGAGGCTCACATTATCCGCGTCATGCCGAATACGCCGCTTCTGCTGGGATATGGCGCTTCTGCGGTGACACCGCGCGGTGAGATTCCGGAGAATCTCTATCAGGCCGCGATTTCCATCTTTTCCGCCGCCGGAGAGGTGGCGTGTATTGAGGATGGTCTCATGAACGCGGTGATCGGAGTAAACGGGTCGAGCCCGGCCTATTTTTTCCGTATGGCCAACGCGATGGTAAAAAGCGCCGTGCGGCAGGGGATCGATTCCGGGGTTGCGCTGCGCTTGGCGGCGCGGACCATGGAGGGAGCGGCGCAGATGCTTTTACATAGCGGAAAGAGCGCAAGCGAGCTCACGGATATGGTCTGTTCTCCCGGCGGAACGACGCTTGCCGCCCTGACCGCCTTTGACGAAATGGAATTTGACCGTCTGATCGACGAAGCGATGAGAAGATGCACCAAACGTGCGCTCGAGATTGGAAAGTAGAAGATTTCCTCAGGTAAAGTTGTCCACATAAATTGATCCGCAATCTCATACCTTGTGTATGAGAGGTGGATACTACGATGAAAACGCGTTTGGCGAAGATCCGGAACGTACCCGGTAACAGCGAGATCTCCGCGACAATTCTGCTGGCGCTGTTTTTTATGGCAGGAGGGCTTCTTGGCTGTTTGACCGCCGCAAGGGTGGGCGGCGGCGCAAACGACAGTCTTGCCCTATATATCAGGGGGTATTTGGCAGCCGGCGTGGCCGGCGAGGTCTCAACCCCTTCTATTTTTTCTCTGATTTGGGATAGCTTCCGGTACGCGCTCATAGCAGCGCTCTTCGGATTTACTTCGCTCGGCGTCATTTTAATGCCTTTGCTCATGGCGGTGCGGGGTTTTTTTCTCGCCTTCGCCGCGGCTTCCTTTGTCCACATGTTCGGGGGAGGGGGGCTGTTGCTTGCAATGGGCGTATTTGGGTTTTCCTGTCTGCTGACGGTTCCCTGTCTGTTTGTTCTGGCCGTACAGGGGTATTTGGCGGCAAGGGTGTTGGCGGGTATGGCGACCGACGGACGTTACCCGATGTACGACAACCGGGCTGCGCTCCGATTTTTAATCTGTTTTTTGGTCTTATCCTGCAATGTGCTGTTTTCCCGCTTTGCGGCGCCTCCGCTGCTCAATTGGCTTGCATCCGCCTGGGGCGCTTTCTGATCTCGGAGAATTGGAAGTAAAGGACGTTACGAGGAATGGATTACATCAACGGATATGAAATGTTCTTGATCCATCAAAAGCATGCGTCGGAAAACACGGTCAGTTCTTATTTGCGTGACGTTCGGCAATTTTCGGCATGCATGACGGAATCCGGCGACCTTGCGCTCGATCAGGTTAAAAAGGAAGATGTGGAGCGCTACTCCAAATGGCTCATCGGGCGGGGAAAGTCCGTTCCGACCGTCATGCGCGCCATAGCCTCCTTGAAAAGCTTCTATAATTACATGCTGCAATGCGGCTATGTCAATTGCAATCCGGCAAAAGAAGTCTCCCCGAAAAGACCCTCGCGAAAGCTCCCTCAAATTCTGTCCAGTAAGGAAGTGGAGCTGTTTTTGGAGCAGCCGGAATGCACCGACTTCAAAGGATATCGTGACCGCGCGATGCTGGAACTGCTCTACGCGACGGGGATCCGGGTCAGCGAGCTCATCGAGCTGAATGTAAGTGACCTCAATTTAAGCGCGGGACTGCTCAAATGCACCAGCAAAAAGAAATCCCGCGTGATACCGCTCTATCCGGCGGCGATCCGCGCCCTTTCGGAATACCTGGAAAAAGTCAGGCCGCAAATGGTGCAGGATCAAATGGAGCTTGCGCTTTTTGTCAATGTAAACGGCGAGCGCATGTCCAGGCAGGGATTTTGGAAAATCATCAAGCTATATCAGGAAAAGGCGAACATTGATAAGGAAATCACCCCGCACACCCTCCGGCACTCGTTTGCGGCGCACCTTCTGGAAAATGGAGCCGACCTTCGCTCCATTCAGGAGATGTTGGGGCATGCGGACATTTCCTCCACGCAAATATACAGCCAGGTGGTCAAACAGAAGCTGAAAGACGTCTATAAAAAGAGCCATCCGCGGGCATAGCCATTCCGATGTGGATTGGGGATTATATATCCGTATCATAAGAAAGAACCCGTNNTCTTTCTATGGTTGTATGGTGTTATTCCGGAAGCGCGGCAATCAGGTCCATTTCAATCAGAGCACCGGACGGCAAAGCGCCCGCCTGGATGCAGGTGCGCGCCGGAGGCTCGTTTCCGAAGCGTTCGGCATAGATGCGGTTCACCGTTGCGAAATCTTTCAGGTCCGCAAGGTATACGGTGACTTTCACCACGTTTTCGAAATCGGCCCCGGCGGCCGCGAGAACGGCTTTCAGGTTATCAAACACCTGATTGGTCTGCGTTTCGATATCAGATCCTGCGAGTTTGCCCGTGGCGGGGGAGATGGGGATCTGGCCGGAGGTAAAAAGAAATCCGCCGGACCGGATGGCGTGAGAATAAGGTCCGATGGCGGCCGGTGCGCCGGCGGCGTGGATGATCTGCTTCATGGCTGCCTCCTTATTACAATATTTTATTGTTTGCATTATACCGGAACTGCGGATTGGCTTCAATAGCCGCCCAAATTTCGTTGGCTTTTTTTTCAATGTATGCTACAATATTCGGGAGAAATTTGACGCGCGGGAAAAGGGGGAGGGCCGGTGATCATTCTTGGCGTTGATCCGGGGATTGCCACAATCGGATTCGGCCTTATCTCGTCCCGGGGCATGGAACAGTCGATGCTTCGCTGCGGCGTCATCACGACCCCTCCCGGCATTCCGCTTGCTTCCCGGCTATTACAGATCGCAAACGACCTTGAGTCGCTGATCGTACAGTTTCAGCCGGACTGCCTGGCCGTCGAGGAGCTTTTTTTTAACACGAACGTTACGACGGGCATCGCCGTGGCGCACGGACGGGGCGTCATACTCATGACCGCGGAAAAATGCGGCCTCCCGGTGTTCGAATATACGCCGTTGCAGGTTAAGCAGGCGGTGGCGGGTTACGGCAGGGCGGAAAAACTTCAGGTTATGAAAATGACGCAGCGGCTCTTGAAGATGAAGGACATTCCTCGGCCGGACGATGCCGCCGACGCGCTGGCCGTCGCGCTGTGCCACGGACGCTGCGCGACCTCCTTGCTGCGCAGAGAAAATTCCTCGGTCTGAATCTGACAGAAATACAACGTCGGCGCGCTATACTAGAAATGCGCGTCCGGGAAAGCGGGAACCTATGTTTTATTATCTCAAAGGCACGGTTGCCTCGTTGGAACCCTACCTTGCGGTGATCGACTGCGGTGGCGTCGGCTATGCCTGCAATACGACGGGCAGCTCCTTAGCCTCCCTGAAAGTGGGGGAAGAGGCGACGCTGTATACCTATCTGCATGTGCGGGAAGATCTCTTCGACCTGTATGGATTCTCAACGAAAAATGAACTGTCCTGCTTTAAGCTGCTGCTTGGAATCTCGGGCGTCGGGCCGCGCGCCGCGCTTTCCATACTCTCCGTCTGTACCCCGGAGCGCCTTGCGATGGCGGTCATCACGGGAGACGAAAAAGCCTTGACCTCGGCGCAGGGGATTGGGAAAAAGATTGCGCAGCGCATTATTTTGGAACTGAAAGACAAGATAGCCAAGGAACAGATTCCGGGAGGACCCGTATCGTCGCCGGGAGCGGCATCCTCTCCTCAGAGCAAAGCCGGGGAGGCCTCGGCCGCGCTTGCGGTGCTTGGGTTTTCCGCCGCGGAAGCGGCGGAAGCGCTGCGCGGAATCGATACGGAGGCGCATCCGCTGGAAGAGATCATAAAAATGGCGCTGAAAAAAATGGTAAGATAAAGCGCGTCGGATGATTTCCCTCACCGCCTTAGGAGGAACGAAATGAGCATCGATTTTTCCAATCCGGAACTGGACCGAAACGAGCCGATTGTATCCGCGACGCTCTTGCCGGAAGACGCTGTGGAACACTCTCTCCGGCCGCGGTTTCTCGCGGAATACATTGGACAGGAGAAGGCAAAGCAGAATCTTTCGGTTTTTATCCAGGCGGCGCAGATGCGGGGCGAAGCGCTGGATCATGTTTTGCTGCACGGTCCGCCCGGCCTTGGCAAGACCACGTTGGCGGGCATTATTGCCAACGAAATGGGTGTGAATATCCCCATCACCTCCGGACCCGCGATCGAAAAGGCGGGAGATCTTGCCGCGCTGCTGACGAATCTGCAGGAAAACGACATCCTCTTTGTGGACGAAATCCATCGCCTTAACCGTGCGGTGGAAGAGGTTCTTTACCCCGCCATGGAGGACTACGCGATTGACATCATCATCGGGAAAGGCCCGTCCGCGAATTCCATCCGGCTGGACCTACCAAGATTTACGCTGATCGGCGCGACAACAAGGGCAGGGCAGCTTTCCTCTCCTCTGCGCGACCGGTTCGGCGTGTCGCTTCGCCTGGAGCTCTATACGGTGGAGGAGCTGACGGAGATTGTCACACGCAGCGCGGGAATCCTGAACGTGCCGATCGAAACGGACGGCGCCGTCGAAATAGCTTCCAGGTCGCGCGGAACGCCCCGCATCGCCAATCGAATCCTGCGCCGCGTGCGTGATTTTGCGCAGGTGCGCGGCGGCGGCGTCATCACGCGCAAAATTGCCGACGAGGCGCTTTTTTCCCTGGAGGTGGATCAGGCCGGACTTGACGCGGTAGACCGCAGAATGCTCAGGAGCATTATTGAGCATTACGGGGGCGGACCTGTGGGGCTGGATACGTTGGCGGCCACCATCAACGAAGAGGCGGTTACGTTGGAAGACGTTTATGAGCCCTATCTGATGCAGCAGGGGTTCCTCACACGGACCACGCGCGGCAGATGCGTTACGAGGAAAGCGTATGAGCATCTGAACATAGAGTATTTCGGCCAAATGGAATTGTAGCTCGGCGGAAGCTCATATATCCTTTCGACAATCACATAATTTTAGGGAGAAATTATATCCATGGGAAAATTATTCGGGACGGATGGAATCCGGGGCGTGGTAAACCGGGACCTCGACGCCATGATTGCCTTTCGGGTCGGTATGGCAGCCGCAATCGTCATGGGCGAACTCAAACACGGCAGAACAACCTTCACAATCGGGAAGGATACGCGCATATCCTCGGATATGTTGGAAGCCGCTCTCATGGCGGGACTTTGCTCGGCCGGTGCCGATGTGCTCCACTTAGGTGTCGTCCCCACGCCCGCGGTGGCCTATCTGACAAAGAGAAACGGCGCGGACGCGGGTGTCGTGATTTCGGCGTCGCATAACCCCTATGAACATAACGGAATCAAAATATTCAACGGGGAAGGGTTCAAGCTTTTCGACGCCCTGGAGGAGCGGATCGAAGAACTGGTTTTATCCAACCGGCCGCTCCCGGTGAAAACGGACGGCGAAATCGGGCGGGTTATTTTTGCGGACCGGCAGCAAAGCGGGCTTTATGTGGAGCACCTGCTGTCCACGGTGCCGGAAGGAAGCATCCGCAATCTGAAAATCGCGGTGGACTGCGCGAACGGGGCGGCCGCCGCCACGGCGCCAAAACTCTTTCAGAATCTGCCGGTGCAGGCGGATTTCTACTTTGTCGATCCCGACGGAATCAATATCAACAACGGCTGCGGCTCCACGCATTTGGAAACGATCTCCCGCATTGTAAGGGAAGGCGGATACGATATCGGACTAGCCTTTGACGGGGATGCCGACCGC